>NZ_JBHFFD010000012.1:0-165313 GCF_043359565.1 Shewanella sp. S23-S33 | reverse complement strand
CTCATTGAGATGTAACGAAGCCAGCTGAATAAGCTGGCTTTTTTGCGTCCGCAATTTGTTAAATCCAGCCTAGTGTCTATTCAATTAGTCTGTTTTCCTCCTATTTTTCTCTCGATAATCCCTTTTTACCTTCCACGACACCAATAATTGCACCATTTGGCTTTATATCAATTCTATTAATATCCGCTACAACTGTTCTATCAGATTCAGTTCCGGAGAATAAGGCGGCAGCTTTATCTCAGATTATAAAATCTTCTGCCATCTTTGTTTGATGCCACCCGCACAGTCCATCATGATCACGGTATGGCGGCCAAAGAACGTAGCTACAGAAGTTAAGGCGAGGTGCAGCTGCATATAATCGCAGTTTGCAAAAGGCGCTATGATGGCTTTGGATGGCGAGTAAGGGTGGTTATTTAGGATAGCCCTGATGATGAAACAAGCGATAAATATTGGCTTTTTAAAATGTGATACCAAACTCAGATTGAGTGAATTTAGGACTGAGTGAACTTAGCAACGTTCTTTCCCATCAACTGATCACCTTATGAAGATAAGTTTTGCTGATGTACGAAGGCGTTAAGACACAATGGACAAACGAGCGTTTCGTATAAGCAATGATGGGAATTGGTATTGTGTGGTTTTCACGTATACACTTTTTTTACATTCCCCATCTAGCATCAGCTTTTAGGTTGAAATTTCAATGGAATTGCGTGGCTTATTGAGGTTATTGTCGCTATTGCTGTGTATGCCATTACTGGTGAATGCTGATCGTTTCATGGTGTCTAGTACTAAACTTGCGGATCAAGATGTTAGCGCCAAGTCTGCTGTGATAGTCCGTTATTGCGTTGATCCTGATTGGTTGCCCTATGAAGGAATACGAGAAGGTAAGCATCTGGGGATTTCATCGGACTATATTCGTCATGTTGAGTCACATTCTTCCCTTAAGTTTCAGCTAGTGCCGACATCTTCTTGGACCGAAACTTTATCTTTTTTGCAAAGTGGTCAGTGCGATTTAACCCCTATGTTGAATAAAACGCTAATACGCGAGACTTATCTGCACTTCAGTGATGTCTATTTCCGCTCACCAAATGTGCTTGTTTCACTTAAAGAACAGCCTTTTCTGCAAGGATTGGAGAATATCAATACGCGTATTTTAGCCGTGCCCAAAGGTTATCGTTTAGCCGAGTATATTCAGCATTATTATCCTCAGATAGAAATGCTTACTGTTGCCAGTGAACCTGCGGGATTGCAGTCGGTTCTGGATAAACGTGCAGATCTGTTTGTTGGGTCAATGTTTTCGGTTAACGCTTACATTCAACAAATGGGATTTGAACATTTAAAAATTGCGGGTTGGGGCGGGCCGGAAGATGAGTTACGGATGGGGGTTGCTTATGGTCAAGAGTCCTTGTTACCTGTGATAAATAAAGCCTTAAACACTGTGAGTGAGCAAGAGCGGATCACGATTTATCAGAAGTGGAATAATGTGACTGTGATAGATGAGACTAACTATTCGCTTGTGTATCAAATTATCTGCGCGACGTGTCTGTTGCTCCTAATATTTGGGGCGAGAACTTACTTTATGAGTCAATATAATCGAAGACTAACCGATAAGAATAAGCAGTTGGAAACTTTACGCGAACAGCTTGAAGCGTCAAATGCCGAACTCGAATTTTTATCTACCCACGACCCTTTAACTAAATTGTATAACCGACATTACTTTAATCGCTTTTTTATTAATAACGAGCAGCATGATAAATCTGCTGGGGCAGGCATGTGCCTTGTAATGATTGATATCGACTACTTTAAAGAGATTAATGACACGCTAGGGCATAACGTCGGTGATCGGATCCTTGAGCAAGTGTCACAGGTATTACAGCACTGTGTGCGTGATTCTGATGTGGTCGCACGTTGGGGTGGCGAAGAATTTGTTATCCTCTGCCAACAGTCATCATTGCCATTAGTTGAAAGCTTGTGTGTGCGGATTGCGCAGAGGATTAACAATTATCAATTTACTGACAATGTTCACTTAACTTGTAGTTTTGGTGTCGCTAAGCTCGCAGAAAACGAACCTATACAATTATGTTTTGAGCGGGCAGATCGAGCCCTTTATCGTGCTAAAGCACAAGGGCGTAATCAAATGTGCATCGACACGTAAGGGTTTACTCAAGACTGATTTGTGGTTATTTGGGTAAAAGACTGTGATTGAAGTGAGTCGCGGATGTGATCTCTATTTTGGAGATAGGTATAACATGATTGTTCTAGCATCCATGCTTGCAGGTTAATGTTTGATGTTTGTACTGACGATATGATAGAAATCCCTTGAAAATCGCTTTATCCCATTAAAATGAGGTTTATTTAAGGTTTTTTATTGATTGAGTGAAAAATAAGCTAAAGTGTTTTACTTATCTGTTTTAGTTCGTGTTTATGGCTATTTACCTAAATTATTACGCGACTTTATCGTGAAAAAGTACTCTAGCCATTTGCGCCGAGCAGGGTTCCAATTTACAATATGCGCCTAAAATAATCTGATGTGCGGTGTGTCGGTGTTTGTCGCATACTCCGTCTACTTCTTAAACTACTCATTAAAGTTGAATCATGACCGAATTATCCAAATACAGAAACATTGGTATCTTCGCTCACGTTGACGCGGGTAAAACCACGACCACCGAGCGTATCCTTAAGCTAACCGGTAAAATCCATAAAATCGGTGAAGTTCACGATGGTGAATCTACCACTGACTTCATGGTACAGGAAGCTGAGCGCGGTATTACTATTCAGTCCGCTGCTGTAAGTTGCTTCTGGAAAGATCACCGTTTCAACGTTATCGACACCCCAGGACACGTTGACTTCACCGTTGAAGTTTATCGTTCTCTGAAAGTGCTTGATGGCGGTATCGGTGTATTCTGTGGTTCAGGCGGTGTTGAGCCTCAATCAGAAACTAACTGGCGCTATGCGAACGAATCTGAAGTTGCGCGTATTATCTTCGTAAACAAGTTAGACCGTATGGGTGCTGACTTCTTACGCGTTGTTAAGCAAACTAAAGACGTATTAGCTGCAACTCCACTGGTTATGGTTCTGCCAATCGGTGTTGAAGACGAATTCACTGGTGTTGTTGACCTATTAACTCGTAAAGCATACGTGTGGGATGATTCTGGTATTCCAGAAAACTTTGAAGTATTAGACGTTCCTGCTGATATGGTTGACATGGTTGAAGAATACCGTGAAATGCTGATCGAAACTGCAGTTGAACAAGACGATGCAGTGATGGAAGCTTACATGGAAGGCGAAGAGCCATCTATCGAAGACATCAAGCGTTGTATTCGTACTGGTACTCGCAAACTAGCATTCTTCCCAACATACTGTGGTTCTGCGTTCAAGAACAAAGGTATGCAACTGGTTCTTGATGCTGTTGTTGATTATTTACCAGCACCAGACGAAGTTGATCCACAACCATTGACTGACGAAGAAGGCAACGAAACTGGCGAATTCGCTATCGTTTCTGCTGATGAGCCATTAAAAGCGTTAGCGTTCAAAATCATGGATGACCGTTTCGGTGCCCTGACTTTCGTACGTATCTACTCAGGCCGTCTGAAGAAGGGTGATACCATCCTGAACAGCGCGACTGGCAAAACTGAACGTATCGGCCGTATGTGTGAAATGTACGCTGATGACCGTATTGAAATTGAATCAGCTCAAGCTGGCGACATTATCGCTATCGTGGGTATGAAGAACGTTCAAACTGGTCACACTTTATGTGACGTGAAACACCCAGTTACCTTAGAAGCTATGGTGTTCCCAGAGCCAGTTATCTCTATCGCAGTAGCGCCAAAAGATAAAGGCGGTTCTGAGAAAATGGGTATCGCTATCGGTAAGATGATCGCTGAAGATCCATCATTCCGCGTAGAAACTGACGAAGATTCAGGTGAAACCATCCTTAAAGGTATGGGCGAACTTCACTTAGATATCAAAGTAGACATTCTGAAGCGTACTTATGGTGTTGAATTGATCGTAGGTGAGCCACAAGTTGCTTACCGTGAAACCATTACTCAAATGGTTGAAGATCAATACACTCACAAGAAACAATCAGGTGGTTCTGGTCAATTCGGTAAGATCGAATATATCATCCGCCCAGGTGAGCCAAACACTGGTTTCGTGTTCAAATCTTCAGTTGTTGGTGGTAGCGTTCCGAAGGAATTCTGGCCAGCAGTTGAGAAAGGTTTCGCGAGCATGATGAACACAGGTACTATCGCTGGCTTCCCAGTGTTAGACGTTGAGTTCGAATTAACTGACGGTGCATTCCACGCAGTTGACTCATCAGCAATCGCGTTCGAAATCGCTGCTAAAGGCGCTTTCCGTCAATCTATCGCTAAAGCTAAACCACAACTTCTTGAGCCAATCATGAAAGTTGACGTGTTCAGCCCAGATGACAACGTGGGTGACGTGATCGGTGACTTAAACCGTCGTCGCGGCATGATCAAAGACCAAGTTGCTGGTGTAACAGGTGTTCGCGTTAAAGCTGACGTACCGTTATCAGAAATGTTCGGTTATATCGGTACTTTACGTACAATGACTTCTGGTCGTGGTCAGTTCTCTATGGAGTTCTCACACTACAGCCAATGTCCAGCTAGCGTAGCTGAGAAAGTTGTTGCTCAAGTTAAAGAACGTAAGGCTGCTGAAGCTAAGAAGTAATTCTTAACTTACCTTAGCTAATAAAAACCGCTGTCGGCCCCTAGGCTCGCAGCGGTTTTTTTATGGGAGAGATCCAACTGTAATCACCCGCTACGGCTGACGAAGTTTCGTATCCCGTTGTTTAAAATAATGTGATTGGTATTAGTTCTTGCTTTATCTTCTCAGCGTTCAGTTTTTTGTTTACTCAATTCGAGCAAGGCCTTGGCTGCCGGTGTTAAAGGTAAACTTTGGCGCCAAATAAGCGCCAGATCCCATGTCATTGCGGGCTGCATAGGTTTAAAGACCAGTTTGCTGGTGCTTAATCGATTGCAGATAGGCTCAGGTAAAATAGCGACGCCCATATCGGCTTCGACCATGGCGGCGAGGAAATCCCACTGGCCGCTGCGAAAGGCAATATTGAGTTGAACACCTGCTTTGCGACTGAGGCGATTAATCAGTTTAGCGAGGGAGAAGTCTTCGTTATAGAGGATAAAAGGATAGGGCTGGAAGTCCTGCCATTTTAAGTGGTCTTTCTCGGCTAAGGGATGTCCTTCAGGCAGGCATGCGAGTAAAGGGTACTTAGTTAGGGGTTGGTTGACGAGTTCTGTCTCATGGGTCGTGGGGAGCGCGGTAAAGGCGATATCGAGACTGTTATTGAGCAATGCTTGTTCGCAGCCGAATCCACCGTACTCATACATGTGTAGTTCAACTCCCGGATAACGCTTACGATAGCTAGTGAGCAAACCAATAATAAGACTGCTCATCATAGGACATACACCCAGTCGCAACCGCCCCGATTTAAGACCGCTAAGGTTACTCATGTCCTCCTGCAGCCTATGCCATTGGCCGAGGATTTCCCGTGCACTATGCTCAAAGAGCTGACCAGCTTGAGTTAACTCAACCTTTTGGTTATTCCGGATCAGCAAGGTTTCACCAAGGCTTTCTTCAAGTCTCTGGATTATTTTGCTTAGTGTCGGCTGGGTGATAAAACATTTCTGCGCGGCGCGGGTAAAGTTTTCAGTTTCCACTAAGGTCAGAAAACACTGTAAGGTCTTGATTGGGATGTTCATGCTCAAATGGAATCCATATTATGGAATTTATTCATTTTACTAATGATAGCCTAAGTATTACTTTGACCTTGTTAACAAAACAGGGGAATACCGATGAAATCAAGTTCAAGTCTGTGGGTAGGTGCTTTGTGGCAGGCGGCTATGCCTGTGGCAAAAGATGTGCAAAACGCTAAAGCGGCGCAAGTAACTAAAACGGCTCCAGCGGGTGATTTGCATAAAGCAAAACAACAAGTAAACCCAGCCTAGGCTGGGTTTTTACTTTTCTGTGTTTTAGATTCTGCTCTTATTTTTATTTCCCTCGATTCTCACTTTGCCTTTTTAACTTCTGCTCAATCCCTTCCTTGGTGAAAGTACTGTTCAGCAACGGACGCTGAACCAGCGATAGACGTTTAGTCTTATATTTACTTGAATACTCATTACTGGCTCTAAGCTAACTCATTAGGATTGGATGCTTAAATAGCAAAAAAGCCACCCTAATCAATTCGGGTGGCTTTGCTCTGCAGGGGAGTGTGGTTTACTGGACGGAGAATTGATTCTCGACGAGTGGTTGCTTGTTTTCGGCCTGAGCGACATGGCATTGAGTACAGGCATAGTTATGTCCGTTAACTGTGCCTTTATCATCAATCACGTGGGACTTAGCTACTGGCGTGGCTTTCATGCGTTTTGCCTTGTCCCAACTATGGCAGCTTAAACAGCCATTTTTATCTAAGGTGATCTTGTAATCGTCCTTATGTGGGATGAGCGGGGGTTGCTCGCTAAAACTGCGCTCAATGGCGGTGCCGCGACTAGGATAAATCGCCATGGCATCGGCTGGGCGAATGTCGGTGATCGCCATGTTTCCTGCGAGGGATTGAATATTAACTGGTGCTACGTTGGTGTCGGTTTGCTGACCTGAACAGCCGGTAATGGCGACGAGTAACGCAGTTAAGGTGAGTATTTTTCTCATTGGTTATTCTCCGCCTTGAAGACTTTCACTGGGCATTTTTTAAAGTCAGTTTCTTTTGACAGGGGATCGGTCGCATCCAATATCAGTTTGTTGACTAACTGGCGCGCATCGAAGAAAGGCATAAATACTACGCCGCGTGGCGGTTTGTTACGGCCTTTGGTTTCAACTCGGGTTTTCACTTCACCGCGCGGTGAGGCCACTATGACTTCGTCACCACGTTGTACGCCGCGAGCTTTCGCATCTTCTGGATGCATAAAAATCTGCGCGTCGGGGTAGGCACGGTAAAGCTCTGGTACGCGGGCTGTCATCGAGCCTGTGTGCCAATGCTCCAGCACGCGGCCAGTCGACATCCATAAATCGTATTCTTCATTCGGCTCTTCGGCGGCGGGCTCATAGGGCAGGGCGAAAATCACCGCTTTGCCATCTGGCTTGCCATAGAATTTAAAGCCTTCACGCGCTTTGACATAAGGATCGCTCCCCTCAACGAAACGACGCAGCGTTTCTTTGCCATTAACGACTGGCCAGCGTAGGCCGCGGGTTTCATGGTAACGGTCAAAGTCGGCTAAATCATGGCCATGGCCACGACCGAAAGCTGCATATTCTTCGAAAATACCTTTTTGCAGGTAGAAACCGAAGTGTTCGCTCTCATCGTTTAATTCGGCTTTGCAATCGGAAATTGGGAACTTGTCGATCACGCCATTGGCAAATAGCACTTCATATAAGGTTTTATCCGCGTATTCCGGTTGTTTGGCTATCAGTTCGGCTGGCCAGACTTCGGAGACTTTGAATCGTTTCGAAAATTCGACTAGTTGCCACAGATCTGAGGTTGCGCCTTCTGGGGCTTTTACTTGCTGATGCCACATATGAGTACGGCGCTCGGCGTTGCCGTAAGCTCCTTCTTTCTCGACCCACATTGCCGTTGGCAAAATTAAATCTGCCGCCATGGCTGTGATGGTTGGATAAGGATCTGAAACCACGATAAAGTTTTCTGGGTTACGAAAGCCAGGGTAAATCTCATCGTTGATGTTAGGGCCTGCCTGCATATTGTTGGTACACATGGTCCAGTAACAGTTGAGCTTGCCATCTTTGAGCATACGGCTCTGGAGTACGGCATGGTAGCCAGGTTTTGCGGGAATGGTCCCTTCAGGCACTTGCCATAGCTTTTCGGTAATGGCGCGGTGCTTGTCGTTAGTGACTTCCATATCGGCGGGTAAACGGTGGGCGAAAGTACCGACTTCACGTGCAGTCCCACAAGCCGAAGGTTGACCTGTTAACGAGAATGGACTGTTACCTGGAGTGGCAATTTTGCCCGTGAGTAAGTGGATGTTGTAAAGCATGTTGTTCGCCCACACACCGCGAACGTGTTGGTTAATGCCCATGGTCCACAGACTCATGACTTTAACGTTAGGGTCGGCATAAGCTTTGGCTAAAATCTCCAGCTTCTCTGGTTCGACGCCACTCATCTTGGCGGCATATTCCAGCGTATAAGTGCTGACAAACTTGGCATACTCGTCAAAGCTAATGGGCGTGGATTTACCATTGCCTGGATTTTTAGCTTTTTTCTCTAATGGATGTTCTGGACGCAGGCCATAGCCGATATCGTCAACGCCTAAGGCAAACTTAGTGTGTTTGGTAACAAAGTCGGTATTAACGGCTTTATTTTCAATAATGTAATTGGCGATATAGTTGAGGATCACTAAGTCCGACTGTGGGCGGAACACCATAGGGTTATCGGCTAAATCGAAGCTGCGGTTCTCAAAGGTCGACAGCACATGCACTCGGCACGTTGGACTGCTTAAACGTCTATCGGATATTCGTGCCCACAGAATTGGGTGCATCTCCGCCATGTTTGCGCCCCAGAGCACAAACTGATCGGCGGCTTCTAAATCGTCATAACAACCCATGGGCTCATCGATACCGAAGGTGCGCATAAAGCCGCCTACGGCTGAGGCCATGCAGTGGCGCGCATTAGGATCTATATTGTTGGTAAGGAAGCCTGCTTTATGAAGTTTAGAGGCGGCATAACCTTCCCAAATAGTCCATTGACCAGAGCCAAACATACCTACCGACGTCGGGCCTTTGGTGGCGAGACTGTGTTTCCATTTCGCGGCCATAGTATCGAAGGCCACATCCCAGCTGACTGGGGTGAACTCACCTTCTTTATGGTATTTGCCGTCTTTCATCCGCAGCAATGGCGTGGTTAATCTGTCCTTGCCGTACATGATTTTTGATAGGAAATAACCTTTAATACAGTTAAGGCCACGGTTGACTGGACTTTCAGGATCGCCCTTAGTGGCGACCACTTTGCCCGCTTGGGTGCCCACTAATACGCTACACCCCACACCGCAGAAACGGCAGGGAGCTTTATCCCACTTGATACTGTCAGCTTGTTCGGCGGCTTCGACCATCTTAATGGGAAGTGTGACGCCAACGGCCGTCGCAGCGGCAACCGCTGCGTTGGCCTTGAGAAACTCGCGGCGGCTTATGCTCATAATCTTTCCTCACTTTCTTGTTCTAAAGGTGCGACTTGGTGGTAAATCAAACTGGCAGATAACACACCGGACAGGGCATTGATGGCTTCAATATTGTCAAGAATCGCTCTTTGGCTACTCCCTTCTAGGGTGACGACCAATTTTCCTTCGGGTGTAATTGCATGAATATCGGTACCCACTAATGCGAGGATATTGGCTTCAACCTGCTGTAAGGCTTTAGGCGTGGCATGCACCACAAGGCTGGTGACGTGGTATTCCTGACTCATATGGGATGACCTGTAGTAGCGTAAACTCGGTTACTTAAGATTAAAAAGGAGGGTAACCGAGTGCTGATACTGGCGAGTCTAGACCTGATAAAAAATGTGGGTATACCTCACAAGAGGTATTGAAAGCGATAGTCGATCCGGATCAAAGTTTTGCGAGTGATCTAACTCCCAGTTTGATATTTAAGCGCTTAGCACTGTCGTCACTAGGGCATAGTGATGAGTACATTTATGAAGAATACTATTGTGCATATCTGGAACCCGTGAACATTAACGGAAGCACAAGTGTGTAGATAGGAATCCTATACTTTTTACCAATTACAGGTGTTTATAAAATTTCTGGGTAAGAGCAATAGCTGACGTGCATGCTTGCGAAATCCTGCGATAGAACATATTTAGGAATAATTAGTTATATTCACATTGTTTAGTATATATAAGACGTTAATAGCCCGTTAGCTCCATATAACCCGTACCTGTATGGCTGCCAGAGAGTTGCACTGGGCCTTCCCAGTAGGGCGTTGATAATGGCATAGCGCTATTGGGATTGAGCGGGGTGATAGTGAGATCGATATTTTCGCTGGGGATTTTGACTTGCCAGCTAACGGGATAGTCGCCATTGACTGTGTGTTGCCATTTAAGAGGCGTCATCTGAATATCATTGGGATTGTCAGTGGAATTGATGTTGCGCCCAGTGCCATCGGCAAACATTCTTCTGGCGCTATAAAATGCTGAGATAGGTGCATTCTTTGCGGACTCTGCCGGAGACTGATCCCGTAGCTGAAACAACATCAGCGTCGAGTCATCGTTTAACCTGAGCGCGAACCAATCCCAGCCTTGTTGCGTTTTAGTGAGAAATTGCGAGCTCCATTCTCTGTCGAGCCAGCCTTGGCCTGTGACTCGCTCCATTTTGCCATTGCGGTTGATTTCACCTGAAATTTCAATAAAGGGTTGGCTGTAATAGTAAGAGGCCACTTGGCCATCGCGACTTTTAAGGCTATAGCCGTTAACGCCTTGGTATTGCAGTGGCGCTTGGCTATTCAGCTGAAGTCGATAGCTAAAATCAGGATTCTCCACCGTTAAGGTCGCGGGAAAGAGTGCATTGGTTTCGCTCTGCCAGTGCCAGTTATCGAGGCGGATTTGATAGGGATCTAAATTCACCTCGGCAAACTCGCTATGGCGGCGTGACCACTTTTCGTGGGCCAAGTGAGCATTACTCGAGGTTAATGCACTGTGGGCTAAATAAAGCTGCTGAGTCTCCCAAGTGGATTCACTTTTGGGCGTTGCATCTGTTACTTGCGGAGCAGGGGGGTTAAGGGCGACTCTAAACTGCGTCCACTGAGCGCCGAGTTGCTCACCTGTTTCTGTCGTTAAATTCGCGGTCAGATACCACCATTCCTGGCGAAAACTGTTATGTGCCAAGTGATCCCGCGGAAATTCAAATCTATAGCCGGGAACAACAGGCGTAAAGCCCGAATCATCTTGATTAGCAGAGGTTGTGCCTACAACATTGGCCATGGATTTAGATTGAGTGCTTTGCGTTGATGGCGTTTTATCACAGCCGCCGATAAGCATTAACCCAACTACTGCCCATACAATACTGTTTAGATTGAGTGTTTTCATCACAGTGTCTCCTGCTGCAGACTGGCGACCAGTGGTTTACGGGTTTGCCAATACAGCGGTAAGAGTACGGCTAAGGTGCAGGTAGTTAAGGCAATCAGTATTGCATGGCCGTAAGCTTGCCAATCCCAAATCATTTTTATCGTCCAGCCAAAGGCTTGCAAGGTGATCTTATTAATAAGCAGGTAACCTAACAGCGCGCCCGTTGGCATAGCGAGCAGGCAAGTGATCAGCACCACAATTAGCATTTGCATAAACACCATGCCGCGCAGAGCATTACGACTGACGCCGAGGGAATACAGCCGTGCCAGTGGCGCTTGCCTTGCCTGAGTCAACATTAAGCAGGCACTAAAGAGGCCGATCGCAGCGACAATCAAGGTTAAACTATTCAGCACTAAGGTAATGGAAAAAGTGCGTTTAAACATAGCGATAGCTTGGGTTTTAATCTTAGTTTGGCTGTAGATTTGCGCTTGGGATAAACCTAACTCAGTCGCCAGTTGGACTTGTAGTTGATCAAGCTGCGCTTCACTTATCCTACTGCCTTGCTCTTTACCGTGAAAACTTGCCGCTAAACTCACCGGCAGTACAGGCAACTGGGCCCGTTGCCAAAGTGGCTGGCTGATAATGACCTCGTTTCGGGTATTGCCGTGGTCATAATAAATGCCGCCAATAATGGCTTTGCTGTTACCTGTTTTCTCAAGCACATCCAATGACACAGTATCACCAAGCTGTAATTGGTATTTGATGGCTAGAGGTTCGCTCACCAATACAACGGGTGCATTAAAGTAGGATTGCCACAATGTGGGCAGGCTTTCCTTAAGCGCACTGGTGTGCCGAGTCGAAAATTCATCGCGGCTAAGTAGGCTAATTGGAATCGTCTGCTCGCTCGGATTATCCGTCGAAACTGGCAGTGAAAGCAGGGCTTCAATTTGCCACTGCTGATAAAGACCGCTGACTCTTGGATCGTGCATCAATTGGGTTTGAATCGTGTCGATACGCTGGCTCGGTGGGCGGATATAGAGATCGGCATGCAGGCGAGTTTCTAGCCAAGTTCGCAGGGTTTGCTCGAAGCTACCCACTAGGGTGTTCATCGACACATTGGCACTGAGCGCCAGTAAGATCGCCATCATTGCAAGGGAAAGCGGTGCAATAAGCTCACGGGTTTCGGCGAGCAGATATTGCCATAATCCAGGACGTGCCAAGGGCATTAACGCACTGACGCCCCAATGCAATAATTGCGGCAACAATAAGGGAATAGCGATAGCGACGATACCGAGCAACACTAAGCTGATGTTATAGCTTTGACTGAAGGGAAACAGCAACGCCGCTAAGGTCAATAAGCCACAGGCTAAGGCAAATTGAATGCTATGGGTTTTGCGGTGTGCCTGCATTTGTAGATAACGATTCGCCCCTTGCGCAAGCGCTTGGCGCGTAAGATCTAAATACAAGGGCAAGCAAGCGGCGAGCGCGGCAATTAAGGTGAGGACAATTGCCTCAAAAAGCCAAGTCCATTGCCAAATACCGGGGAGCAAGTGGGCGCCATACATTTGCTCTAAGGTCATGGCGACCATAGGTTGCAGCCAGTGGCTGAGTTGCAAACCACTGATAAAGCCCAGACTTGAACCTATGACAACCAACAAAATCAACTCGAACATCAGTGCCGTCATCAAGGCGCGGCGCTCTATTCCCTGTTGCAATAACTGCACTAACAGTTTTTGCCGTTTCATTAGGCTGTAGCGCACACCGTTATAGGCGATAAAGAGGCCGACAACGAAGGCTAACATGCTCATAGCATTAAGATTAAGGTGAAAACTGCGGGTCAATGCTATCAGTGCTTGGCCTTGATCCTGTTGGCTAAAGCTGGCCTTTTGGGGCGTAATCCCTAAAGCGTCGAGTTGGGATTTTAGTTTAGGTAGGTTTTCTCGCTCACTGAACATGGCGATATAGCTCAATCTGCCTTGCATGTTTAGTAATCGCTGGGCGAGGGACATATCGGCCAAGATGGCGCTGCCGAGACCAAAACTGTCATCAATTGCAATGACATCTAAGGTGCTATTTTCTAAAACAAGTTTACCTTCTGGTGCCACTTTGGCAGCTAGGCTGCGGCTCATGATTACTGTGGCTGCGCCGCTGAGGAGATCGGCAAGCGGTAAGTCATTCATCTGTGGCGAGGTGGCTGATTGTGTGTCGGTCGAGGCGTTACTTCTCGATTTTTGTAGTGTTAATGCAGCGATCAAATCGCTGCCTTCCAGTTGCCAGAACTGACCGTTTTTACTGGAGATTTTGCCACTTACGACGGCGAGACTCTGACTTAATCCGGCTCGTCTCAAGGCGAAATAGACGGACTCATCTAAAGTGTTTTGTCCAAGGGGCGGCGTGAGTAGCACATCGGCGCGTTGGCTCAAAAGCTCAGTCGCCTCGCTATAGCTGCGCACGGCATTGTCGTTGGTTGCTTTAACCCCAATCAGCAGAGTGACAGCTAAGGCGATACCGAGCAGAATGGCACCTGCTTGTATGGGCGCATGGCGATAATGGGCGATAAACACTTTTAGGCTGAGCCACGTCAGCCTAAGCCAAGTTGACTTTAGCCCAGTCTGTTTAAGTTCTGTTTGCTTAAGCGCTGTGGGAGTCGCCTTAGTGAGCGGTTTATTGTTCATAGATAGCGACTGCACCTTTGGATAAGTGCCAACGTTTTTGCATAAAGGCGGCGCATTCTTCGCTGTGGGTGACCATCAAGATACTGGTTTGGCTTTCCCGTGCCAGTTCACACAGTAATGCCATGACTTGCTTACCCGATACATCATCTAAGTTACCCGTAGGTTCGTCGGCCAGCAGTAACGTCGGTTTATGGGCTAAGGCGCGGGCGATGGCGACGCGCTGTTGTTGACCGCCCGACAGGGCTTCAACTTGGCGGTGAAGTAGTGGCATCAGCCCAAGTTTTTCAACCAGATAGTCACACCAAGGCGACCATGGCTGCGCGGTTAAACTTAAGGAGAAGGCGATATTGTCTTTCACGTTGAGTGGCGTGAGTAAGTTAAATTGCTGAAACACGACACCTAAGGAATTACGTCTGAAACGGCTCCAATCTTTGTCTTGCCAAGTTGAGGTGGACGCTTGTTCTAGCAAGATTTCACCCGAGTCTGGCGTTTCAAAGCCGGCGATCAGGTTGAGTAAGGTGCTTTTGCCGCTGCCGCTGGGACCTGTAAGCGCCACGGTTTCACCTCTGTGGATCTGTAGATTGACCGCTTGCAGCACTTGATGATATTGCTCACCATCGCGAAAGCCTTTGGTGACTTGGTTAAGCTTAGCGACGTCGGCCATTGAGCAACTCCTTTATATCCATTGGCGGCGGGTGTGGTAAGCAGTGTTTCAAACTGCGGCGGCAACTTACTTAGTGGCCGCAATTTAGCATTGCCATTCTATGTTCAAGGTAAAGCATTTTCTATTCAGATAGATACTGATTTTTCTTGTAATAGGATCATTCACGGGGTAACAAAACATAAATCGTCATTTGGTGTAAAAATAGTCAACTGGATTAAATCCTCTGCGAACTGTGAGCAAACGGCTTGAGCTGACGTCGCATTTGTTGCATTCTGTGCGTCCTGTTAGCTTGGGAGTAAATCTCAATCTAGCAATCCGTTCGGATGAAGGTAGCAGGAGAGTGGGGAATTGACCCCACACCGACGAGGCAACTTTGGTTTTACAGAAGCGAGTCTTCTTATAAAAACAAAGCACTCTTTCAGGTGCCGATAGGCGTGGACTGTTACTGGACGAGCCTCTGGAGAGACTACCAGTTGCACTCATTGTGCAATCAGGTGGCGCCGAAGGCGAAAGTGTCGTGGTGTTATTGTATAACCTGCGACGCGAAACGCTCAGGCAAAAGGACAGAGGAGAGGATGACTGCACAGTCCCTGTCGTTTGTCGTCGTGGGCTATTTTTACTCTTTTGCTTGAGATGGAGCACTTTTACTCTTATTGAAAGCACTCGTGTAGAGCTCTCGCTTGCTACGCTTTTAGCGTTCAGCTTAGGCGATTCTCGGCCGAGATTAGGTCAAAATAGTTCGCTATAGCGTCCGACTGCGGCGCGTCACAGCCATTTCTTTTCCTCCTCCGTTTATTAATTTTGTTGTTTAATATTCGAGGAATATCATGAGTTTTCAAGCTTTACTTGCCAGTATTAATGGCATCGTCTGGGGCCCAATTACCCTTTGTTTGCTGGTGGGTACAGGGGTTTACCTCACTGTGCGTCTCAAGCTTATCCAAGTATTTCGTCTGCCGATGGCGATGGGATTGTTGTTTAAACCCGCCAAAGGTCATGGGGATTTATCTTCCTTTGCCGCGCTTTGTACTGCGCTGTCCGCCACTATCGGTACCGGTAATATTGTTGGCGTGGCGACGGCAATAAAAATGGGTGGCCCTGGGGCGTTATTTTGGATGTGGCTGGCGGCATTTTTCGGCATGGCGACTAAATATGCTGAATGTATGTTGGCGGTAAAGTACCGTACCACCGATGCTCGTGGGCAGATTGCGGGTGGCCCTATGTATTATATCGAGCGCGGCCTTGGTCTGCCTTGGATGGCGAAATTGTTCGCTCTCTTTGGGGTTGGTGTGGCCTTTTTCGGTATCGGTACTTTTGCACAGGTTAACGCCATCAGCGATGCACTGACGATTGCCTTTGAGGTGCCGACTTGGTTGACTGCAACTGTGTTGACTGTGTTAGTTGCCGCAGTCACTTTGGGTGGCGTAAAGCGCATTTCAAATGTGGCGCAAAAACTTGTGCCTGCGATGTCGATTGGTTATGTGCTGGCCTGCGTGTGGATCTTAGTCGGTTTCTCCGAGCAGATTTTACCCGCCTTAGCTTTAGTGATTGAATCTGCCTTTACGCCACTCTCAGCTGCGGGGGGCTTTTTAGGGGCGACAGTCGCGCAGGCGATTCAAATCGGTATTGCCCGCGGTGTGTTCTCGAACGAATCTGGCCTTGGTAGTGCGCCGATTGCCGCCGCTGCCGCGAAGACCAATGAACCCGTTGAGCAAGGTCTCGTCAGTATGACGGGTACTTTCTTCGATACCATTATCATTTGCACTATGACGGGGTTAGTGCTGATCATCACTGGGGTATGGAGTGGTGAGACGGCAGGTGCTGCGATGACGAGTGCTGCTTTTGCTCTGGGAGGCTCAGCGCTTGTGGGTCAGTATTTGGTGACGATTGCGCTAGTGTGTTTTGCGTTTACAACGATTTTGGGCTGGCATTATTATGGTGAACGCTGTTGGTATTACTTAGTCGGTGAGCGCGGATTACGCATGTATCAAGTGGTGTTTTTGGTACTGATTGCGGGTGGTGCTTTTATCAAACTGGATGTGATTTGGTTGTTGGCCGATACGGTTAATGGTTTGATGGCTATCCCTAACTTGATCGCCATTGTGGGCTTGAGGCATATCATTATCGCCGAAACCCAAAGCTATTTTGCTCGTATCTTACCTAATCAAACCTTAGAGACGGCTTATTAGTGTTTTTAAAACAATAAATTACTTCACATTATTTTAACTTTGACATTGTCGCCACTAAATTATTCGTTTACTTTATAAGTGCTATTTTTAAATGCAGTGCTTATAAAATCGAGGGCTTTAGGGCGACACCATGGAAAAAAGTAAACTTCGTACTTTTCGCAGTAGAATTTTATCCCACATAGCCTTGCCTCTCATTTTAATTATGACGAGTGTCTATGGTGTAAACGCTTGGTTTAGTTATATCTCCTCAGAGAATCGGCTTTACCATAGCCTGACACAAGAGGCGAGTCATTCGGCTTCTCGTCTGCAGTTTCTACTCGAGCATGCGCAGGCCAACACCCAAGGTCTTGCTGATTTTATTGGTTTTTTGTCAAGTAAAGAAGACATGAATGACACTGAGAGTGTTAAAAGTGTCTTGATGAATCGAGTCAAACGTAACCCTGATTTTTTTGGCTCCGCAGTCGCGTTTAAACCTAATACTTTCCCCAATCGAAAGCTCTTTTCCCCCTATGTTTACCGCGATACAAGTGGTGGTAACGATTTACACTACCTCGATATTGGTGCTGAAGGCTACGACTATACCGATGGCACTTGGGATTGGTGGAGTAAGGCTATCAATCAAGCGAACGGTTATTGGTCAAAGGCATATTTTGATGAGGGGGCTGGGAATATTCTGATGTTGACCTATTCGGCTCCTTTTGGTGAGGTAGGCAATTATTTTGGAGTCGCCACGGTTGATTTAGCCTTAGATGGATTGCCAAAACAATTGGGGATTGCACCAAATCGTCTGGTGGTTTTAGACGATCAAGGGCGGCTTATTTATCATGTAGATAAAGAAAAAGTGCTGGCAACGACTTCAGCCCAGTGGCTCGATAAGAATAAAAATGCCGATTTTTGGACGCTACAGGATAAAAGGCTTGATGGTCAAACAAGGTTTGTTGATAACCAAGATGTTGTTTATCTTGCTAGTATTGCGACTGTACCGCAATTAAAGTGGCGTGTGATTGTATTAGCGCCAGAACAAGATTTATTCAACTCCCTGCTTGATGATCTAGCATCTATCATCCTCAATTTAAGTTTATTAACCCTCTTATTATTGCTGACCTGTTATCTCGCGGCGAAACGGTTAACTCGGCCGCTAGAGCTACTCGAGTCGGGTATCTTGTCCTTTGGACAGGGTAAAACTCAGCAGCTCATTGTACCTAAAGGTGCCGTGAGTGAAATTGTGACGCTGAGTACTACCTTCAATCAAATGGCGGAATTACTCGCAGAACGTGAACAAGCCATTCTTGATTCCCGCGGTAATCGCTTTGCGCGCCTAATTGATGGCATGAGTGAAAAGTCTTTCTACTGTTCCCTCGAACCCAATGGTCAACTCGCCCAGGTTAGTGAGGGGGTAACTAAGGTGTTGGGGATTACCCCTGATTTGCTCAAGCGCAAATATCAAAGGCTCTTCTCGGCTAATCCCCTCAATGAGAAGAACTGGGAATATACCGATTTAGCCTTAAAGGGCCAAAATGTGCCTTCGCACCAAGTGGAAATGCTGGATGAAAAAGGGCATTTAAGAAGGCTCGATGTGTTTATGCAGCCATTATTATCAGATACGGG
Source organism: Shewanella sp. S23-S33 (assembly GCF_043359565.1). NCBI lineage: Bacteria > Pseudomonadati > Pseudomonadota > Gammaproteobacteria > Alteromonadales > Shewanellaceae > Shewanella > Shewanella sp. S23-S33. Next base: position 147,145 of record NZ_JBHFFD010000012.1, on the reverse strand, counting down.
TGAGTTAATGTCGGTGGAGATGTTATTTACCGATGTTACTGAGCAGTTTTCAGCGGCAGTCTGGTCAAATGCCGTACTAGAAGCCGCTCCAGAGGCCATGCTCATTGTCGACGAACTTGGGAAAATCGTCTTTACTAACAGTCGCTGTCAGCAGCTCTTTGGATACGAAACGAGCGCTATGTTGGGTTTGCAGGTTGAGGCGTTATTGCCGCAAGAGTTAGGAAACGGGCATGTACTTGAGCGGCAAACATTCCTGCGCGAAGGCCGCGATAGAGGCATGGCAAATGCCCGTCATGTACGGGCGTTAAAAGCCGATGGTAATGAATTTATTGCGGAAATAGCGCTGAGTATTCTTCCCCCTGCCTTTGATGGACAAAGGCAAGTGGCGGCTTCAATACGCGATATGACACAAAAACTGGCCGTTGAGCAGAAGATCCGTGATAGCGAACAGCGTTTTCGTGGCTTAGTGACTAATATTCCCGGCGCCGTTTATCGGACTCGCATCGGGGATGTATGGTTCATGGAATATATCAGTGACAATATTGCTGAGATTACGGGTTATGCAGCGAGTCAGTTTATTGAAAATCGCCAACGTACCTTTGCTTCGCTGATTTTAGAGGAGGACAGGCCTACATGTCATTTGCATATTGATAGGGCACTCGCGCAGCAAGAAACCTTTGAAGTGGAATATCGTATCCGCCATCGCGATGGCAGTATTCGCTGGGTGCATGAGAAAGGTAAGGCAAGTTATACCGAAGAGGGCGTTCCACTTTGGTTCGACGGCAGTATTGATGACATCACAGAGAGTAAGCTTGCTATAGGGCAGTTGGAGGCTTCGCGCCTGCAATTGACCAATATTACAGAGTCTATTCCTTGTACCGTGTACCAATTGTTATGGCACTCGCCTACTGATCGCAAATTTACCTTTCTCTCTGGTGCGGCAATGAAAATGCTGGGGCTACATCGTGATGATCTTATTAGTAATTTTGACACCATCGCTGAGCGGATTTTTGATGAAGAAAGGCCGGACGTCGTGCGGGCACTTTCGGGTAAGAGTGAAGATAGGTTTCAATGGATCCGCGAGTTTCGTTATCGCCATCCCAATGGCAGCATACGTTGGATGGAGGCGGGTGCGAGCGGCCATGTAGAAGAAGATGGTGCCATTACTTGGAATGGGTATGTAATGGACATTACCCAACGCAAGAGCATAGAACAAGAGTTAGCCCTCAGTGAAGCGCACTTTAAGGCGCTGTTCGATGGTGCGACCATTGGTATCGTCAATGTGGATGTTAAAGGCGTTATCTTAGATTGTAATGACCAATTCTGTGCCGATATGGCGCGGTCACGGGAGAGTTTACGCAATACCGCAATTTTTGAGGTCCTTAGCGCGCAAGATAAGCTTATCGCCAAGGCGCAATTTAAGGAATTGGTCGGTGGCAAGATTGACCATTATCGTGGCGAGAGAAGTTTTATTCGTCCTTCCGGTGCGCCTTTATGGATGACGGTCAATGTGTCGGCATTGTTAGATGCCCAAGGACAATTTGAATCGGCTGTGATCAGCATGGTCGATATGACAGAGCTTAAATTGCTCTCCGATGAACTGTTACTTGCCAAAGAGCAAGCCGATGCCGCCAGTAAAGCCAAGGGTGACTTCTTGGCGAATATGTCCCACGAAATACGCACCCCAATGAATGCCATTATCGGTATGTCGCAGCTGTGCTTGCAGACAGAGCTTGATCAAAAACAGAAAAATTATGTAGAGAAGATTGAGCGGGCATCGCAGTCACTACTATCAATTATCAATGATATTCTGGATTTCTCTAAGATTGAAGCGGGTAAGCTCGACATAGAATCTGTGCCATTTCAGCTCGATACTATGCTGGAAGACCTCAGCGATATGTTTTCTGAGAAAGCCGCCCACAAGCAGATTGAATTGTTATTTGCAGTCGCCCCTAACGTGCCGCGTTATTTATATGGTGATTCGCTGCGATTAGGGCAAGTGTTGATTAACTTGATGAATAACGCCATTAAGTTCACCGAGCGGGGTGAAGTATTACTGTCGTTAAATCTTGTTGAACAGCAAGATGATGATGTCGTGCTGCGTTTTAGCGTGCGTGACAGCGGCATAGGCTTAACTGAGCAGCAGCAAGCAAAATTATTTAAATCCTTTACCCAAGCGGATACTTCAACCACCCGAAAATACGGTGGTACAGGCTTAGGCTTGGCTATTTGCAAGCAACTCGTTGAACTCATGGGGGGCAATATTGGTGTCGAAAGTCAATTTGGTCATGGCAGCACCTTCTATTTCACTGTGAAGTTACAAATTTCCGAGGGCCAAAAATTAGTGCTTGAGCAAGAGCTTGAGGGCATGTCTGTGCTGGTGGTAGATGATAACGCGACCGCTAGGGACATAATGCGTACAACGCTCGAAAGTATGGGCTTTAGAGTCGATACGGTTCGTTCAGGTGAAGAAGCAATAAGCCGCTGCTTACTGCAGACCTATGAAGTGGCATTAATCGATTGGAAAATGCCCAATATGGACGGGTTAGAAACCGCCCGTCAGATCCAACTACAGGCTAAGTCTCAGCCTAAGATCTTGATGGTATCCGCCCATGCTAATCATGAATTTATCACTCAAATTGAGCAATTAGCACTGGCGGGGTACATCAGTAAACCCATCAGCGCCTCACGCATGCTCGATGGCATAATGAATGCGATTGGCCGTGAAGGCATATTGCCAGTGAGACGCCGCACTGAAGAGCTGGCGCCGCAGTTATTATTGCCACTTCAAGGGAAGCGTATCTTATTAGTGGAAGATAACGAGATGAATCTCGAAGTCGCCAGCGAGTTTTTAGAGCAAGTGGGGATTATTTTATCCATAGCGACCAATGGCCAAATTGCCTTAGATAAGCTATCCCAACAGCATTTCGATCTAGTTTTAATGGACTGCCAAATGCCGGTAATGGATGGTTATCAAGCCACTAAAGCGATAAGGAAAAGGCCTGAGTTGGCAAATTTACCTGTCGTCGCCATGACTGCTAATGCGATGGCCGGTGATAGAGATATGTGTCTTAGGGCAGGGATGAATGACCATATTGCCAAGCCCATAGAAGTGAATGTGCTCTATCAAACCCTATTGAAATACCTCGGATCTTCTTCTGGAATTTCTGCTGCGATAAGGGCGGAAGCCTCAACTCGGTTAACTTCGTCCAGCGCACAGGGTGAAGTCAGCAATGGCGCTGATCAAACGGTATTGCTCAAGTGGCCAGAACACCCTGAGTTGGATATCGATAGAGGTTTGCAACTGGTACAGCATTCGACGCGTCTTTATCAACGAATATTTGATCGTTTTGTGAGCAGTCAACGTAATGTCGTGGAGCAGGTTCGCAAAGCGATAGCGGCGAATCAAGTCGAAGATGCCGTGCGTATCGCCCACACCCTTAAAGGCTTAGCGGGTAATTTAAGTTCGGCAAAATTGGTGGAATTAGCGCGTTTGCTTGAGTTGCATTTAACAGAGAAAGCGCCTTATGAAGATGAATTGGTTCAAATTCAACCGCTAGTGGCCTCTATCTGCGATGCGATTGAACAGGCTAAGCCTGTGATAGTGAATCAAGCCGAGCCCCAAGCGGTGGACTTGCTATCAGATGAGGACTTGAGAGCCGCATTACGGGTCTTACGTCAGAATCTAGATGAAGCCGATGCCAGTGCTGTGGCAAAAATTGATGCGTTAAAGCCGAAGGTGAGTAGTGCAATGTGGCAAACATTAAGCCCCGCTTTATCTATGATTAACCAGTACCAGTTTGATGAGGCAATCGACTTAATTGACGATGTGATTACACAGTTAGGATAGAAAGCGGTAGCGCGAATTTATAATGCGTGACATTGAGTGGAGTTGTTAATGGAAAAAGCAACAATATTAGTCGTCGATGATACACCTGAGAATATTGATATTTTGATTGGTATTCTAGGTGATGATTACAAAGTCAAAGTGGCGATCGATGGGCCAAGGGCATTAGCGTTAGTGACAAAATCGCGGCCTGACTTGATTCTGCTCGATGTCATGATGCCTGGTATGAATGGCTATGAAGTCTGCAAGCTGCTAAAGCAAGAGCCGCTGACCAGCCATATTCCGGTGATCTTCGTGACCGCCTTATCTGAAATTGCTGATGAAGCCCAAGGTTTTGCATTGGGCGCGGTGGATTACATTACTAAGCCTGTCAGTGCGCCTGTCGTTAAAGCGCGAGTTAAAACGCATCTTGCGCTCTATGATCAAAAACGTCTACTCGAACAACAAGTTAAAGTTCGTACTCACGAATTAGAAGAAACCCGTTTCGAGATTATCCGTCGTCTTGGCCGTGCCGCTGAATACAAGGACAACGAGACGGGTCTACATGTTGTGCGTATGAGTCATTACGCCCGCATATTAGCGATAAAGCTCGGCTTACCGACAACCTTTTGTGACTTGATTTTTAATGCGGCGCCTATGCACGATATTGGTAAAATCGGTACACCCGATGCAGTGCTGAAAAAGCCAGGGAAACTTGATGCGCAGGAATGGGAAATTATGCAGCAGCACGCCGCCATAGGTGCAGAAATTATTGGTGAACATAGCGATCCGTTATTGCAAATGGCCCGTCGTATCGCCTTAACTCACCATGAGAAGTGGGATGGTTCAGGTTACCCCAATGGCTTGGTTGGCGAAGAAATCCCCCTTGAAGGGCGTATCACCGCGATTGCGGATGTGTTCGATGCGCTGACTTCGCAACGGCCTTATAAGCAGGCTTGGACGATTGAAGCGACTATGGAGCTATTTGAAAATCAAGCGGGAAAACATTTCGATCCTAAGCTGGTGGAGGAGTTCAAGCAAATCCTGCCAGAAGCAATTGCCATTCGAGATACTTATTTAGAAAATTGATGCTCGAAGTGCATTGACTAAGATAAAGGCGCCATTGGCGCCTTTATTCTGCTTCAATATTTTATACTAATCATATTAAATCAAAGTATTACGCTTCATCTAATGAGTAGGGCAGGGCTTGGATCGTTAAATGTGATTGTTCATCGTCGGCAAAACGCAGCTGAGTATCATTAGGCGTGTCATTAGGAAGTACGGCGGTTAACAAGACTTGATTGCCACGCTGTACAAACTCAATGATTTGACCGCCACGGCGAAAACTGTCTTCCATTGCGATTTCGAGGCCTGATGCTAGGGTGATTTGAAGACTAGTGTGACCGCGCAAAATATACAGGGCGCGTTTATTACCACCGCGATATTTCATGCGTGCTATGGTTTCTTGCCCCATGTAACAGCCCTTATTGAAGCTGATACCGTTAACCGCTTGTAGATTACACATCTGCGGTACGTACTGGCTGGCATGGCTGGCGGCAAGGTTGGGGTAACCTGCTGCAATCTCTAACGCTTGCCATGCATTTGCGTCAAATACACTCACTTCCGATTGCGCAACTAAAGCTGCTGCGGCATCTGGTGTTAATACTAAAATAAAACGTTCAGCGTCTTTTAAAATCGCACCATTTTCAATGAGTGTGAGCTCTTGCTGAATGTCGCCAAAATGTTTGTTTACGAATTGGCTTGCCTGTTCACCGGCAACCCCGAGCAGAGTCCACTCAGCGGATGCATTGCTTAAGGTGGCTTTACTAAACACGGCATATTTTTGTAACTGGGGTAAATCGATTTCGATGGCATCCTTTGGCATCAACATAAAGAGTGCCTCTTGAATGGCAAAGGTTCTGAAACTGGCCAGCATTTTACCTTTAGGATCGCAATGCGCGCCCCAGCGCCATTGATCCGTGGCCAATGAGCTGATATCTGTGGTCACTTGGCCATGGATAAAACTGCGGCCTTGTTCTCCAACGACTTTGATGAGGCCCAAATGAGATAAGTTGGCAAGCATAAGTGGAGGCAAGGTAGCGTCCAGATCCCAATGGGGCGTAGAAACTGAAATAGTCATAGCGAGATCCTGAAAATGAAGACGATGTGAGAGGCTAGATTGTAACGGAATTCCAGTTGGCTCAAAAGCATAAGGCGCACATATCTGTGAATGATCTGTGCGCCTTATTATGTGTGCTTTAGTCGATAGGCTTAAAGCGAGTGGAGTTTAAAGTTTAAAACAGCACGCGGGTACGTAATGTACCTTCAATGGCTTTGAGTTCAACTAAGGCTTCTTCCGCTTGAGTTGTGTCGACTTCCATCACGACATAACCAATTTCTGCAGTGGTCTGCAAATATTGGGCGGCGATGTTGATGCCTTTTTCCGAGAAGGCTTGGTTGATCTTGATCAACACGCCCGGACGGTTTTGGTGAATATGCAGCAAGCGTGAGGTGCCTTTATGCGTTGGTAATGACACTTCAGGGAAGTTAACCGCAGAAACGGTTGAGCCGTTGTCTGAGTATTTAGCGAGCTTACCCGCGACTTCGATACCAATGTTTTCTTGGGCTTCGGCCGTGCTACCGCCGACGTGCGGCGTGAGTAGAACATTGTCTAAACCGCGTAGAGGACTGATAAATTCATCGTCATTCGATTGTGGTTCAACGGGGAACACATCGATTGCGGCACCTGCGAGGTGACGTTCTTTTAACGCAACGGTTAAAGCTTCAATATCGACTACAGTACCGCGTGATGCGTTGATAAAGATGCTGCCCTTTTTCATTGCTGCAAACTCGGCAGCGCCTATCATGTCTTTTGTTTGTGGAGTTTCAGGGACATGTAAGCTTACTACATCAGCTTGTGCTAATAGGAGTTCCAACGAATGGACTTGTTGTGCGTTACCTAGTGGCAGTTTGTCTTCGATATCGAAGAACACGACGCGCATACCTAAGGTTTCCGCTAGAATGCCAAGCTGAGTACCAATATGGCCGTAACCAATCACACCTAAGGTTTTACCACGCACTTCATAGCTGCCCGCTGCGGTTTTCATCCAGCCGCCACGGTGAGCGATAGCGTTGCGTTCAGGGATACCCCGCATCAACATAATGATTTCGCCAATCACGAGTTCTGCAACACTGCGAGTGTTTGAGAAGGGAGCGTTAAATACTGGGATACCAAGGGATTCGGCGGTGGCAAGGTCGACTTGGTTGGTTCCAATACAGAAACATCCTATCGCGATTAACTTCTCGGCACGTTTCAGCACCTCAGCAGTTAATTGGGTACGCGAACGAAGTCCCACAAAATGCGCATCTTTAATGGACTCAAGTAAGGCTTCATCGCTTAAGGAAGCTTTGTGGTATTCGATATTGGTGTATCCCGCACGTTCAAATACATCGACCGCAGATTGGTGGACGCCTTCCAACAGCAGGATCTTGATCTTATCCTTGTCCAGCGAATGTTTCGCCATGATATGGGTACCCTCTAATTAATAGAAATGTTTCTTATGATATGCTCACAACCTTCACCCACCAAAGTAGCACTTTTTTTGCTCAGTGTGGAGGGCTAGATGGCTAAAGTTAATATTCTAAATTTAGAACAATATCGCATAAGAGGAAGAAACATTGAATAACAAAATCGCATGGTGCGGTATTTACCTCTCAGTTTTGGTGTGGTCGGCGATAAAACCCGCAGATCCTTTCACGTGGTGGCTCGAAGCCTTGCCTGCATTGATTGCTGTACCGATTTTATTCTTTACTCGCAAACGTTTTCCACTGACACCTTTAGTGTATTTTCTCGTCTTAATACACTGCTGTGTGTTGTTTGTAGGCGCTCATTATACTTACGCTGAAGTGCCGTTATTCGACACGATTGCCGATTGGATGGGTTCAGAACGTAATAATTACGATAAAGTGGGTCATTTTGCGCAAGGTTTTATCCCAGCCATGCTCGCCCGTGAAATTATGTTGCGTAATCAAGCTGTTAAACCTGGGGCTTGGTGTGCGTTTCTTGCCACTTGTTTTGTACTCGCTTTTTCGGCGTTTTATGAACTGATCGAATGGTGGGTTGCCGTGGCAACTGGCGAAGGGGCTGAAGCCTTTTTAGGGACTCAAGGCTATGTATGGGATACCCAATCTGACATGTTTCTTGCCCTCATTGGTGCAATTGTCGCGTTAGCTTTACTGTCTCGTTTTCAAGATAAACAAATCGCGAGACTCAAGCAGAGGATTTAGCGGCTAAAAGTGGGTGATGCTCTCTGTTCGAGTTGTAAGACTTTCTTCCCTGAAATATATGGTGTGAGTGTGATGACATTGAGTTGTCATACTTTAGTGTTGTTATTGTGTTTTCTTTGTGTTGCAACTTTGGGTTGATAACGTCATAGTTGGAAAGTATTAGGTGCTGGGCGTTGGCCAAGTAAAACGGTATTTTTGACTGTTATTCCATTTTATTGTGGTGAGTTAGTCGAACCTACTAGCATTAAACAGGGAATAGTACATTTGGGTGATGTTTTTCAATCGTTAACTAGTCAGAATTAACTAGGTTAATGGAATGTTGAAAAATCTAACTAAAAAGACGAGTCAAACATACCATTTTGCAATAGAGAATACTTTTCAGGGAGGAGAGTCATTGAGCACAATTAATGAATTGGTTTTTTTACACCAAATGGCCGCGCCATGTCATTTAGCGTTACTCGCTGAATCCATAGGTTTGAAAACGCGTATAGTAAAGCATGCGGCTGAACTGGATTTAGACAAGAGTCGCCGTAGTTTTTATCTGATCACCCAAAAAGGTTCAGCATTAGATAACAAAGGGATACCTCTGTTAGCTTCGCGATTAGTGTCACATTTTCCTGTGGCGCTGTATCAAGTTGAGCGTGACTCCTTAGACCAAGAATCTGCAATGTTACTCGGCATTCGAGGCATTTTATTTGCCGATCAACGTATGGATCTGATGTTAACGGGTTTACGTAAAATGGTGGCAGAGGAACTTTGGTACGATAGAACTTTGCTAAGCAAAATGTTCCGCCGTGTCGTACAAAAGTTAGAAGGTAATAATGAAATGCCCTCTGATACTGTGGCTATGCTGCAGATGCTGACATCCCGTGAACGCACTATCATTCAATTCGTATCGAGTGGTGCGAGAAATAAAGAAATCGCTCATAGGTTATGTATCAGCGAACATACAGTGAAGGCGCATATTTCTTCTATTTTCCGCAAGACACAGTCTCGTAATCGGGTTGAGCTTTTACGTTGGGCGCAAACCTATCAAACTCACTTTGAGCTGTGCAGTTAGTCAGTTAAAGATATTGGCCGTTAGCTTTTCGCTGTGAGTGGTTAATGTTAATGATTACTAGCATATCAACATAGAAAAGCGGGAATGTTTATTTAAACATTCCCGCTTTTTGTTTAACACCCTTTTTATAAACCACCACCAAAGAGTTTAGCTGTGGTGGTTTAACAGTATTGACTAGTATTGCACTACAGTGGCAACGTTCATATTGCCTGATTGGTTCACGTTGATGCTGTTGTTAGTGCCTGCTTGAGAACCTAACACTAAGTTGTCATTACCCGTTTGAGTGATTGACAGGCTGTTATTGTCACCGCTAACGCCAAATGAATTTGATGCAAATGAAGTGTCGTTATCGCCGCCTACCCAGTTACCGTTACCTGATTGAGTAATTTGCGCGGTGTTTTCATCACCTTCAATAATCAGGTCAATAACGTTAAGATCGCCACTTTGAAGTGCGCTGACATCGGCATTGTTGTTGCCAGCAACAGAAATCAATGTTTCGTTCTCAGCACCATCTTGCTCAACATCAACTTCGTTATCGCTACCCACGGCATCTACATAAGCAAAGTTCTCATCGCCTTCTTGGCTGACTTCAATGCTGTTATCTTCACCTTCAGCGAAGGCAACGATTTCGTTGTTATTGCCTTTAGAAGATAAATCGAAGTCATTATCTGCACCGTATGCACCAAAGGTTGCGAAGTTAGCATCGCCTTTTTGTTTCAAGTCAACGTCGTTGCTATCGCCCCATACTTGGAACTCTGCACCGTTGACATCGCCTTTTTGAGTGATAGTAATATCGTTATCATCACCTTGGATATCTGCCACTAAAGTATCACCGATAGTGTTGCCGCTGCCATTTTGGGTAATATCGACACTGTTGTCATCACCCGTAGTCATCGCAAGGTAAGCCGTGTTGCCGTTACCTTTTTGATCCATTGAAATATCGTTATCGCTGCCGGCCAGTGCGTAAACGAAGCCCACATGGTTATCACCTTTTTGGACCATGTCTACTGTGTTGTCATTACCTGCAATACCTTTCGCTGCGCCAAAGTTATTGTTACCCGCTTGATTAACAGAAACGTCGTTGTTGTTACCCACGTTAGCGGTTAAGTCGAGAGCGATTAAACCTGCTTGGTTGTTGTCACCGATTTGTGTGATTTTACCGTCGTTGTTGCTGCCTTCAACGCGAAAAACTGCAAAGTTTGCGTCGCCTTCTTGCTCAACAAACACGCTGTTTTCAGCGCCAGTGATTTCAACTTGGCTTTCGTTGACTTCGCCTAATTGGTTAACGAATACCGTGTTATCGTTGCCAGTAACATCGCTACTGCTTTGGTTAAAGAAACCATCTTGCGACACATTTACATTGTTGTTGTTACCTACAACATTTGCACTTGCCACATGCCAGTCAACTTGTTGCGTTATTTGGACCTTGTTATCAACACCCGTTGAATTAATAGCCGCTTCATGCCACACACCGTCTTGGATGACGGTTGCGGTTTGATCTCTACCTGTTTGTACAACCGCAGCGGCGTTAAGGCCACCCGTTTGTGAGACTAAAGTGTCTTGGGCTTGGCCTGACTGTACTACGCTAATTTCGCTCACTGTACTGGCAGCAAAAGCTTGACCGCTTAAACCTGTTGCAATGGCCAAAGCAATAAGTGATTTTTTAGCTTGTGATTTCATGTGACGCTCCCTGTTTAATATTGAGTTATTGAGATTGCAGCACCGTCCGCAATCTGTTGAATCGAAAAATTGCCGCTTCCTAGTTGGTTCAGTTGCACGAGATTGTCATTGCCAATTTGTGTCACTGAAGCCGTATTTTGACTGCCGACTTGCAGTAGTTGGACTTCATTGTTTGAACCAATCTGTGTGATTAGCGCATCGTTATCATTGCCCACTTGTGTTACATCGGCCTTGTTATCGCTGCCTGACTGGAACAGTAATCCTTGGTTGGCAGTGCCTTGTTGAACCAGCTCGATAAGGTTATCGCGACCGGAACGTTCCAGTAATGCCTGAAGGGTTACGGGTAACTCGTTGACATTCAGCTCTTGTGCTGAAGTCATACAACTACAGAGCAAGATCAGCGGCACCAAAAAGCGTATAGAGGTATTTGGCACGGGTGACTCCTTGCATCAAATATCTTGGGCTGCTTAAAGCAACTTGCACCCCAAATTCAGACCTGAAGATACGAGTCCCGTTAATATGTCGCAATTGGCCAAACGGGTATTTATTCTAGAAAGGATTAACGGAAGGTAAATGATGGTTGTATTTATATCGTATTGATTAAATAGATTTTATATTTTTATTGACGTGTTTTTATTTAAGGGGTCTAGCCTAGTTGTCCTAGTAGTTAAGTCGTATCTGTTGTGAAGAGAGTATTTGTTTTTTAAACAATGCAATAACAAGTGAAGGGAAATACATCGACTATCGCGTTTGCATTTTCTTGATAAAAAAGTACGCGTTTGTGCCAGCGAGAAACTGCTGAGGAGTTTAATTAACTGTAGCAACCTATGTCATTTACCCTGTGTGCAACAACAGGCTTCTTGTCCTTGCGGTAATGAATCCTAGGTTAAACAAAGGGACATTACTGTGAGCGGAAAATTAACCATTATTATGATTGAATTCCTTAATGGGGTAGAGAGAAGATTAATACTACTGTTTTATGCGAGATCAGTGCTTTTCTGGTTCTTTTAACTCTTCATGGAATGCTTCGGTACTGATTTGGCTTTTACGGTCTTTCAGTTGTTGCATCGCACTGTTATTACTCACAGTTAACGCATTGAAGCGAGTATTGATATCGTCCATTTCGTTAATGTATTCAGGATCGGTTTTCTCTTTATTTTGCCAATAACGTTTACGTTCTAATTTCTGCAATTCACTGGCGCGCAGAATTTCAAAATAGCTATTCTCCTGCTTAAGACGATATATCTCGCCGTCGAGTAACTGCAATAATTTTTCTTTAGAAATGGTTCGACTATTCAGTAGAGTGTGTAAGGGATCGACAGGAATGTCTCTTTTATCAGAGTCTACTTCAGTCGTTATCCCTAACTGGTATTCGATTTTATGTTGGCTAAATTCCTGCGGACAAGCGGTTTGGCTAAAGACAATTTTGTCATCTTTACGGCATTTATAAATGGTATTTGCCTGTATTGCAGTGGGCAAAATAACACAAATTAGGGTGAGTATCAGTCTTGCCATGAGGCCACAAATCCTTTGTACACTTGCATAGCTATTATGATTTAATTGTTTGATTAAGCATGATAAATAATGATTATGACGTTTACATTATTATGCCTTTATAACCGTTTTTTATTAGGCTTAACCGGCTGTTAAGCCCAATAAATTAAAGGATTAGCCATGCATCATTAGAAGGTCAAATTCACTCGTCAATGTCTGCCGCTAATCATTTACCTTAAATTAACATCTGCATCATACTATGGCGTAAATTTAGGGATAAAACCAGTTTTTTGACGCTTCAAATTTTTGGCGCTTGGATTGATTCTAAAGAAGAAAATAGCTTCTGGTCGGTCATTGGGTAAATAAAAAGGAGCGACTGCTCCTTTTTATTTATTGATAACGCTTAAGAGATTAGCGATCGAACCTTAAGTTGTCGATAAGTCGCGCTTTACCTATATAGGCGGCGGCCAAAATGACTAAGGTTTGGTCTTGGCTCTGCGCTTTCTCAAGCGTGTGGGCATGACGAATTTCCAGATAATCCGGCGTAAAGCCCGCCGCCACTAAACTGATTTTCGCTTGCTCGGTGACAGCATCAACACTCTGACCTTGTTTGATCCCTGCAGCCATAGCATCTATTGCCTGTTTTAACGCTGGTGCCGCGGCTTTTTCTGCGGCGGTGAGATAACCATTGCGCGAACTCATGGCTAAACCTGAGTCCTCACGTATGGTATCAACACCGATAATCTCAATCGGTAATGACAAGTCTTCAACCATAGTTTCAATGACTAATAGCTGTTGATAGTCTTTATTGCCAAAGAGTGCCACATCGGGCTGTACTATGTTGAATAGTTTACAGACGATAGTCGCAACGCCACGAAAATGCCCCGGACGGCTAGCGCCGCAGAGCAGATCTGAAATACCTGGCACTTCAACATAGGTTTGTTGCGCTAAGCCCTTGGGATACATCACGGCTGGCGTTGGGGTAAACAGCAACTCAGCGCCAGCAGCCGTGAGGGCTTCACTGTCGGCGGCGAGTGTGCGTGGGTAGGCATCGAGATCTTCATTCTGGCCAAACTGCATTGGATTGACGAAAATCGATACCACCACATGATCACAACGTTTAGCCGCTTCCTTCACTAAGGTGATGTGTCCCCGATGGAGATTGCCCATGGTCGGCACAAAGGCGACAGTTTCGCCCTTGGCACGCCATGCACGCACTTGAGTGCGAATATCATCAATATGGGCGCTAGTGATCATTGAACCTTACCTTGCATAAATCTGTTATTTGTTAAAAGTGTGTTCTTCGCCAGGAAAGGTTCCTTGGGCAACTTCGTCGATATAAGCACGTACCGCAGAACGAATTTCACCGGTTTGTTTTAGGTAGTTTTTTGAGAAACGTGGAATATAACCACTTGAAATACCTAACACATCATGCATCACCAAGATTTGACCGTCGGTCGCTGCGCCTGCGCCAATTCCAATGACAGGAATCGTTAAGGCTTGAGTGATCGCCGAAGCGAGAGGCGCAGGGATACATTCCACTACGAGTAGTTGAGCACCCGCGGCTTCTAAAGCCTTAGCTTCGTCAAGGATGCGCTGGGCATTTTCGGCATCGCGGCCTTGCACTTTAAAACCACCAAACACATGAACCGACTGAGGTGTTAAGCCTAAGTGGGCACATACAGGAATACCGCGTTCGGTGAGCTTAGTGACTGTTTCGAGTAACCAGTGTCCGCCTTCGACTTTGACCATGTTCGCGCCAGCTTGCATTAACTCAGTGGCGTTGACCATGGCTTGTTCTGGTGTGGCGTAACTCATAAAGGGCATATCGGCGATCAGCAGGGCACGTTCGATACCGCGACGAACACAGCGAGTATGGTAAGCGATTTCTGCAGTAGTGACTGGCAGGGTATCGTCATGGCCTTGGAGAACCATTCCCAAAGAATCGCCGACCAGCAGCACATCGACACCTTCGCTATCGAACGCGCTGGCAAAACTGGCATCATAGGCTGTCAGTGCCGTGAATTTTCTACCTTCCTGTTTGTATTTCAACAGGGTTGAGCTAGTAATTTTAGACATATGGATGATCTTCAAACCAAATAGAAGTGGTGTTATAAGCTAACTGAGGACGGACTTCAATGATCAATGCCCAGTTGTTGTAACTCGGCCAACATTTTTGTATCGATAAGACTGTCGATGGCAGTGTTGCACGGCAGAATCAGATCCGGTGCAATTGAGGCTAAAGGCACGAGTACAAAGCTGCGCGTTTTCATGCCGTAGTGGGGCACTTTGAGTCTAGGAATGTCAATGTTCTCATTACCATACAAGAGTAAATCGAGATCTAAGGTTCTAGGCCCCCAACGTTCTAGGCGGATTCGTCCTTGGGTGTTTTCAATATGCTGCAGTGCATCGAGTAAGGCTAATGGCATGAGATCAGTATCGAAACTCGCTACCGCATTAACATAATCGGGTTGCACGACATCGCCCATGGGCGTCGAATGGTAATAGGGAGAAACGACGAGACTATTGCCTAAGGCTAAGGCGGACAATGCCGTCACGGCATTGTCCAATTGCGCCTTGGGATTTTCAAGATTTGCGCCTAATGCGACGTAGACGCGTGGCATTATTCAGCCGTTTTAACTTTAGGTGTGCCACTCGCTTTAGGTGCGCTCGTCGGCGCTGAACCATCGGCATTCGGCGCGCGAGGACGGCGACGACGTTGGGTGGCATTACGGTTGCGGTTTGGCGATTTACTGCCGCTACGCGCTATGGCTAAACGTTCTGTTTCATCGGCTTCGACAAATTGTTGCCACCAAGCGGCACTTTTAGCGACATTACCCGCTTCGACTTCGCCCCTGAGTAAGAGTAAATCGTATGCGGCTCTAAACTTAGGATGCTCCATTAGTTTAAAGGCACGGGTGCCTTGGCTACGATCAAAGCGTAACTGTAACTGCCAAATGTCTTTTGCTGGCGTACTAAAACGGCGCGGAATGCTAATGGTTTGGCATTGCTGCTCCATCACATCGCCCATGGCGGCAAAGAAGGCATCGTATAACGTCAGGCCACTTTCAACCGCGATATCTTCGGCGCGTTGACGCAGTGGATACCAGAGAAGCGCAGCATAGAAGAATGAAGGTGTGACCGGCTTATCTTCGTTAACTCTTTGATCTGTGCTCTTCATGATGGCTTGCACCATTTTCATGGTCGTACCTTTAGGATCATCTTTTAGCAGAGCGGCCACTTGCGGAAACAGCGGTGCGAATAGCTTGTATTCTTGCATCAGTTCGAAGTTGGCTAAGGCTTTACCTGCAAAGAAGAGTTTTAACACTTCTTCGTACATACGTGCTGCCGGAATATCTTTTAGCAGCGGCGCTAATTGTTTAATCGGCGCGGCTGTGACGGTTTCGATACCCATGTTGAGTTTAGTGGCGAAACGCACTGCTCTTAACATACGCACCGGATCTTCACGGTAACGTGTTTCTGGATCGCCAATGAGTCTCAGTGTGCCCGCTTTGAGATCGGCCATACCGCCGCCATAGCTGCGAATCGAGTAATCGCTGATATCGTAATAGAGGGCATTGACGGTAAAGTCGCGGCGCTCGGCATCTTCATCGATTTCGCCATAGACGTTATCGCGCAGCAAACGCCCTTCGGCATTGGCTTTCGAGACTTTCTCATTGCTTTCGCCATGGTGACCACGGAAGGTGGCGACTTCAATCACATCGCGACCGAAAACAATGTGCGCTAAGCGGAAACGGCGACCGACAACACGGCAATTACGGAATAATTTTTTGATTTCTTCCGGTGTTGCATTGGTCACTATGTCGAAATCTTTCGGTTCAATCCCTAAGAGTAAATCGCGTACACCGCCGCCGACTAAATAGGCTTTAAAGCCAGATTTATTCAGTCTGTATAATACCTTAAGGGCATTCTCGCTGATTTGTTTGCGCGAGATGGTATGGGCATCTCTTGGTACTAACTCTAAACTCAAAGCACCGGAACTTTGTTCAGGTGTTGTTGGTTCAATCTGAGCTGGAGTCGGAGCGGTCGTTTTAGGCGCGTCTTCAAATAGCTGTTTGCAGAATTGGCTGATACGGCGAAAAATGGGACACCTCGAAATATGATCTGTTATTTGATTAAAAATCTGGCGGCTATCATATACCAAATGCGGCCTAATGAGTATATCAGGGCTCGATCAGTATCTCAGATTGTTGCGGTATAGTGGATAATTGAAACTGATCCACGGCTTGAGCGAGCATTTGCGCCACAGAACCATGGGTCTCAACGGGTTGTTGGCCTAAAAATGCCAGTGCCGCATTGAGGCTCGCCTGTGGATTAAGTGTATCAATTGCCTGTGCATGATTCTGTTTTGAGAGCTTAAAGCCTTTACTTATGCAGGCGAGTGGCAAGTGCAGCCATTGCGGTGCGGCTAAACCAAAGCTTTGATACAAACTCAGTTGGCGACAACTGGCCTCGATTAAGTCGCAGCCTCGAACCACTTCGGTGATGCCTTGATAGGCATCGTCGAGCACCACGGCCAATTGATAGGCGTACAGGCCATCGCTGCGTTTGATGATGAAATCCTCTGCGGCAAAATGGCTATCAACGCAAATATGGCCCATTAGATTGTCATCAAATTCTTGCACTTGCGCCGTGTTGACGATTCGCACCGCACCCGACCTAACAAGATTTGCAGACTGGGTTTGTGGCAATCGGTGGCAGCGGCCATCGTAGACGCCGCCCATGGCTTGAATTTGCTTGCGACTACATTGGCAGAAATAGGCTTTATCTTGGGCGAGCAGCGAGTCAATTTGTGCTTGATAAGCCGCTGTGCGTTGGCTTTGATACAGAGGCACATCATCCCACTCAAACCCATAGGCTTCTAAGGTGCGTAAGATATCATCGGCGGCGCCTTTGACTTCCCGCGGTGGATCTATATCTTCGATGCGAATTAGCCATTTACCCTGTTGCGAGCGGGCGCGCAGATAGCTGCCTAGGGCGGCGATAAGCGAGCCAAAGTGCAAGGCACCCGAAGGCGAAGGCGCAAAGCGGCCGACATAGGGCTGGCTGGATAAATCGGAATGTAATAGCTTTGACATAACAACTAGATGGCGTTTTAAAGTCGCGACGGTAAAAGTGGATGTATTTTAGAGGGATGCTAAGAGAAAAGCGAATCGGGGTAAATTGGAGTGAGCTTGGCTTAAGCTCGTCGAGTTTACGAGTTGCTAGAAACAAATAGGCGGGGAAATCCCCGCCCAGTATGCTTGATTAACCAGCCATTTGTTTCTCTTTGATCTCTGCAAGCGTTTTACAGTCGATGCATTGATCGGCTGTTGGACGCGCTTCGAGACGGCGGATGCCGATTTCGATACCGCAAGAATCACAGAAGCCGAAATCGTCTTCTTCAATTTTTTGCAGTGTTTTTTCGATTTTTTTGATCAGCTTACGTTCTCTATCGCGAGCACGAAGTTCGAGGCTGAACTCTTCTTCTTGTGCTGCACGGTCAACAGGATCGGGAAAGTTTGCGGCTTCGTCCTGCATGTGGCTAAGAGTACGGTCGACCTCTTCACGCAACTGATTGCGCCAAGCTTCAAGAATTGTCTTGAAGTGACCCAGTTGCTTAGCGTTCATATACTCCTCACCCGGCTTTTCCTGGTAAGGATTTACACCTGCGATAGCGAGTACGCCAAGTTTTTTGGTGCCTTCAGGCATAACGCATCTCCTGTAATCATTTGCGTTTGTAGGGCGTCCTTAAGAACGGCCGCTATCTATAGCAGAATCTTCACATCGAGGCAAACTTTTCATTCTGCTTTGATTGAATTTTTTGACTATGTTCGCTAATTCAAATGAAATCAAATTTAACTCAGCCTTAACATCATACTCGTACATCGCAGGCTTGGGCTAGGTGAATCTCAGTCGGGGAGATTTTACAGCGATAGGCTAGCACTTCAACGCCGGCTAACACAGCCATTTTCAGTAACTTAGCATATTCAGGGTCGATATGTGCTGCGGGGGCAACACTGAATATTTCACTATGCTGCACCACAAATAGCAATACGGCTCGATGGCCTTGACTCACCATGTGCATCAATTCACGTAAATGTTTTTGACCGCGTAGGCTCACAGCATCGGGAAAATAACCTTGGCCATCTTCGAGCAAAGTACAACTTTTGACTTCTATATAACAGGCGGGTTTTTGAGCACCCTGTAGCAGGATATCGATGCGACTATTTTCATCACCGTATTTGACTTCACGGCTGAGGCTATCATAACCCGTGAGTTCCTTGATGATACCTTTATTGATGGCTTCTTCGGCTAAGGTGTTCGCCTGACCCGAGTGGATCCCGATTAAGCCAGCATCTGGCGTGGTCATCAGTTCCCATGTATGGGCGTACTTACGTTTAGGGTTATCAGAGGTAGAAAACCATACGGTTTCACCGGGATACAGGCAATTACGCATAGAGCCGGTATTGGGGCAATGTAGGGTGATCTCACTGCCATCGCTTAGCTGCACATCGGCCAGAAAACGCTTATAGCGGCGCAATAAAATGCCCTGTTGTAGTGGCGGAGTAAATTCCATCGGTAGACCTATCTCGGCTGTTCTAGGTCGCAAAGCCTAGCAAATTTCGCAAATGTTTACAGATTTTACCTGAGTAACTTCAGCCAATCGCTTTGCGTCATCGTCTGCTAGCAGTAAACTGCCGCCATAAAGTTTGTTCTGATTGCTGATTGATTGTTCTGATTGATTATTCTAAAACGAATCGAAAAATAAGGATCCCTAATGAGTGAACTAAAAGTAACTGAATTGATGAAAGTGCAATTAACCAAAGAAGCACCCGCCGCGCACTGGGGCAAGGCTGATGTGACTTATACTGCCGACGGTGCGCAAATTCATTTAGCGGGTGGCGATGAGCTGCGTCAAATTCAAATGGCGGCCCGTAAACTGCGCAGTCAAGGCATTAGCTGTGTGGAATTAGCTGGGCAGTTTTGGGATCTCAATAGCCAATGGGTATTTGCCCAAGGTTTCGCGACGGCAAAACCAGGCTATCAAATCCATTGGTGTGGTGATGAGTCTGTGCAAGCAGAATTGCAACATCGACTCGATGTGGCGACTTTTGCCCGTCAACTGATCAACGATACGCCTGAAAACCTGTCGCCAGTGAAGCTTGCCCAACAAGCGGCAAAATGGTTGGCTGACGTTGGTGGCGACAAGGTAAGTTATCGGATTATCGAAGGCGAAGCGCTGCTTGAAGAACAGTGGATTGGTATCCATGCCGTTGGTCGTGGCAGTGAGCGTCCACCAGCAATGTTAGAGTTAGACTTCAACCCATTAGCCGCCGATGCACCCGTGTCTGTGGCGCTTGTGGGTAAAGGGATTACTTTTGATTCTGGCGGTTACAGCATTAAAGCCTCTGAAGGCATGTTAGGCATGAAATGCGACATGGGCGGGGCGGCGACTGTGACTGCAGCGCTCGGTTTAGCGATCAAATCTGGCCTCAACAAACGCGTTAAACTCTTCTTATGTTGTGCTGAAAACTTGATCAGCGGCCGCGCCTATAAGTTAGGTGATATTCTGACCTACAAAAATGGTGTAACAGTTGAAGTGGTGAACACAGATGCGGAAGGGCGCTTAGTGTTGGCCGATGGCCTACAAGCCGCTTCTGCTACAGGCGCACCTTTTATTATCGATGCAGCGACCCTTACAGGCGCCGCTGTGATGGCGGTGGGTTCTAACTACAACGCGATTTTCTCGCCACAGGCGGATGTGTTGCAACTGGCCCAGCAAAAAGCCACTAGCGTTGCCGAGCGCGTATGGCCGCTGCCGCTGGATCCTTGGCACAAAGAAATGTGTCCATCTGCCTATGCTGACACAGCCAACAGCCGCGCAATGAAAGGCGGTGGTGCAGGTGGGGCTTCTAATGCGGCTGGTTTCCTATGGCGCTTTGTTTCACCAGAAGCTAAATGGTTACACGTTGATTTAGCTGGCGCTTTTGAAGATTCAGCTTCTGCCATGTGGGGCGCGGGTGCAACGACCCACGGCGTATTGACTATTAGTGAATTGATTAAAGGCTAAGCCTAGCGCTAAGACTAAATCAGATATGTTAGCTAAGAGCCATTAAGGTTCCGTAGCTTTGATTAAACCGCCTACGGGCGGTTTTTTATTGGTTGAAAGATGAGAACACTCGTTTACTTGGCGTTTCAGTGGCTTCATGGCATGTTATGGCTGAGCATTTTTATTCAGGAAACATGATGATAACTATACGAAAAGCAACTAAAGCGGATGCTCAGGCCTGCTGGGATATCCGCAATGCAGCGATCAATAAAGGCTGCGCCGGATTTTATGATGCGGGCGATCTGGTGATTTGGACCGAGGGCGAACTGACCGAGCAATTTAGTCGTATCGTCGATGCACATTTTTATGTGGCAGAGTTGTCCTCTGACGAGTCGCAGCTTAAGACTGTGGTCGGCACTGCCATGTTGGATGAACCCTATGCCCAGTTAGAAGCCTTGTTTGTTTCCCCCGATGCTATGGGGCTAGGTGTCGGTAAAGTGCTGCTGCAATTTATTGAAACCATGGCTTTTAATCAGGGGATAGCCCAACTCAGATTAGAATCAACTTTAAATGCGTTGGATTTCTATCGCCACTGTGGTTTTGGTGGTGAAGGCTTAGAGGAGGAATCTATCTACTGTTCGCCCAGAGGAATAGCCTTAGAGTGTATGGTGATGTATAAAAATCTAGGGCGGTCTTTGGCCTGCTAGGGCGCAGCAAAAAACGCTGCTGCTAGAATCTAGGGCGTTGCTTTGCAGCTGCTAGAACGCCGCGTTGCGGCTACGGATAACGGCACGCAGCAAACTGCTACAGAACGTCACTTTTTGACTTACGATTTATGCAACGGACTTTGCTCTTACGGTGAGCGCAGCGTTCTGTGAGTTTACGAACGTTCTGTTTTCCTAGAATCTAAAGCCTAGAACCTATTTTCTGAGAGGTTGTTGACATACTCAAGGAAATCGACAGAGCAAGTATGAATGTGGAATTAACTCTGAAGATTTAGAGTTTAAGCTAAGGTTGCTGACATATTCGAGGGAATCAACAGATCAAGCATAGATGTGGAATTCATTCTTCATATAAGGTTGCTGACATACTCAAGGGAATCAAGAGATCAAGCATGGATGCGGAATTAACTTATATAGTTTCGTTAAAAAGGTTGCTGACATATTCGAGGGAATCAACAGATCAAGCATAGATGTGGAATTCATTCTTCATAAAAGGTTGCTGACATATTCGAGGGAATCAACAGATCAAGCATAGATGTGGAATTCATTCTTCATAAAAGGTTGCTGACATATTCGAGGGAATCAACAGATCAAGCATAGATGTGGAATTCATTCTTCATAAAAGGTTGCTGACATACTCAAGGAAATCAACAGATCAAGTATGGATGTGGAATTAACTCTGAAGACTTAAAGTTACGTTAAAAGGTTGCTGACATACTCAAGGAAATCAACAGATCAAGATGGGGGAATTAACTCCCAAGAGTATGCCAACTATCGTTCTTTCGCCTGAAATCCCGATGCCGACAAGATTAGCGCTAGTGGCTTAAATAAAACTTAATCCATTGCAAAAAAAAGACTTTATTTCCTTAGCCTTTAGTCAAAATTGCCCACAAATTCTCAAGGTTTCAGTTCGCTTCTGGGGTATTAAGTTGCTGACGTTTTTCCATCAAATCTTTAATCAAAGGCGTAAGGATCAGCTCCATCGCCAGCGACATTTTGCCGCCTGGGACGACGAGTGTGTTGACCCGTGACATAAATGAACCTTGGATCATATTGAGGTAATAGGGGAAGTCGACATTATTGATACCGCGGAAGCGGATCACCACAAAGCTCTCATCTAAGCTCGGAATATCTTTGGCACTAAATGGGTTAGAGGTATCGACCGTCGGTACTCGTTGAAAGTTAATGTGAGTGCGGGAGAACTGCGGCGTCATGTGCTTAATATAGTCGTCCATACTGCGCACAATCGAGCCCATGACTTTTTCACGGCTGTGGCCACGTTCCGAAGTATCGCGGATAATTTTTTGGATCCACTCTAAGTTGACTATGGGCACCATGCCGATCAACAAGTCCACATGCTGGGCGACATTGGCATCACCAGTAACTACGCCGCCATGTAAGCCTTCGTAGTAGAGCATATCGGTATTTTCAGGTAGTGGTCGCCATTGGGTAAAAGTGCCGGGCATCTGGTTAAAAGGCACTGCCTCATCGAAGGTGTGTAAATAGCTGCGGGTTTCACCTTGGCCTGTGGTGCTGTAATCGCGAAAGCATTGTTCTAAACGAGCAAAGTTATTAGCCTCTGGGCCAAAATAGCTAAGATTGCGGTTTTCAGCTTGGGATTTGCGGATCATGACTTCCATTTCGGCGCGGGTAAAATGATGAAAACTGTCGCCTTCGACAAAGGCGGCGTTAATCCCGAGTTGGCGAAAAATATGGCTAAAGGCGGTCGTGGTGGTGGTGGTTCCCGCGCCTGATGAGCCTGTAACTGCAATAATGGGATGTTTTGCTGACATTTTTTCTACCTAGCTAGGAACCAAAAGAGCCGCTTATGGGGAAGCGATAAAAACGCGAGTACTATTTATACGGTACAGAGGTAGGACTGGTCAATCTTGCTGCTGTGCTATTTGTTCCGCTGAACGTATGGCGAAGGATTCATCGTCTTCACTGTACTCTAATTTCAGCTTACCTTGCTTAAGTGCTTGTTGACATTGGATTATAGCTTGAGCAAGTTCCTGCTCATCGAGACTGGCAAAGCTGCCATCCTCCACTTGACCGAAGAGATATTCGCGGATCAGATTGGCCAGCGTTTCCTGCGGGAGTTGTAACAGGGTTTCATAGGGAATGAGCATCGGTGCTTCCTTGGAGAATATTGTCGCCGTTGATGGGGTCTACGCTAAGTGGGTCAACACTTTGATCGCCGAGTAAAAAGTGTAAAATCCGTCGCTCAAGATAGAAGCGCGGTTTCCAAGGTGTACCGCCTTCGATAAAGCCAACATGACCGCCATAGGGATGCAGTTCGTATTCTACATAACCCGATAATTGGTTTGGCTGGGGGATCACTTCATCGGTCATAAAGGGATCGTCCTTGGCATGTATGATAAGCGTCGGTTTAGTTATACGGCTGACAAAGGGTAAGCCACTTGCACGCGTATAGTAATCGTCGACGCCGTCAAAGCCGTGTAATGGCGCTGTGACTTTATCGTCAAAATCATAGAAGGTATTTAAACGGTCGACCTGCAACTGGCTTAGCGGCATAGAGATGGCTAAGTCGGGATCATTCAGTTTATGGCTTATCTTCTGTTGCAACTGTTTGATTAAATAACTTTGATACACCTTTGAAAAGCCATTTTCCAAGCGTTTAGCACAGGCTGACAATTGCAGCGGCGCAGAGACAACCACAGCGCGGGCTAATAAACTATCATCCTGATATTCGCCTTGATACTTAGTCAGCACATTGCCGCCTAAACTGTAACCTACGGCTAATAAGGGCGATTGCGGATACGCGCTTTTCAGTGTCGATAGACTAAACTGTAAATCGTCCGTATCGCCACTGTGATAACTGCGGGCGAGGCGATTGGCCTCACCCGAACAACTTCTGTGATGATGCACGACGGCAGCGAGTTGCTGTTCCTTACAGGCTTGCAGTATCCGCCGCGCATAATGGGATTGAGCACTTCCTTCTAAGCCGTGGATGATCACCACGATCGGTTTGCCAGACTGTGGAACATCCTGCCAATCTAAATCGATAAAATCGCCATCGGGTAACTCTAAGCGCTGCCGCTGTAATGCTGGTTTGGCCACTTTAGTTAATACGGGTAAAATCGTTTGTATATGGGGACTCTTGGCCCACCAAGGTGGCATAAAGGAATTTGGCATAGATGTTTATCTTGGTATCGGCTATTGCTGAAAATTAAAACGTGTGTTTAATTTATACCCAAACCAACTCAAAATGCTGAAATTCGTATTTTGAGGTCGCTTGGGTATAAACTCGCGGCCATTGTAGCACAATTGTTTTTTATGCTGATATTTAGGCCGACATTTAGGTTGATAATTAGGAGATAGAGATGAAGCGACGAACCTTTATAATGGGCGCGTTTGCCGGTACGGCGGCGTTAGCCTTAGGGGTTAATCTCTATTCTCCTGAGTTTAGTTTGCCCGAGGATAGCGAAGGCAAAGATTATCGTTTGTTGTTTAGCGTGCTTTTGCCTGTGATGCTCGACGGCGCCTTGCCTGATGTGGCCATCCATAAGTTGGCGGCACAAAACCGCACTTTAGATGCCATCAAACAGTCGATTGCTGTGTTACCCGATGAGCAGCAGACCGAGTTATTTGAGCTGCTCGATATGCTCGAAAATCGTCTTGGTTTACTGGTACTCACCTCGAGCATGACGCCGCTATTGATGCGCTCTCCCGCCGAGTTAACTGATATGTTAGAAACCTGGCGCCACAGTTATTTTGCTTTGTTACAAACGGCTTATCTCGGATTGCGGGAATTAGTGATGGCAAGTTACTACGCTTGTCCTGAGCACTGGAGTCGCCTGCATTATGCCAAGCCTGAGCTGTTCAAATAGCGAGTCCATTTTTAACCTAATTAAACGCCGAATAATAAGCATCTTACCCGCGACAGTGGAGCACTCAAGTTGGCAATCATAGATCCTATAGTGAATGGTTTAAACTCTGGTTGGTTGCACACTGATGCGAGCCAATTGCAAGAAAACCAGCAGTTTGAAGCCGATGTGATTATTGTCGGCACAGGTGCTGGCGGTGGTGTGGCGGCTGAAATCCTCACCCAAGCAGGGCTGAGCGTGATCATGATTGAGGCTGGACCACTAAAATCCTCCAGTGATTTTAATATGGAAGAGCGGGTCGCTTATCCCAACTTGTATCAACAAGCTGCGGCGATGAAAACCGCCGATAAGGCGATTGGAATTTTTCAAGGCCGCGCAGTCGGTGGCTCAACCACAGTTAACTGGACCACTTCAATCCGCACTCCGACCGAGGCGTTAGCTTTTTGGGCGCAACATAAATCGGTTGCTGGGCTTAATCGCGAGAGTTTAGATCCTTGGTTTGAGCAAATGGAACAACGGCTCAACATTCATGAATGGAATTATGAGCCTAATCGCAATAATGCCGCCCTGAAGCAAGGTTGTATCAATCTTGGCTGGGAATACACAGTGATTAAACGCAATGTGGCGGGTTGCTGGAATACCGGCTATTGCGGCATGGGTTGTCCGGTCAATGCGAAGCAATCTATGCTAGTCACTACGATTCCCGCGGCACTCGAGAAAGGCGCGCAGCTGATCAGTCGTGCTAAAGTGACTAAGATTGAGCACCATAATGGTCAAGTGTTTGCGTTAAAGGCGCAGGCGCTGGATGTGAATTTACGACCCACTGACGTTGAGCTGTTATTTAAGGCTAAACATTATATTTTGAGTGCGGGTGCTATCCATACACCGACGATTTTGATGCGTTCGCAAGTGCCCGATCCTCACCAACTTTTGGGTAAACGCACCTTTTTACATCCTACTTTGTTATCCGGCGGCGTATTTGCCGATTCGATCAATGGCCATAGCGGTGCGCCGCAATCTATCTATTCCGATGAATTTGTGTGGAACAATGGCGCCGATGGTGAGCTGGGTTATAAACTCGAAGTGCCGCCGGTGCATCCGATTTTAATTGCCTCTAAAACCTTAGGATATGGTACAAGTCATGCTGAGTTAATGTCACAATTCAATCAGTTGCAAGTGACTATCGCTTTGATCCGCGATGGCTATCATCCCGACAGTCAAGGCGGTGAAGTACACTTAACGGATAAGGGTTTTGCTTTAGATTATCCGCTGACCGATGCCTTTTGGCGGGCCGCGAGACGCGCTTTTGCCAGCATGGCGGAGTTACAATTCTCGGCGGGCGCCTTAAAAGTGTTGCCGATCAGCGATGGCATGCCTTACTTATCCTCGTGGAAAGACGCCAAAGAGAGCATTGCGCAGATGTCACTCGCGCCACTGCGCACTATCGTCGCATCGGCGCACGTGATGGGCGGTTGTCCCTTCGGCGAAGATGAAAAGCTTTCTATGGTCAACAGTTATGGTCAGTCGCACTATTTAGAGAATTTATCTGTAATGGATGGGTCTATCTTCCCGACCAGCCTTGGCGCTAACCCGCAACTGTCGATTTATGGCATCACGGCACGTAATGCCACAGCACTTGCGCAAAAGCTCACTGACGGTAAAGGGTGATGTTATCTTATCAAAATGCAGCTTAGCTTGATAAAGCTTGATGGGGTGTGAATGTCTGAAAACACATTACGGGAAGGTGGTTGCTTATGCGGCGCGATTCGTTATCAGATTGAAGGTGAACCCTTTGATGCGGATTATTGCCACTGCCGTTCGTGCCAAAAAAGCACGGGCTCTGCATTTGGGGCTTGGATGGATTTTAAACTCAGCCAAGTGATTTGGCTTAAAGATCTGGTGACTGAGTTTGCATCGTCTGAGTTTATTCGCCGTGGATTTTGTGACCAATGCGGTACATCGTTAACTTACCGACATACTCAATATCCCGATTATTCGACCTTGAGCATAGCGAGTCTGGACGATGCTAACCAAGTTCAGCCTAAGTACCATATTTATACTGAGAGCCAGTTGAACTGGTTGGTGATCGAGGATGACTGTGAACGCTATCCGCAAGGCCGCAGCTGTTAGCGGCTCAGATGATCATAGCGTTAATTTGATTGAGTTTGAGCTAACATGGTTGAGCTTGTTTTAACTTGATTAACTTAGATCAGGGCGCAATGAGGCCGATTTCGTTGGCGTCAATGTCACTGAGTCCAAACAGGCTTAAGTAGCTCACTAGATTTGTCGCTTGGCCGCTTGGGCTGATTTCATTGAGTTTATTCAAGATGGTTCGCTGTGCTTTACGTTCCATCATCAGCTCAACGGCAAGCATCTGCTGATACTCTTGCTCATTTAGGCTGGACTTAGCGAGTTTACGTAATTTGCGGTAGGGCATGAGAAACCTTTCATCCCATTCACCTACAGCATTCATCAGTGCTTGCCATTGGTCTGGGCTGTATTGCTGCGGCCCAGACACATCCATAGTGATATCTAAATATTGTGCCAGTAGCAGTAGATTGACGTTCACCTGACAGCTATTTTGCAATTCGAGACAGAGCGCTTTGTTTTGCGCATAGCTCATATCACACCATTGCCAGAGTTGACTGTCGAACTGGGTTAAAACCGCCATACTATTTCCTTGTATTGCCGCTGCTACTGACTTTTATTTAAAAGAACGCTGGAGTTATTGTTGCTCCATGACCTCTTGCTCCATTGCATCTATCTCTTCTTGCAACTCGAGCCATTGCATTTCACTGTCTTCTAAGGTTTGCGTCAAGCTCGTTCGCTCGGTTAATACCGAGGTTAGCTTGGCTTTGTTATCTTGATCATACAATTCGCTATCGGCCAGCAAGTGTTCTAGCTCGGCGAGGCGTTCGCTCAGCTTTTGTTGCTCGGTTTCTAACTTAGTTTGTTTGCGCTTGAGCGGCGATACCTTTTGGCGGATCTCGGCCTCGAGGCGTTTTTGCTGTTTTTTATCGGCGGCAGGTTTGATCTCGTCGCTGGTGCTGTTTTGATTCGAGTTGGCTTTCGCCGCATCGAGCAACCATTGGTGATAATCGTCTAAGTCGCCGTCGAAGGCGCGTACTTCACCTTGATCCACCAGATAGTAATCGCTACAGGTTAATCGCAGTAAATGCCTATCATGCGATACTACAACCATAGCGCCTTCAAAGGTTTGCAATGCCATTGTCAGGGCGTGGCGCATCTCTAAGTCTAAATGGTTGGTGGGTTCATCGAGCAGCAATAGGTTAGGGCGTTGCCAAACTAATAGCGCCAACACCAAACGGGCTTTCTCGCCGCCAGAAAAGGGGCGTACAGGTGAGAGCGCCATATCGCCATTAAAGCCAAAACCGCCTAAGAAGTTACGCAACTCTTGCTCTCTGGCATTGGGCGCCAGACGCACTAAATGCTGCATCGGCGTATCGTCGAGGCGTAAAAATTCGATTTGATGCTGAGCAAAGTAGCCAATATTGACGCCGGGATTAGGTTCATACAAACCTGTCATTGGCGATAATTGACCCGATAACAGCTTGATTAATGTCGATTTACCCGCGCCGTTACGGCCAAGCAAACCAATACGCGCACCCGGTACTAAGTTTAAATGCACCTTGCTCAGGATTGGCTTATCGCTATAACCGATCGCGACTTGCTCCATCTTAATCAGCGGATTGGGCAGGGCTTCTGGAGCACGAAACTCCATATAAAAGGGGCTGTCGGCTTGAGACGGCAACAACTCAGTCATACGCTCTAACGCCTTTAAGCGGCTCTGGGCTTGTTTGGCTTTACTTGCTTTGTAACGGAAACGGTCAACGAAGGACTGCATGTGTGCACGTTCTTTTTGTTGACGCTCGAAGGCAACCTGTTGTTGCGACATACGTTCGGCACGAATGCGCTCAAAGGCACTGTAATTGCCTTTGTAGAAATTGAGTTTTTGATTTTCAACGTGGACGATTTCATCAACGATTTCATCGATAAAGTCCCTATCATGGCTGATTAAAATCAGCGTGCCTTGATAGGACTTAATCCAACCTTCGAGCCAGTACATGGTATCTAAGTCTAAGTGGTTGGTTGGTTCGTCGAGGAGTAATAAGTCAGAGCGGCACAGTAGCGCTTGGGCTAAGTTGAGGCGCATACGCCAACCACCCGAAAAGCTTTTGACTGGATTGCTTTGCTCGGCTTCGCTAAAGCCCAGACCCGCTAACAATGAACCCGCGCGCGAATGAATCGCATAACCACCGATAGCGTCGATTTTGCCGTGTAGGAGTGCGATGGCATTGCCGTCGTTCTCTTCTTGGGCCTTGTGTAATAGGGCTTCTAATTGGCGATATTCGTTATCGCCATCGATCACATATTCCAGTGCCGAGACGTCGAGCGCAGGGGTTTCTTGGGCCACAGTGGCAATTTGCCAGCCAGAAGGCAGACTAAATTCACCTTTATCTAGGCTTAAGTGACCTAAAATTAATGCGAGCAGTGAGGATTTGCCTGTGCCGTTAGCACCGACTAAACCGACCTTATGGCCGGGATAAATCGTGAGAGAGGTCTCATCTAGCAGGGTTTTGCTGCCACGGATTAATTGCGCTTGGTTGATGCTGATCATTAACTACAACTTGGTTAGAACGTAAATTCGTCAGGGCACAGATAATAGCGTACAACCCAGTTTCAAACCACAGCCTGACCCGATAACTCGGACAATTATTCGACTTTTCAGGATGATCTTCAGCGAATCGCATCACATCGACCTAAGGCCTCATACTTTCAGGTAACGCTGGTATTCAATTATCAGTGTGGCAAAATAGCGGCAATTTCTTCGGCCGAGTCCCTTGGCCCTGCTATCTGGTCCTTTATCTATTATGACAAACACTAAAATCAAAAAGCGTTTCGTAGCCGGTGCTAAGTGCCCAAAATGCAGCGCCAAAGACAGCATTTTACTCTACAAGGAAAACGGCATCGAAACCGTTGAATGCACAGAGTGTGACTACCGTGAACAGCAAACCGATGAAAAGGTGACAGAAAAAGCCACCGGCGCAGTGATTGGCGTATTTAAACCTGACTAGGTTGAAGATTCAATTCAATTGGATCGCTTTGGCTGAGGACGCCTCTGTCCTATGTCTTATTTTTCCGTTTGTACCTTTGCGAGTAAAGGTGTGCAACTCATTAACCACTCGCATTCCAGTGACACGCCGCCTTTGGTTTCAAAAGAATTATCCCTATAGGCTCGACGGCGGCATCCATGCCGCCAACGGTCACTTCCATGCCAGTGCTTAATTCGATTCATTTCTGAGTACATATGTACTTAAACTTTCTCCTCAAAGGATTGATGTGTGTTAGGCACTTTGTTTTTTACCAATGTCAGTCACCATAAAAAGTCAGCCCTTATATCCATCAGTCATTACGTAAACCGTAGGCAAAATTTGATGGCTCTTTGGTCAAGGAGTAATGCTCGTGCTCTGCCCTAAATGCCTGTTAGGTCATTTGCAGTTTATTGGGCTGTTAAGGCCGCAGGGATTAGTGATGATTAACAACCAAAGTCAGCTAGTACGCATGTCAGGATAACTACACCCTCAAGACGAAGCGGAATGACAGCAGCCAGCCTTATGGGGTTAAGCCGATGAGGGGATAGGGTGTGAGTGTCAGCCTGAATGTGGGGCCAAAATGCTGTCAATTAAGGTCAACAATCAGTCGAAAGTGAGCGTAAAAGAATGAGAAAGCTAAAACAATATCAAGTAATTACCCATCAAACTGTATAAAAAACCGCTACCGCAAAAAAGCAAATTCCTATAGCATCATTCATACCGATTTACACGGATATGGCAGCGGCCAAGTCCAACAAGCGATTTATGCCCTGCAAACAGCGCAGCGCATAAATACTAAGACGTTAGGGTTTCCATGAAAAAACTCGCTTTTGCACTCGCTCTCATCGCTGGATATACGATCGCAGATGAAAACAAAGTTGATGACAGAGTGGTTTATGTCAGTGAAGAAGATCAAGAAATGAATAAAGCAATAGTTCAGGCTCAGCAAACACTTGATCAGTTTTTAATAACTTTCCGAAATCCACCTGAAGGAGCAGAGAATTTCAAGCTTAAAGTTATGCTCTCTGACAAAAGCGGTGTTGAACACTTTTGGTTTACACCATTTAAAGAAATTGACGGTGGGTTTGCTGGGGTGTTAGCAAACGAACCATCAGTTATAACGTCTGTTCAGACAGGAAATGTATACGCATTTAAGAGAGACCAAATCACAGACTGGGGTTATGAGCAAGCTGGGGTGCAGCATGGGAGCTTCACTGTCTGCGCCCTATTTAAGTTTATGGATCAAGAATTGGTGAAGCGCTATAAACAAGATCACGGTTTTGTATGCAGCTCCTAAAAAGTCGCTCAAATCGCTCACTTCGTTCGCTGGGATGGGCTAAAGCCTGCCCCTTATCTTATACCGCTTTTAGTGTATTTATATTAGGGGGCTGTGACACTATATACGGTGTCTCTCGATACTCCCCCGTAGGCGTTGTAAGCCTTCCGATTGAATGTATGCTAGAGGCGACCAAATTAGTTGCTGGTGTTTCTGATGTGGAGCACCGAATAGAGGAAGGCGGTCGTGAGTTAACTTTCGGTGGTATACAGCAGCCAGAAATTATTGATAGGTTTCTCTATACCTACGATGGTTTATATGGGAATTACTATTTTCGGACTAATTACAAAGGCATAGTTGAGTTTCGACATACATACATCGATATCAATCGTCATCCTTCCCAATCTGAAATTGATAAGATCAGACCAATGATGATTCAGATTGAAAACTCTGTTAGCCAGCGCTGCCAAATAGATATATCTACAAAAACAATTGAAACCTGTATGGGAGTTACTTGTGAAGGTGTAAACAAACCAAAATAAAAAGTGCATGTGTTGGACCTCGCTGACGCTCGGCTTGTGTTGGCGGCGTTATAACTACTCGTAAGCTCGGTTATAGTTTTGATGTTAGGGATAGATGAAATTAATAAACTAATCACAAAAGAACACAAGCTACTGGTAGTTTTGTGTATATCAGTACTCCTTGCAATTTTTGTTCTTAAATGGACAAATGAAGATGATCCAATTTATAGGCCATTAATTCAGGATATGCGTTTGGTTGACTCTGTTACAATCGCAGATGTATTGGATCAAGAGCATATTCATTACTATGCCGATGTTAAAAACCATATGCTTTACGTCAACCGAGAACAATCAGAACTAGCTCGTGTATCGTTGGCTAAAATTGGTATTGTTATTGAGTATCCCGAAGTTACTAAACATTCTGATTTGAATAAAGCTTATGATGAATTCATCAAACAAAAGAAACTAGAAGAAGAAACTGGAAAAATATGGCAAAAACCTTGGTTCTTTAAATTAGTCAAATTGATTATGGGTGCACTGGTGATCATAGTCCTAATTCTTGCTGTTGTTCGCCCTGCTCTCGCAGCAATCATCAATGACGAAGATGGCAAGGAGTTATAACAAGCGGTTTATGGTTGGAACGCAAAAAAGCTTGGCTTGCGCTCCTTCGTTGCTCATTTTAGCCAAGCATTTTCCGCCCCATAATTGGGCGAAGGGTTATAGGAAAGTTATGAAGTGGACTGAGCCATGGGGCATTTCCATTAAGCATCAGAAAAATTTAAATCTAGTCTCAAGACCTGTACTACTTAGTTGTTTAAAATGGACTGTTGGCTTATTCATTTTAACTTTAGTTTCATTAGCTGCCAGAGATAATGTTATTCAAGTTTTATGGGTTGCGCCAACATTTGGGTTTGGTCTTGGTTGGATAATCTACATAATTACTTGGCTTTCACCGGTAAAAATCTCCTCTGGGCCAAATGGAATTGTTCGTGAGAAAGGAGGGAGCCTAGTATTGATTCCATGGAACCAAATTACTAGTTATCAAATTGTTGGGCTAGAGGGTTTAAACAAGTTAAGTTTAAAACTCTTGGATAACAGCGAGCATTACTTTTTCATTCCAGAAAAGGTAGATCCCTTTACAATCAAGAACGAAATCGAATCTAATTTAGGTTCAATGTAACCCTAACAAGCCAAGTCAACGGGACAATTTTAAGCTGGTCCTGTCGCTTCGCTCCTTATTTTAGCCGGCTTAAAAGTTGCCCTGCTTGGGGCGTTAGTTAACACGGAGGTTCTGTCGCAGTATGAATGTATTCTTAATTATTGCAGGTGCATTAAGTGCCGTTGTAGCCATTCTTCATATAGGTTGTATTTATTTTGGCGCTCCTTGGTATCGTTTTTTTGGTGCGGGTGAACAAATGGCTTTGCTTGCTGAGCGCGGTAGTATTCAACCTACATTAATTACCAGTGGTATTGTTCTTGTTTTCTCTATTTGGTCGATTTACGCATTTTCTGCGGCAGGTGTAATTGTTCGTTTACCTTTACTTCGTTTAGCTCTTATTCTCATCACTTTTATTTATTTACTTCGCGGTGTTGCCGGTTTCTTTTTAGTCAGCTCTCCTATGGGGCGTTCTCCTGAGTTTTGGATGTGGAGTTCATTGATTTGTTTAAGTTTTGGTATTATTCACTTCATTGGTTTAAAACAGCAATGGTCAAATTTATGAGAAAAATGCAACCTAACTAGTCGTTAAAGCAGGACAACAACAGTTGGTTTTTGTCCTGCGTCGCTTATTTAAATCAACTATTTTTGCCTTTTAATGAGGCGTTATAGCGCAATTGAAATACAGCAAGATTCGGGTCGGCAGTAGTCGTTCGGCCTCCTAATATAGCATCTGTTCGGGCATATGCCCTTTTATAGTAAACAGATCCCAGAGGAATAACGATGACTATACTTGCCAACAAAGTCGCTATTGTTACCGGCGCCAGCACCGGAATTGGTTACGCAGCCGCGAAGCTTTTTGCCAGAGAAGGAGCTGCCGTAGTGGTGGCTGCAAGGCGACAGAAGGAGCTTGATGACCTTGTGGACTTAATCAACACGGAAGGCGGGCAGGCACTGGCACTAGCCGGTGATGTTGGCGAAGAAGCTTTTGCCAAAGCTTTGGTAGATAAGGCGGTAAGCCACTTTGGTGGATTGGATATCGCTTTTAACAATGCGGCTATCCTGGGTGCTATGGGCCCTGTCCCGGAGATGTCGCTCACGGACTGGAATCAGGTTATTGCCACCAATTTAACCAGCGCATTTTTGGGCGCAAAGTACCAACTGCCCGCCATGGCTGCCCGAAAAGGAGGTTCGTTAATTTTCACCTCTACCTTCGTTGGTTACACTGCAGGTATGCCAGGCATGGCAGCCTACGCAGCCAGTAAGGCTGGCCTTATTGGGTTGACTCAAGTGCTGGCGTCAGAGCATGGGCCTCAGAATATCCGGGTCAATGCCCTTCTGCCCGGTGGTACTGATACGCCGGCAGGACGTGAGTTTGCCAATACGCCAGAAGCATTGGCATTTGTGCATAATTTGCATGCTCTTAAGCGGATGGCGACACCAGATGAAATTGCCCAATCTGCATTGTACCTTGCCTCCGATGCCTCCAGCTTCACCACGGGGTCTGCGATGCTTGTCGATGGCGGTGTATCTGTAAATCGTGTTTGAGAGGCCGCCCCATGTCAGACTATGACCGAATCGCAAGTGCTATGGCCTATTTGGTTGATCGGGCAATTGATCAGCCCAGCCTTGAAGAGATAGCGGCCCATGTGCATTTGAGTCCGTATCACTTTCAAAGGCTGTTTTGTCGCTGGGCTGGTACTACGCCGAAGCGCTTTTTACAGGTGCTGACATTGGAGCGGGGCAAAGGATTGCTGGATAATTCCCGCTCCTTGCTTGATGTCTCACATGAGCTTGGGCTAAGCGGCAGTTCAAGGTTGCATGATCACTTTGTGCAACTGGAAGCAGCCACCCCCGGCGAGTATAAAAATCGAGGTAAGGAGGTACAAATCGAGTATGGCGTACATCCTACCCCACTGGGGCCCATGTTTGTGGCCGTAACCTTGCGTGGTGTTTGCCGGGCAGCGTTTATGGACTTCAATAGCATGGAGGAGTTGTTGGATGACTTGCATAACGATTGGCCTCTCAGTTCGATCAGAGAAAATTTGGCATCTACGCGTCATGTTATTGATGCCTTTTTTAGCAGTGGCACAGCTTCCCGGCAAGGTCCGCTGTCGCTCCATGTGACAGGAACAAATTTCCAGATCGCCGTGTGGCGTGCTTTGTTGAAAATACCACCGGGCGCTGTGGCCAGCTATGCCGAAGTCGCCAGATCCCTCGGCGCACCCAGGTCTGCAAGGGCTGCTGGTAACGCTATTGGAGCAAATCCAGTTGCTTTGCTGATCCCCTGCCACCGGGTTATCCAGCAAAGTGGCGCGCTGGGGGGGTATCGCTGGGGACCAACCAAGAAGCTGATGGTACAAACATGGGAAAAAATGCGTGATGAACCGGTTGCGCTATAACAATGCCATGCAACCAACGCTCATACCTCGCTCGGCTGATGGCGAGCGTTACCCATAGAAATTTTAATCCGAAAGTTACAAATCAGAGTATTCGCACTAAGAAGCTTTTGTCCAAAAAGTGTGTTGCGTATGTCTTTTAAATCTACAGGTTACGCTAAAGCCAAAACGGTGAGCTAGGGTGATTAGCCAGACGACCGTCCACCCCATGAACGGACTGGCTGCGAGTTGACGAGTAAATGCCATGGCAAACCTGTGTGAGTGGATATCAACTGCCTACCGTTCTATTTTATCGAATGTTTAGGCCGTGATTTCGCGTTATTCTTTTGTAAACTTCCTTGTTATTCTGCCTTCATCAGCAAAGCGTTTGCGTCTTGTGTTAGCCGTACGGTCTTGGCGTTTCATGTATCGCTTTGCTCAACCGATAGGAGAACAGCAATGAAAGTATTAAGTCAGTTTTCCGCCAAAGCTGCGATGGATGGCGATGGGGTCAATATTCGCCGTGTCGCCGATTTTGTGACGACTAAATTTGATCCTTTCTTGATGATCGACGAAATAAAATCCGATGATGAACAAGACTTTATCGGTGGCTTCCCCGCACATCCCCATCGCGGGATGGAGACCTTCACTTACATTCGTAAGGGCGGTTTTGAGCACCGTGACCAAATGGGTAATGTGAAGGCGATTCGTGCCGGCGATGTGCAGTGGATGAGCACCGGGTTTGGGGTTGTGCACTCTGAAATGCCGCTGGCCGATGCGGTTGATGGTCTGCATGGATTCCAAATTTGGGTCAACATGCCCGCCAAAGACAAGCTGCGTCCAGCTAAGTATCAAGATACTGCGGGTAGCGCGAGCGTTGAAGTGACCAATAACACTGGCGCTAGCTTAAAAGCCTTAGCGGGTGATTGGGGCTTTAAAGATCAGCCGCTTATTAGTGCGGCTATTCAAGGATTAGCGGGTGAGGCTGCTATTGCTGATTTAAGTCTATCGCCAAATGCTGAGGCCACGCTCGATTTGTCTCAACATGAGTTTGTCGCCTTGTACTTGTACCAAGGTGACTTATATAAAAGCGATTCGAGTAAAGGCGAAGATTCGCAGTGGTCATCTGCTTCAAATCAACATCATCAGGGCGAGTTTTTAGTGATCGATAGCCAAAGTGTGCTTAAGCTTAAAGCCGATGAGCGCGGCGCTGGGATGCTACTGTTTGCGGGTAAACCTATCCGTGAAAAAATCGTCCAAATGGGTCCCTTTGTGATGAACACCCAAGCGGAGATTCAGCAGGCGATCCGCGATTATCAAGCAGGGCGTTTCGGCCAAATCGCTTGATTTGGGTGAGTTGGCCACTCTGAATTAATCCTCAGCCCTGAATTCCTACAGGGCTTTTTTGTTGCTGTTCACGCAAGCTATGTCTATTGCTTAAGGACTTGAGGCAAAAGCCGCGCTTTGTTGCTACAATAGCCGTGCTTTTGGGTTGAGCGAGCCTAGCGCTTAAATCTAAACTCAAGCTAGCCCAAAGCTAACCTGAATCTTGATAGACCAGTTAAATCGATAAGTAACGCAATTTCAGTAACCTAGCAGCCGCTTCGTTACCCACCACAGGATATTCACCTTGAGCAACTCTGATACTAAGCCTAATCCATCAATGGCTTTTTCGACTCTTAAGCTAAAACCCGAACTGCTTGAGAACCTTTCTTCTATGGGCTACAACGAGATGACGCCAATTCAGGCGCAAAGTTTGCCACCCATTTTAGCGGGGCAGGATGTGATAGGTCAGGGTAAAACTGGCTCGGGTAAAACGGCCGCCTTTGGCTTAGGGTTACTGAACAAGTTAGACGTTAAACGCTTTCGCATTCAAACCTTAGTGTTATGCCCAACCCGCGAGTTGGCCGACCAAGTGGCGCAGGAAATTCGCACCCTTGCCCGTGGTATTCATAACGTTAAAGTACTGACACTTTGCGGCGGTGTACCTATGGGACCACAGGTTGGCTCGCTGGAGCACGGTGCACACATTATTGTGGGTACGCCGGGTCGTATCGTCGATCACTTAGATCGCAATCGCTTAGATTTAAGCAATCTCAACATGTTAGTGCTCGATGAAGCCGATCGCATGTTAGAAATGGGCTTCCAACCCGCCCTTGATGCGATTATCGAACAAGCGCCACGTGAGCGTCAGACGTTGCTATTCAGCGCGACGTTCCCAGAGCAAATTCAATCGATTGCTAAGCAAATCATGTATGACCCAAGCATGGTTAAAGTTGAGGGTAATCACGACAGCTTGAGCATAGCCCAGCATTTTTATCACTTAGACGATGACAAGGCGCGTATGCAAGCGCTGCAATTATTGTTGTTAGAACATAAGCCTGAAAGCGCTGTGGTGTTTTGTAACACGAAACGCGAAACCCAAAAAGTGGCCGATGAGCTTGAAGGCTTAGGCTTTAGCGTATTGGCTTTGCACGGCGATTTAGAGCAAAGAGACAGGGACGAAACCCTGCTGCAATTTGCTAATAAGAGTGCCTGTGTATTAGTGGCGACCGACGTTGCTGCCCGTGGTTTAGATATCGATGCACTGGATGCCGTGTTTAACTATCACGTTGCCTACGACACCGAAGTCCACATTCACCGCATCGGTCGTACTGGCCGTGCGGGCAGTAAAGGCGCCGCTTATACCTTCTATAACGAGCAAGACGGTTACAAAATTGCCTTGTTAGAAGAGTATTTAGAGCGCGAAATCACCAGCGAATCACTGCCATCTGAAAGCCTGCTCGGCAACACGCCTGCAGCGCCAACCATGATCACTCTGCAGATCGATGGTGGTAAGAAGGAAAAGCTGCGTCCAGGGGATATCTTAGGCGCGCTGACGGGCGAAAACGGTATCGAAGGCTCACAGGTGGGTAAAATCCAAGTGACAGATTACCGCGCCTATGTGGCCGTTAATCGTAAGGTTGCCAAGAAAGCACTGAACAAAATTACTGGCGGCCGGATCAAAGGAAAATCTTACCGCGCTTGGCCAATGAAGTAAGTTTGGCCTAGCTTGAGTTGAATCGTACCTCGATTTAATTCGCTCTATTTTTAAAGGGAATAAACTCAGGTTTATTCCCTTTTTTGTTGGGTTTTATTACCGCCGTTACTGTGCCTTTTGTCCACGTCACCGCTAATCTTATTGGGCGATTAAGTAACACTTTGTATTTGTCTGCTTAATTGATATGTCCCTCAGCTTGCCTGTGTTAGAAGTGATTCTGAGTAAAAAATAAATGAGCAGATAAACGGCTTTGTCAGGTGATAAGGCGTGCATCGGTTTGGAGTATTTATGTTTCGATGGACTATTTTACTAAGCATCTTTTTGAGCGCAGCGAGCGCTGCATCAATTCTGCCAGAGCCGCAACCGGAGTCTAAGTCAGAGCCGCAACCGTTACAGCACTTCATCTACATTAACCATCGTGAGGCTAACGGAGAAAACATTCGTGCCGACAAGGCGCTGCACGATCCCCGCTTTGGTGGCGCCCAGATTGTTTATACTTGGCGCAGTTTAGAGCCTAAGCAGGGCGAATATGATTTCAGCACGATTAGGGCCGATATTGCGTATCTCGATTCGATAGGCAAAAAATTGTGGATCCAGCTGCAAGAGAAATCCTTTACGCCCAGAGTCAATGTGCCGCGCTATTTGCTCGATGATCCTATTTATCAAGGCGGCGTGTTGAAGCAAAGCATGTTGAGTGCACCAGAGC
Organism: Shewanella sp. S23-S33; assembly: GCF_043359565.1. NCBI lineage: Bacteria > Pseudomonadati > Pseudomonadota > Gammaproteobacteria > Alteromonadales > Shewanellaceae > Shewanella > Shewanella sp. S23-S33. The sequence goes on along the minus strand of NZ_JBHFFD010000012.1, from coordinate 107,984 downwards.
GTGATCCCAATAAACCGGTGACGGATGATGAGTATGGCTGGTCAGCCAAAATGTGGGAGCCCTCAGTGCGTGCGCGTTATCAACAATTGGTGCGTCAGCTTGGCCAAGAGTTTGATGGGAAAATTGCGGGCATTAACTTTAGTGAAAGCTCAATTGATGTTGGGACTGAAAACGCCGATGGAACGACCACCTTCCCCAGTGATTTTAATCCTAAAGCCTATATCGATGCGATTGGCGAGAATATGCAGGTATTAGCTGAGTCATTTCAGCATTCAACCGCTATGGTGTATTTGAACTTTTTGCCGGACGAATGGCTGCCATGGAATGACAAAGGCTATATGCGAGGCTTATTTGCGCAAGCCAAATCGCTCAACATGGGTGTGGGTGGCCCAGATCTGATGCCTTACCGTAAAAGTCATATGGCACAAAGTTATGCCTTTATTAAAGAGTACCCAGCGACACTGGTGAAAGGTATGGCGGTGCAAGACGGTAATTTGCGGCAGATTAATCCTAAAACGGGTAAAAAGAATACTGTGCCTGAGCTGTTGGATTTTGCGCAAAACTACCTAGGCTTAGACTACATTTTTTGGGTTGAAGATGAACCCTATTTTACGGATGAAGTCTTACAGCAGTTGCCAGATACAAAGGCGAATTAGCTTAGGTTGCCGTTTTAGGCTGTTTTTAAGGCAGTGATTGTTCAAGCCGGTTATTGTTCAAAGCGTAGATAACGAGCTAAGCATCGATAAAGACAAACTAAGACAAACAAAAACGCCCAATTCCATGCGGAGTTGGGCGTTTCTGTTTAGGGCTTAATACGGCTAAATCGCTAAGCAAGTTCGCTTAGCTTTTGCATTAATCCTGTGAATGTCTTGGACGACTCGCACCGTTATTTGGGCGACGGGTGTTTTTCTTTGGGCCATTGGCGTAAGGATTCTCACCCGCTTGGCTACGATTCTCGCCAGCGCCTGAACGGCTTTCAGTTGGACGACTAGCGCCTGCGCTATTAGCTCGGCCATCGTTTGAACGTGGGGGACGAGGTTTGGCATCACTGCGGGGGGCGCTACTGGCTTCACCGCTGTGTCTTGGATTCTTGTCGTTTGGCTTGTGACCGCGCGCGACGTCACCGCTGCGTTGACCATCTTTATGCTCGGCGCTTCTTGGGGCACCATCGCGTGAGCTCGGTTGGTTTGAGCTGCGGGTATTTCTACGGCTTGGTACTGATTTACCGCTACTTTTCCCGCCTCCACCCAAACGTGATTCTGGCAATTCATGGTTAAAGCCTTCAACCATTTCTCGGTCTAATACGCGATTGATTAAACGCTCGATATCGTTCAGCAGTTTGATTTCTTCGTTACTTACCAGTGACACGGCTTGACCCGATGCGCCAGCGCGGCCAGTACGGCCGATACGATGCACATAATCTTCTGGCACGTTCGGTAAGTCGAAGTTAACCACTTGTGGTAATTGGTCTATGTCTAAACCGCGGGCGGCGATATCGGTCGCAACCAGTACGCGAGCTTGACCATTTTTAAAGTCGGCCAAGGCTTTAGTACGGGCGGTTTGGCTCTTGTTACCGTGGATAGCGGCGGCTTTAATACCTGCCTCTTCAAGGCTTTTCGCCAGACGGTTAGCGCCATGTTTAGTGCGCGAGAATACCAATACTTGTTGCCAATCGTTTTGCTTGATGAGTTGGATCAAGAGTGCCGATTTTTGGCTCTTATCAACTGGGCAAACCCATTGTTTTACTGTGGTCGCTGCCGCGTTACGCGGCGTGACCGAAATTTCGACTGGATCATTGACTAGGCCTTTGGCCAGCTCACGAATTTCATCGGAGAAGGTGGCTGAGAACATCAGGTTTTGACGTTGCTTAGGTAAAATGGCCAAAATTTTACGAATATCGCGGATAAAGCCCATGTCGAGCATGCGGTCGGCTTCATCTAACACTAAGATCTCAAGCTGGCTGAATTTCACCGCTTTTTGATTGTACAAATCCATCAATCGACCAGGCGTCGCGACTAATACATCAACACCGTGGCGCAATTTCGCGATTTGTGGATTGATGGGCACGCCACCAAATATCACCGCTGAGCGCAGTGGTAAATTCTTACCATAGGTTTCAACACTTTCTGCAACCTGAGCTGCCAATTCGCGTGTCGGAGTTAACACTAATGCGCGCACTTGGCCTGCTTGGGCACGGTTACCTTTACTCAGGAGTTCGAGCATAGGTAGGGTGAAACCTGCTGTTTTACCTGTTCCTGTTTGGGCGGCCGCCATCACATCTTTGCCTTGAAGCACAGCGGGAATTGCTTGAGCTTGGATTGGCGAAGGTGTGTCGTAGCCTTGTTCGGCAACGGCTTTAAGTATCGGGGCCGATAAGCCCAGGGAGGTAAAACTCATAGATTGGTCTCTTGTGGCAACACTGTGCTGCATTTATGGTCAATAGCCAGGTCTGCTGGCGGGCGTGCAGCTTACAGGATCAGGGCTTTAAGTGCCATCTAATAAAGGTTTTTGGGTTGGGTTTCATTCATATTGGCACATAAATCGCTTGTCGGCGGCTTTCACTCGGCCTCGCTTATCTTTTAGGCGCAAGTTTAGATGGCAGAGTTTGAGGTTATGGAAGTTAATTGATTTCAAGGAACAAGATGACTATTAGGCCTATTTCATTATATCAATTGAAGTCATAGGCATTTTTTATCAAGAGTTAGAATGAGTTAGCGGTAGATCACGCTACAATAATGAGAGTGGTATAAACTAAAGTCGATTGGAGTAGAATTAATTAATGACGCAATTGGTTTCGCTATCTGTTCAGTTCGTGATTGATGTTATTCGCTGAATTTTTAACAATGAACCGAGCGAAAGAATTATTGAGTGTTTTCACGGTCACGTTTAACTGAGTCATTCATGTTTAACTTAGTCATTTAGATGGAGTGGCTTAAGAGCAGTTCTCTGCATGCTTGCGATTTATCTCACGTTTATTTTAGGATGAGGCATTGTGGGAACGGTTAAACGCCTCTCATTTATAGGTGGATTATGACAGCGATACAGCATATTGAACGCCTTGCACGAGGACGCAGTGAACAAGCCGTCGCTGTGATTAAAAATGTGCAGCAGATGTCAAATATCCCCATGCATGAGATGCAACTCGCGCTTAAACAATTGCTCAACTGTGGCCGAATTGCGCTGCATTTTCATCCAGATAGAATTGATAGCCGTGGTATGACGGTTGCCGAAGGTTTACTGCGCGATGGTCAATACCGCAGCCAGTTTGAGACCCATATTTCCAATGGTCAGTTGTCACCTGAGTTAGGTGGCCCACGGGATCATTGGGAAAATCAGCTTTTTGGGGATGTATACAAGGGCACTAAATCTCGGCCTAAATACGGCGCACTCGATCTGGGGATGTGGCAGGACGGCCCTGCGCCGCGCTTTGGTAGCTGCTATTTTCTGACTCATACGAGTGCGATGGCGCGTTCAACCTTTAGTTATCTCGACTCGTATCGTAATCCGAAAGAGAAGGGCACGCTGTCATGTTTCGATGATATTTTAGCGGCGCTGCTGACTGAGAGTTTTGAGCGTCACTATGCCTTAGGCAAATCCGACTTTAAGCCGCTGAATGTGATCCATTACTTGGGGCATCAGCTCAATGCTTCCTTGCTGTCACGTTTCGAGCGGCCGCTATCGAATAATCTTGACCATTATATAGAGGCGCAGATCCATGGCGATGTTTCCCTCGATGAAGATATCGCCATGCTGGTGGCGGACCCCAGTTTTAAGGGGACTGATATTGGCGCAAGCTTAAGTAAAATTTGCGATAAATATGATATTGAGCTGCAATATCATGATGGCTTTAGCCTGCATACGGCGCAGATCCCCAGTGATTTCCGTGGGCCAACTATGCCATCGCTGGCTAATCGGATTGCCATAGAAGACAGAGTCGATGCCTATGCCATAGGCGTGGCGGCGCGGGATTTATACCATTCCCCCCAGCATTGGCGCGACCGCGGTAATCGTGCGCAAGTCGCCCATGAACTTAAGTTGCTCTGGCATGTGCTGGTGAAATACGGTGGAGTGCAATAAGCGCGAACTCTTTAAAAATGCTTAATTGTAAACGTAAGCATTAACAACAAAATGAGTTTAGGGCGTAAATAAAACAGCGAGATAACCTCAGGTTAACTCGCTGTTTTTCTATAGATATTTTATCGTTAAGGTCGCCTAGCAACCGGTGTCGACTTTTTTATAAGTGGGGACGCCCGTTGTCTCCCATTTATAGTCGATATAACAATTTGTCGCTTCGACTTGCGCTTCTGTGGGCGTGGCAAGGTTCAGTTTTTGCTTTGGTGTGGCGATAACTTCATAGGTGCCGTTGGTGGTGTAAATTCGATAGGACCACTCATTCACATTTAGCCCTGCCGCTTTAAAAATTTCTGGCGGAGTCGTGTAAGCCGTACTTGGCGTTATACCGCTGGTACTGGCAGCCCAAGGCTGATAGTTTTCACCACGGATTTCGTCGTAAACGACTCTATTCGTGGTGCCACTATTAGCAATTTCCGACTTTGATTTGAATAGGGTGACGGCTGATTTCATCGAAGCCAGTGCACCTGAGAGCTGACTCTTATAGGCATCTGATTGTAAATTAATGAATTTAGGTGCAGCTACTACGGCTAATACGCCAAGAATAATAATAACCACAACGAGTTCAATCAGGGTGAAACCAGCATTTTTATTTGGCATAGATAGAGGACATTTAATACAAAGAGCTTCATGCTACCTAAGTTTTTTAAATCAGGCTAGTACTAGGTAAAGTTCCGTTAACTCCTAGATTTATTTATCTTTAGCTCGTTTTTGTGAGTCCGCTAGCAAAAGTCTGTGATAGGGTTTCATCTGTTGTAGATGCCTGCGATACTGCGTCCCTATCGGAACTTTTTAGCTGTTGCAAGCCCCTTAAACTGAATTGTTATCGATAGTCGATCCCCACTACGAGTCGCTTAATTGTTTTCTTGTTGGAGCACCATGGATAAGTCGTTAGAAAAATCCCTTCTTGTTTGGCTTAAAGCCCAGAAAAAAGCCTGTGGCCTGTTCCTTAAATTGTCGTTATGGCTTGGGATGATAAGCGCCGTCGCTATGGTGGCGCAGGCTTATATTATCGCGACGATTCTGGATGGCGTGATCATAGGGCAAGTTATACCGCTAACTGACAATGCCCAAACGATCAGTTCCAGCGTGAGTATTGATACCTATACTCCTCATTTTATTGCACTAATCGCCTTGATGTTACTGCGTGCTTTACTGGCTTATGGTCGTGAACGCGCCAGTTTTGAGGCGGGTAAGCGCCTACGTGGCCATATCCGCGCGGCAGTGATGGATAAGCTGACTAAGCTAGGGCCAGCGTTTATTAAAGGTAAACCCGCAGGCAGTTGGGCCAGCATAGTCTTAGAGCAAGTCGAAGATTTACAAGATTTTTATGCCAGATACCTTCCGCAAATCAGCCTCGCTGGGTTTATTCCCATACTCATTTTAGCGGCGGTATTCCCGATTAACTGGGCGGCAGGCTTAATCCTGTTAGTCACAGCGCCCTTGATCCCTATGTTTATGATCTTAGTTGGCATGGGCGCTGCCGATGCTAACCGCAAAAACTTCAATGCTCTAGCCCGTCTAAGTGGTCATTTTATGGATAGATTAAAGGGCTTAAGCACGTTGAAACTTTTTCACCGTGGTGATGCCGAACTTAAGGTGATCGCGAGTGCTTCAGAAGAGTTTCGTAGCCGCACTATGTCGGTGCTGCGGATGGCCTTTTTAAGCTCGGCGGTCTTAGAGTTTTTTGCGGCGGTATCGATAGCTGTGTTGGCGGTTTATTTTGGTTTCAGCTATTTAGGTCACTTAGATTTTGGCTATTATGGCGCCCATGCCAATATCAGTGCGAGTGTTAATCCTGAGTTTGGCGGCATTCCTTTCAGCCTATTTACTGGGTTGTTTATTCTGATCTTAGCTCCTGAGTTTTATCAACCGTTGCGCGACATGGGCACTCATTATCACGCTAAGGCGCAGGCTATAGGCGCGGCAGAAGCTTTGATTACCTTGCTCGAACATCCTGAACCTGAGTTGGTGGGACACGTCCGCATCAATAGCATAGAGACGCTGAGTGCCGACAATCTTGAGGTGTTCAGTGTCGATGGCATGCGCTTATTAGGCCCGTTGAGTTTTGAGTTAAAAGAGGGGGAACGCTTAGCCTTAGTTGGCCCGAGCGGAGCGGGTAAAACCAGTTTACTCAACGCCTTATTGGGATTTTTACCCTACAAGGGCCGTTTGCTGATTAATGGCCATGAGTTATCCGCATTAGACTTATCCCATTGGCGACAGCACTTAGCTTGGCTTGGACAGGAACCGCAGTTATTTCACGGCACAGTGCGGGATAACGTTGCCTTAGCCGACCCAACTCTGCCGGACAGTCAAATTTGGCACTTGCTGGCAGAGGCCAATATTAGCGAGTTCGTTAAGGCACAACCACTGGGTTTAGATGCGCCGGTCGGTGAGCAATCTTCCGGTCTATCCGTCGGCCAAGCCCAACGTATTGCCTTAGCAAGGGCGCTTGGGCAAAAGGCGAGTTTGTTTGTCCTCGATGAGCCCACAGCCAGCTTAGATAGCCAGAGTGAGCAGGCGGTGAGTTCTGCGCTGAATCGCGCCATGGCGGGTAAGATGTGTATTATGGTGACCCACAGATTAGATCAGTTAGATCAAATGGATACTATTCTTGTGCTCGATCAAGGCCTGATAGTACAGCGGGGCGATTACACCACTTTGCCTAACACGCTCGGCTTATTCCAAACTTTACTGCGTGAGAATGTTGAGTCGGTGGCGGATATTGAGCTTGTGTCTACAGAAATCGCGACGCCATCCACGACAAATGCCGAAGCCGCGAAAGGAGATGCCCAATGAAAGTGCTGATCCCCTTTATTCGATTGTTCTCGCGCCAGTGGCTAATGATGTCCGTGGGCTTGCTGCTGACCATTATTACTTTGATGGCTGGCATAGGTTTACTGTCACTTTCGGGCTGGTTTCTTTCCGCTACCGCGGTCGCGGGTTTGACAATAGTCACGGCACAGTCCTTTAACTTTTTCACTCCCGCTGGCGGGGTACGTTTCTTATCAATTGCCCGAACCGCTAGTCGTTATGGCGAGCGTTTAGCGACCCATGAGGCGACCTTTAAGTTGCTGACTGAACTTCGTGTTTGGGCGTGGCGTAAACTCTTGCCGCTAAGTGCTAAAAATCTGCAGGGGCTACGCCGTGGCGACATGCTCAATCGCTTAGTGGCCGATATCGATACCCTAGATCATCTTTACCTGCGACTGCTCACGCCTATGGCAGCATCCCTTCTGATGACGGGGCTCTTGTATCTGTTTCTTGCTTGGTTCGATGCCAAACTTGCACTGAGTCTTTGCTTATTCTTAGTCGCTGTTTGGCTGGTGATGCCACTGCTATTTTATCGCCTTGGACACGCGCCAAGCCGAACTATGCTCGAGACCAAGCGTCATTATCGGGTGCAGTTGTTGGATATGTTGCAAGGCCAAGCCGAACTTAGCCTATTTGGCGCGAACGACAGATTCAGGCAAAAACTGAATGATGCTGAAGTTGCACTTTTTCGCAGCCAAAGCGCGATGGCCAATATCACTGCTCTCAGCCAAGCCATGTTGATCCTCTCCACGGGCTCAGCCTTGATCATGATGCTTTATTTAGCCGCTCAAGGTGTGGGTGATGCCGTGCCGCCGGGCCCCATGTTTGCGCTTATGGTGTTTGCCACTATGGCCTGCGTTGAGATGATGATGCCGATCGCGGGCGCGTTTCAGCATTTGTCAGGCTGCGTATTGGCCGCAACGCGAATTAATGAAATCACCGAACAAAAGGCCGATATTCAATTTGCTGTCGATACTGGATTGAGGGCAAAGTCTGGCGCATTACAGATTGAAGATATCCACTTTGGTTATCGAGGCGATCAAAACGTGCTGCAAGGTTTGTCCCTTGAGATAAAAGCCGGGCAAAAAGTCGCGTTACTTGGGCCAACGGGTTGCGGTAAGTCGAGCTTATTGACGCTGATTACCCGAGAATGGCAAGCACAGCAAGGGCACATCAAGCTCGATGGTCATGCACTTTCAGAGTACAGCGAGCGCGGTCTTAGGGATGCGATTACTGTGATTAGTCAACGCATCTATTTGTTTGCGGGTACTTTGCGGGAAAACTTAGTATTAGCCTTACCTGTCACTGAGGGCGAGAAACGCACGGCCCACGACGCACGCTTGATTGATGTGTTACAGCGAGTTGGACTTGGCGCTTTACTCACGGGTGATAAGCCGCTGGATATGTGGATAGGTGAAGGTGGACGTCAGCTTTCGGGTGGCGAGCAGCGCCGTATTGGTGTAGCAAGAGCACTGCTGCGTGATGCGCCGCTGCTATTGCTCGATGAGCCAACAGAAGGGCTAGATAAACGCACTGAGCGGGAAATTTTAAGTTTACTATTTGAGTTTGCTCAGGATAAAACCTTGCTGATGATTAGCCATCGTTTAACGGCTATGGCGAAGATGGATCAAATTCATTTACTTGGTCAGGGGAAGATTATTGCGTCTGGTACTCACCAGAGCTTAATTGAAGACAGTGCAGAGTATCAGGCCTTGTACCAAAGACTCGCTTAAGGTTTTTGATTTAATCTTTTAGAATTAAGACGTTGGCGCTCAATATTATAAATAGCGATATATTTTACCCATTAAAAGCGGATATGAATCTATGAATCCTGCGATGCCAGAAGCATTAGCCCCACAAATTAATGCTCATTTTAATGGTAAGTTTGAGGTCGAGCTTAAATATCGCTTATTGGATCGCCACGCTTTTTTCGTTGCCTTACAAATGAGAAATCCCGAGGTCATGCTCGAAGATAACCTTGAGCATGACTGTTACTTTGATCTGCCATCACAATCACTTAAAGGTGAGCACAAGAGCTTGTGTATCCGTGAGATGCAGCCATCGGGGATAATGCTGTGGATAGTGAAAGGGCCAGAAAAAGACCGCTGTGAAGCCGTGAATATCACTGAAGCAACAAAAGCAAAAAGAATGCTGCAGACCTTAGGTTATGAGTGCGTACTAGAAATTAAAAAGCGCCGCAGTATCTATTTTCTCGGTGAATTTCATCTAACAATTGATCATATCGAAGGTTTAGGGAATTTTGCTGAACTCGCGATTATGACAAATGATGAAACCCTGTTGCCTAAGTATGAAGTTCAATTGCAACAACTCGCCGCTGACTTAGGCCTAAGTGAAGTGCAGCGGGAGTGGTTATCCTATCGGCAGTTGCAGCAGGCTTTAAATAATAAGTAATGGTTCAATCTTTTGGATTAACAGCTTGAGGCTTAATAGCTTAAAGTTTCATCGCTTAAATTTTATGGTTTGCACCGCTAAATTCGGCTAACCAATCCATCGCAACAAACCGCTATGGCTCAGTTCAAATCCCTTTGAGCGTCACTGTCCATATTGCATTCACAGTCTGTTTTAACTCGCTATCGACGACTTAAACTTAAACCGCGTACTTAAATTCGAGTATCACATTTCAATTCAAGCCACCTTTACAAATTCAAATTCAAATTCAAACGGCTTACATACTGATTATTCAGTTTTATTTGCCGTTAGTTACTTGATGCGTTTTAGCCTAAGCGTTGTGAAAAGGCGAGGTAGCGTTTAACTTCCGCTTCAGGGAATTTTAATTCGTCACCATCTTGAACACTTGAGAGTAAATTCTCCCGAGCGAAGCGTTTGATGGTCGCTGGTGTTTTATCTAGCATTTTGCACACTTCATCTAAGGTTAATAAGTTATCGCTCATGGCACTCTCCCAGTAATTCAATAGAAACATGACCCAAAGAGTATAGAACAATAATTCCAATCAAGATGACGCTAGCGGCCTAAACCGCCAAGGCTATGATTCTATTTTGTGGTTGCGGGCGGTTTCGCGCACTTGGCTCTCTATTTGGAGATGGCCCTTCGCTGCCGTGATCGCCAGAACGGCACGGGACTTGAATTCGCGGCGATATAAGGTTGCGACCACAAATAAGCTGGCCGAGATAAAGAGTATCGGGTGTACAAACCAGCACAATACCGCCATTGAAAAGTAATAGGCACGTAAACCATAGTTATAGGAGTGTGCCGCTTGATCTTGCACTGTCGCCATTTGTCTTGCATAGGCTTTGAGATTGTCATTTGAGCCATCGGTGTCCAGAGGACCCGCACCTATCATCACGTTCACAAAGCCGTATTGGCGCATTGACCAAGTAAACTGGAAGAAGGCCATCACAAAAATGCCGACTAACAGAGCTAACTTGACTTGCACCAGCGCATGATTCGGTGGCGTAGCGAAGGGAATCGTCGCAATAACACTTTCTAGTCGTTCAACTTGCGCAAATAAGGTCAGTACACCCGCAAGCACAAACAGCGTGGTCGAGGCAAAAAAAGCAATATTGCGCTCAAGGTTGGCCAGTAGTGCCGCATCACCCACGCGCACACCGCGGGTCATCACCTCAAGCATCCAGTAAATTCTATGCTTATGCAGACCACGGGCAATACAGTCGGTATCTCTCGCCTTGCTACGGGCAAAGGCGGTGTAGCCAGCCCAAGAAACGATAAACCACACCAATGCAGAAATATCTAACAACGAAAATGTCATAGCCACCTAATTTTAAAGTCAAAAGTAGAAATAAAAAATCATCAAGTCTAATTAGAGTGTGATTATGAGGGCTTTTATCAACGATGTGCAATCCCCTACAAGTGCTTTAAAATCAAGTCGATTAAAAATTTGAACTCGCTCGCAATAGCCCGATATTAAGGGATAGATATTTTATTCTGAGGGTTGTGAAGAAATCTCTTTGAGAGGTAAAAATTAGCCAATAAAAAAGCCAGACTCAGTCTGGCTTTTTTATTGTTATCGCGATGGCTAAAGATGCATCGCGATATTCTAAAGCAAGTTCAGTGTACTTATTCTTCGCTATCACCGAGTGACAGTAGGGTCGCATTACCACCAATAGCTGTGATGTTGTTGGTGCGAGTCTTTTCAGTCACAAAACGGGTTAAGTAGTGTGGGCCACCGGCTTTAGGACCTGTGCCTGACAGGCCTTGACCACCGAAAGGTTGTACACCCACTACAGCGCCGATTTGGTTACGGTTAATGTAGACGTTACCCACATTCACTTTGTCGGCAACTTCAAGGGCATGGCCTTCGTTACGGCTGTGGATACCTAAGGTTAAGCCAAAGCCTGTGCTGTTGATCTCGTTGATCACTTGGCTCAGTTCTGCTGCCTTGTAGCGAATAATGTGCAGGATTGGGCCAAAGTGTTCTTTCTCAAGCACTTTAATCGAATCGATTTCAACCGCCGTTGGCGAAACAAAGTGACCGTTTTCAGTGCCAGCAGGCAGCGGCATTTGCTTGATAAGCTTACCGACTTGCTTGATATGGTCGATGTGCGCATCTAAGTTGGCTTTGGCGGTGGCGTCAATCACTGGGCCTACGTCAGTTTTCACTGAGCTTGGGTTGCCAATCACTAATTCATCCATGGCGCCTTGCAGGACTTCGATCACGCGATCGGCAATGTCTTCTTGGAGGAAGAGCACGCGCAGCGCAGAGCAGCGTTGACCTGCGCTGGTGAATGACGATGAAACCACATCGTTAACCACTTGCTCAGGTTGAGAGGTAGAGTCCACTACCATGGCATTTTGGCCACCGGTTTCGGCGATTAATGGAATAATCGCGCCATCACGGTTGGCCAGTGTACGGTTAATCAGTTTTGCCGTGCCAGTTGAACCGGTAAAGCACACACCACCGATACGTTCATCGGCCGTAATTGCGCTACCCACTGTCGCACCAGTACCTGGTAGGAATTGCAGCACCTCGACAGGAATACCCGCTTGATGAGCGAGTTGAACCGCACGGTAACCAATAATTGAGGTTTGCTCCGCGGGTTTTGCGATGACGGTATTACCCGCCGCTAATGCCGCAGACACTTGACCGAGGAAGATGGCCAATGGGAAGTTCCATGGGCTGATACACACGAATACGCCGCGGCCTTGGAGGAACAGTTCGTTCAGCTCTCCCGTTGGGCCAGGAAGCAGTTCAGGTTTTGCCATCATCTTCTTGGCTTGTACTGCGTAGTAACGACAGAAATCAACGGCTTCACGTACTTCGTCGATACCGTCTTGAATGCTCTTGCCCGCTTCACGGGTGCACAGGGCGATCAATTCTTCGCGGTTTTCTTCTAATAAATCGGCCAATTTTTGCAGTGCAGATGCACGGGTTTCCACTGGTGTGCGTGCCCAAGAGGCAAATGCTGCTTCAGCAGACACGACGGCTGCTTCGATTGCAGCTTTGTCGGCGAAGGCGACTTGACCTACGGTTTGGGTAGTGTCGTATGGGCTAACAACCGTTTTATGTTCGCCAGTTAAGGTTTTACCGTTAACCAGAGGGCCCGCTTGCCATTGGGTATTTTTAAACTGTTCTAGTGCCGCGAAAAATGGCTCAGATTCGGAAATGATGTTCATATTGAGTCCCTTGGAATTTTTGCGATCGCTACCGAAAATATCGGCAGGTAAAACGATTCTGTTGTTAGCCAGGGTTTTGTAACCCGTCAGTGTTGTTAGCGGATGTACCACTAATGACTCGATGGGGGTTTTAGGATCCACCAGTTTGTGGACGAACGAAGTATTCGCGCCGTTTTCCAGCAGACGACGGACTAAATAGGGCAGTAGATCTTTATGCGCACCGATAGGCGCATAAATACGTACCGCTTTAGCACCGGCTTCAGCCAAAATCGTGTCGTACAGCTCTTGTCCCATGCCGTGTAAGCGTTGGAACTCATGGTTACGATCGCCCGCCATATCGGAAATTGCCGCAACGGTTTGCGCATTGTGGCTAGCAAATTGTGGGTAGATAGCACCGCGGGTCGCATCCGATAACAAGTAACGGGCGCAGGCGAGGTAAGAAACGTCAGTACCGGCTTTGCGAGTGTAGAGTGGATAAGCGGCTTCGCCAGCTTGTTGCGCCCACTTAAGTTCGCTATCCCAATAGGCGCCTTTAACTAAGCGAACTGGGATTTCATCCCCTTGATCTTTCGCCAGACGCGTTAACCAAACCAGTACGGGCAGGGCACGCTTAGAGTAGGCTTGTACGACTATGCCGAGTAATCCCCAGCCTTTAGTTGCTTCAGAGTTAAACAGTTTTTGGAACAGTTTTAGTGATAACTCGAGGCGATCGACTTCTTCAGCATCGATAGATATACCGATATTTAAGCCACGTGCCAGCTTAATCAGGCGAATCACTGTGTCGTACAGTTCAGTCAAGACGCGGTCTTCATTGGCCACTTCGTAACGTGGGTGCAATGCCGACAGCTTGATGGAGATTGTTGGGCGCGGTGATTCATTTTCGTTATAGCTTTGAGCACCGAGCTCTGTGATCGCATTGGCGTAATCGGTATAGTATTTCTCGGCATCTTTGCGAGTTAACGCCGCTTCGCCCAGCATGTCGTAGGAATGGGTATAACCTAACTTACGTTTGTCTTCGCTGTTTTTTAGGGCTTCTTTCATGTTGCGGCCCAGTACGAACTGCTTACCCATGATCTTCATCGCTGCCATCATGGCTTGACGGATCACAGGCTCACCCAGACGATTCACTAAGCGGCTCAGCAAGTTGCTTGGGGTACCATCGAGTTTTTTATCAAGTTTAACGATTTTACCTGTGAGCATTAAGCCCCAGGTCGATGCGTTAACCAGCACTGAGTCACTCTTGCTCATGTGCTCATCCCACTTAGCGCCTGAAAGCTTATCTTCAATCAGCGCATCGGCAGTGGCCGCATCGGGAATTCGTAGTAAAGCTTCGGCTAAACACATCAGGATAATGCCTTCTTGTGTTTCTAAGCTGTACTGTTGCAGGAAGGCATCTATGCCGACCATCAAACCTTTTTTATCGAATTGACGAACCTTATTGACCAGTTCGTGGGCACGACGAGTGACGCGCTCTATGGCTTCATCACTTGAGGGAACTAGTTTGATCAGCTCTGACAAGTATTGTTCTTCATCGACAATGTAGTTGTCGCTGACTGCTTTGAACAGTTCGTCGAGATTGGCAGAATCGTAGCGGCCTGCCAGCACTTCACTCGCTTTGAACATAGTTATCGCTTCCATCTTGGCCGTTATTGGGGCGCTATTGTTGAAACAAATTGGGAGGCGCCAAACGCATTTGATATTTTGTATACAATATGAAGGTTTGCGCGCGCAGATTATACAACCAAAATGTGACGGACAACACTATAGCGTGAAAGATTGTGAAGCTTGTTTGATTAGCTTGTTAATAAGTCGATGTAACGCTTGATTGACAAAAAAGCCAGTGTTTGAAAACACTGGCTTTTGGAAGGTAAATTAAGACTTGTTGTGTGTCAGACTCACATCCAACGTTTTTTATTGCGACGTTGTGGTCTAGGTAAATACACTAAAATAATGCCTAGGATTAAGCCCATGCCAGCGATTAAGCCACCTTGGCGCCAAAGTTCAAAACGTTCGTCTTGAGCGGTGCGATCTACCGCATTTTTCAGTTGATCACGTTCTTGAGTCGTTTTAGCTAGGGTGGTTTCTAACTCGCTTAGTTTAGCCTTTAATTCGAGCAGTTCGCCGGCATGATTATCCGTTGAACTTGATACTTCTGCTAACTTAGCTTTGGCCTGTGCGAGTTCAGTTGTTAACGCAGGGACTTGCTCACGGAAACTTTGAGTCGAACTGATCAAGTTGGTTTGTACCCAACCTTCACGGCCTTTATGGTCGATTATTTTGGAGTAATCACCTTGAGTTTCGTTGAGCAGTGTCACAGGTTGACCCGCTTCAATTGATCCAACAATTCGAAACTCAGTACCAGGGCCACCTAAAAGATACAGAAACACGTTATCCGAGATGTAGCGGGATTGGCCTTCGGCCAGCAGGTTGGAAGACAGCAAGATCATTCCTACCAGAGTCAGGAGTCTAAACACTTTTGTATTCTCATCAACGAAATAGTCTGCACATGCTAGGGATTTGAGGCCTGTAATGCAAGAGGGAAGTCATAGACTTCCCTCAACTTTACGGCATCCATGCTATGACCATTCCAATTTAATTCAATCTTTCCTACGACCTTCTAGTCCTAGGCGCTAATACTGCTTAATGTCAGCAACACATTTAGCGAGACTTCTTAATTAAAAATACCTTTAATCATATAGAAGAAGATGATTGATAGGCCAGCACCTGCTGGTAGGGTCACAACCCAAGATACGACGATATTACGTACCACACCAATGTTAATCGCTGCGATACCACGGGCCATACCTACACCTAATACCGCACCTACTAAGGTTTGTGTGGTAGAAATAGGTAAACCAGTGCTAGAAGCAATAACTACAGTTGTTGCCGCGGCTAATTCTGCCGCAAAACCACGACTTGGCGTCAAGTGAGTGATGTTTTTTCCGATAGTTTGCATAACGCGCTGACCAAAAATCGCCAGACCCATCACAATACCTACGGCACCCAAAGGTAAAATCCACCAGACTAGAGGTGATTTCGCTGCAATCTCACCACCGCTATTGACGACAGAAACAACCGCCGCTAATGGACCAATCGCATTTGCTACATCGTTTGAACCATGGGCAAAAGCCATACAACAAGCTGTCAGAACCATCAGGATCGCAAACACTTTTTCAACGTTTTTGAACTGGGTTTGACGATCTGCTTTATCACTCATTTGTAAGCGTGAAATGGCGATTTTACCTAAGATACCAACTACAGCTGCAATAGCACCTGCGAGTAGGTAAGACTCGGTAACTGAGAAATGCAGACCAACATGGGATAAGCCTTTCATAATCGTCATTAATGACATGATGAAACCAGCAAATGCCATATAGAAAGGTACGAAACGCTTAGCATTACTCAATGGATCGTCAGTGTTGAAAATGAGTTTTTGAGTGCTTTGGAAGAGGATGAATGCCATAAAGCCCGAAATAGCGGGGGTTACGACCCAAGAGCCTACAATCCCGCCCACTTTATCCCATGAGACTGAATCTGCACCAACACCCACGGCGGCGAAACCAATAATGGCACCGACGATGGAGTGAGTCGTTGATACCGGCCAGCCAAGGGCCGATGCGACGACAAGCCAAATACCTGCTGCCAA
The DNA here is from genome assembly GCF_043359565.1 of Shewanella sp. S23-S33. Classification (NCBI taxonomy): domain Bacteria; kingdom Pseudomonadati; phylum Pseudomonadota; class Gammaproteobacteria; order Alteromonadales; family Shewanellaceae; genus Shewanella; species Shewanella sp. S23-S33. The sequence continues at coordinate 91,776 of NZ_JBHFFD010000012.1, read as the reverse complement.
CAATGATCCTATCATGCCGTAAACCAGCAATTCAGGAGTCGCAGTGAAATAGCTAGAATCAATAATACCGCTACGAATTGTATTGGTAACTTCGCCCCCAGCTAAAAATGCGCCGGAAAACTCAAAGATCATTGCGATAATAATCGCTTGTTTAATTGTAATTGCGTTTGAACCTACAGAGGTTCCCATCGCATTGGCGACGTCATTCGCCCCAATACCCCATGCCATGAGAAAACCAAATGCAGCCGCAATGGCAATAAGCCACGGGCCATTGGTGACTAAGACGTTAGCCACCTCAATACCTGCATCAACCATATTGATACCTTGATAACCTTAATTTGTTAAACGCGAGCCAGCATAAGCTCAAGACGCGAACCGACGCGTTCGGCAAGATCTGCAAGACCACCGACCCATTCAATCGTTTTGTAGAGGAACATCACATCGACAGGATTCAATTCAGATTCCATAGCGAATAACTGACGGCGTAACTGAATTTGTAGATCGTCAGTATCTTCTTCGATGATATCGAGTTCGTTGATCATTTTTGCCACTAAGTCGACTTCACGGCCACGGAAACCTGTTTCTAACAGATCTTCGAGTTCATTAATGACTTGTTTTGCTAGTGCTACCGCATCGATACAGCGTTGTAGATAAGCAATAAATGGGACTTGCATGACCTGAGGGATTAACAGCTGACGGCCGATAACACGACCGGAAATATCTTTGGCTTTGTTGGCTATCTTGTCTTGTTGAGTTAAAAGTTCCAATAAATCTGTACGTTCTACTGGCATAAATAAACCGCTTGGCAGAGTAAGGCGGATTTCACGTTTTAGTGAATCTGCTTGCTTCTCGGCTAAACTAATTTGCTTACGTAATTGAACTGCACTGTCCCAGTTGCCTGTGATAGTGGCTTCGAAAAAGGGGACGAGTAACGATGCGCAATCGTGTACTTTGTCCATGTGCTCTTGAAGAGGCTTAATTGGCGATTTTGCAAACACGCCCAAAATAGAGTTTACTGGCATTGCCGTTTACCTATTTAGATTGTTCCATTATTGGAAAAAGCGGGCGCATGTTAACCTATGCGTCCGCGTATTGAAACTGTGTTTTTTCAGAAAAAACGACAGGTTTATTCTAACGGGTTATATACCAACTGCAAAACCAAATCCTACGGGATTTTTATGACACATTTGTGACATTATGAACTAAAGATGACGCATCGATGAATATTTGATGACAAAATGAGCGGTTACGCAATGAATGCTGAGATTGAATTAAAACTGTTTTTCCTGCCGATATATCAAGAATCCCTGATAAATAAGTTAGATAGTCTCGATAATGCCGTACCTCAAGGTCAACGTCGTTTGGCGAATGGTTACTTCGATACCCCTGACTTGCAATTACGTCAGTGGGACATGGGATTGCGGGTGCGCGGTTACGATGCGCACCGAGAGCAGACCATAAAAACCGCAGGACAAGTCGTGGGCGGCATTCATTCGCGGCCCGAATACAATGTGACTATCCAATCCGATAGCCCAGACTTAAGTCTATTTCCTACCTGCATTTGGCCCGCTGATGCCGATTTAGCGGCAACGCAAGCTCAGTTGACTTGTATATTTCACACCGATTTTTATCGTCGCGCTTGGCATGTTCAGATTGATAATAGCGTGGTCGAAGTTGCGTTAGACATAGGTGAAATCACCGCAAATGGCCAGCAAGAAGCCCTGTGTGAGCTCGAGTTTGAACTCCTCAGTGGCGATACTGAGGCGCTACTTAAGCTGGCGATGCAAGTGGCGAGCGTTGTGCCCGTGCGTTTAGGTAAGGCCAGTAAAGCGCAGCGGGGCTATCGATTGGCGGGTAAGGCTAAGCCGCTCGATTTAAAAGCATTGGAATTTCTGCCACTGGCCGAGTCACACGATTCTTCTTTACTGGATTTAAGTGCAAACTGCCAAATCCTGCTTGAAACCGCCCTTGAGCGCTGGCAATTATTAGAGAGCATGATCGCAGAGGAAAGCGACCCTGAAGCCTGTGTGGTACTATGGTGGCGGATGCGCGCCTGTATTCGTTTGCTGCGCATGACCTTAAATCAGTTCGAATTATTGAATGTGACACTGTCTAGCCAATTTATGCTGATTGAAAAGCAGCTCGATTTTATTGAGCAGGCACAGGCGTTGACCGCCTTGCTTGGTAGCCAAAGAGGCTTATTTGCTAAACTTGGCCAACACGCCCAAGTTAAAGTGCGACTTCTGGTGCAACTGACAGAGATTAATCTGACGGGACGTTTACTCTCCCTATGGCAACAGACCGAATATGGTCAATTACAGCTGGCTATTGTTGAACTGTTGCTAAAGATCAGTGCTGGTGAAGTGGACATCACCCATCAGCCTAGCTTACGCCAGCATGCCGATCGTGCTCAGCAAGCTTCTTGGATGGCGATAATTGAGGTCATGCCACTTAATAGCGTCATGACAGCGGCGAATTATCTACAAGTGGCCACAGTGTTGGATGCGAGCATTCTTGTGGGTCATGCCTACGGCAGTTTATATGAGGCGAAATCACGGGACGCATTTCGTGCACCTTGGCAAGATCTCGCGCTTGGGATTAAAACTTTGGCTTGTTATCGCGCCTTACAGGATGCGAGTCGGGAGTTAGATATCAATTTAGCTGAGTGGCTGGAAGACAAGCAGCAGAGTTTGTTGTTTGCTATGGAATCGACACGCCGTAACGCGATGCAACAGCAGGTCTACTGGTAATATTACTTTTTATCGCTGATAAACGGAAAAGGCTCAATCTATATTAGATTGAGCCTTTTCATTAGTCCGTTTTCGCAACAAAGTCAGCTATTTTTTGTTTCGATAGCCTGCTTAAGTTCCGCAATTTGAGCCAGCATTTGCGCTTGATTTTGTTCTATTTTTTGTTGGTTCTCTTCCATTCTCGCTAAGGCTAATTCAAGCTCTGATTTGATTTCGGCTTTATGCGCATCTTGGCGTTCTTGACGTTCAGATTCATCTGGCGCGACAAATACCGATGCCATATAACCTGAAATCACACCAAAAAAACTCACACCGCTGACAATGACCACGCCACCTATGATGTGGCCTGCTGTGCTTACAGGATAATAATCGCCGTAGCCGACGGTAGAGATAGTGACTAATGCCCACCAAATCGCTTGCTCAGCGGTCTGGATATTGGCGCCTTCGGTGCCGCTTTCGACGATGAGCATAATGACGGAAGCTAATGTCAGAATCGTCACCATAGCAACCAGTAGACTGGCTAAGGTGGCTTGTTTACGTTGTTTTACCAGTGGGAGCAGCAGTGAGCGACTCATGCGGATCAGGCGTATTACCCGTAGGATTTGAAAAAGCCGTGCCATACGTAGGGCTTCAATCGCCGGAATACTGGCAATAAAATCAATCCAATGGTGTTTAATGAAAAAACGTTTATCGCGAGCACGGATCAACCCAACAAAGAAGTTGATCATAAAAATCATACAAATACTGGTATCGACAAAGAAGAGCAAGCGGTAGGTTTCGCTATCTAGGCGGCCGAAGGTCATGACAAGTACTATGATCACCGACAGCAAGGACAATAGCATCATCGCCATTTCGAATGGAGAAGGAGTGCCAAGGGTGCGAAGCGACCATGGGGTTTTATCTGTCATGCCAAACATGATCCCTGTTAAGTGCGGCGAATATCACTACTAAAGTAAAAGACTTTAGGCTGTGAGTAAATTGACTGAGTTAATAAAAGGGCTATATATCGATTAATCGCGCCAGCCAATGGTAAAAAGGGTTGGCGCTTGAGTTCAGCGTTGCTTTAGGTTTCATCAACAAAGTGGACTAAATCGTCGAGTACGCGGCGTTTAATTTCTAGCTGTGAATCGGCACTTAAACCATATTTCTCTGCCAGTTGCACATAGTCATCTGCATTGAGTGACACGGTAAGACGCGGACGCGTTGGCCGTTTCGATACGCTAAGACCTAAAATAGTGCGAATTTGATCAGAAGGGCTAACGCCTGCATCTAACGCGGCTTTACGAATAGAGTATTGAAATTTTTCATCGAGATCGAAGGCAACCTGTGTCGCCTTAGCGGCTTGTTGGTTCTTTAACCATTGCTCGGGCAGAGGGTGTTTGGTTTTACTCATGGCGTATTACCTATTGCTATCAACCGTTTCTAGCGCTTATCTGTGAGATTGTATTGGGATTATTGATAAAGTGCGAGCACGCACTTTATCTTATTTTCGTGTTATTTCGCCGGCCAGTATTCCCGAATATCCGTTAGCGGGCGATATAGGGTCAAGACGACATCGGTATCACCCCCTTCGTAGACTTCCACTTCGACGGCGCAGCTTTCATTGTCATCAAGTAATAAATAGTACTCAAAGGGCTCACCTGTGGCGCCATTGGCATCCTGTGGCGGCTTTTGGCCACGATAATCCTGACGATGGAAATAGCCAAAAGCGGCAAAAGTCACTTGGTGGTATTGTTTTCCAAGCCATTGTTCAAGTTGTTCAGCTAAGTCGGCCGGTAATACTTGCGTAGTTAACTCGGCATGACCCGGTTCCTCGAACAGGGCGCTGAATTGCTCGAGATCGAATAATTGCTCCACTTGTGCGCGGGAAACCTTAATCGAAAAGGCGAGATAGGTTTCGTCGTCTTCTTCAATGCTCAAAAAGAGAGTATCGCTACCATGTCCCTTGAGTAACCACTCGGAGTGTTGTTTACGTTCAGACTCGTAAGTATGTACGGCTTCGACTCTTAATTGTTGACCACGGAGTTGTGGTGGCAGGGCAAAACTATCATCAATTGAGATCATGTCGCCGACATTGAGCTGGGACGGGTGATTGAGCTCGCGCTGTGGCGGGGCTTTCTTACCAAAAATACTATTGAAAAATCCCATAGTGACTCCTGCTGACTATGCTCGCGTGCGGCCTAATATTGATTGGCTGCGGATATTCACGGGCAATAGTGGTCATTTTTATTTAATGAGGATGAAACAAAAAAATGCCGAGGTCAGTAGGGGGTGATGATCCCACTGAGACTCGGCATTCGGTCAATCATTGCTTAGCTTTTACGTGCTTTGATTCGATCTAGCACTGCATTTGCGTTTGACTTTTGCTCACCAATACCCGCTTCGGCTAGTTTGGCTTGCAACGTCTTATCACTGTTTTCATCGGCTAAGGTTTCAGCCGCTTTTAAACGGTCGTCAAATTGTTGCTGACGTGCCTTGATACGTTCTAGTGAATCTTTAGCGTTCAGCAGTTTAGAGTTGCTTGAAGCAAAAGAGTCGGTAATCGTTGCCGTGGCTTTTTGAACGCTTTCGGTGGTTTTAACCATGCTCAACTGACGTTGATAATCAGACAGTTGGCGTTCGGTTTTCTTCACTAAGTCTTTCAAGCGTGCAGCATGGGCGCTAAAGCTGTCGTTGGCGCTTTGTTGCTCAGACAACTCTTGGTCTAACTGAGCAATCTTTTCAGCAATTTCAATCGCTAAGGCTTCATTGCCTTTGTCCAATGCTTGGGTTGCATAACCTTCGTGTTCTGCAATCGAACGTTTCAGACGGTCGATTTCACGGCTGGCTTGCATTTCTTTTGCCATGACATCGGTCAGTTCACGTTTAGCATTGGTTAAATGCTTTTCTGCATCACGGATTTCCTGTTCGAAAATACGGGTTGAGTTTGCGTCAACGATGCTTTGGCCAACTTCGGTGGCACCACCGCGAAACGCTGTTAAAATTTTATTCAGAATGCCCATTTTGTGGCTCCTTATTTCAGATAGTCGACCAATTCATCAATAACTTCTAAACAGTTATCAGATAAAACTGCTAATTCTTGCTCGATTTCGAGCATGCTAGATTGTAGTGATAGCGCACCGTAAACCACGTATTTGTCATCAATTTTTGCAAAAGCTGACAAGGGCATTGGAATGTTGAGCTCTAGCATGGTTTCAAACATTTCACTGCGACGTTCTTGATTTACTTCGTTCTCGCCCCACAGGTAGCTGATGCAAAGTACTTGGTTGTCCGTTACCGATACAAATACCGGGATTTCTTCACGGCCGACCACATTCACTTGCAACACTTCGACTTCACCATCGATTGGATAACAATCAAATTGAAAGCCAGTTTGGCTGTTGTTGCCAAGACTGTTGAGGTGATTGGCAATGGTATGGATATTCATATTTGTCCTTATTGACATATTATGTCTGTGTTCAAAGATAGCACCGAGACATAATATGTCAAGTACTATCTCATCCTATTAAAAAAGATCCAGTCCTTGATTCTCGGACCAATCTTGCAAATGGTAGTGATACAGCTGCAATGAACCCAATTCATTGGGTTTTATGTTGGCGGCATCTTGATAAAAATTGGCTGGAAACTCAAAGGCGCCATCCACTAAACCTAAAGTGAGCCAGTCATCTTTGATGGGCAACTCAGTTAACTTCGCTAATCTGTGTTGTGCATCGAGTCCGCCTAAGGTTGCAATACTCCAGCCCCATTCGCCAAAACTGGGCACATTATGATGGTACTGCTTGACGTCAAATCCCGCCAATGCCAAGGTTTTTGCTACCGAAATAAAGGCCTTAGGGGCATGGTAAGGCGATGTCGACTGTACAGTCAGAGCGCCATCACTGCTCATAAGTTCCTTTAATTTACGGTAGAAATAGTCCGAATACAGCTTATTAAGATCGGGATGGCTCGGATCGGGCAAGTCTACGATAATCGCATCGTATTTCACGCCTGTGGCAATCAGTTTATCGACACCATTAAATGCATCGTCGTTGATCACTGTGACACGGGGATCGTTCAGTGCGTTGCCATTGAGCGCCAACATAGCGCGACTGAGACTATCTGGCATATCTGTATCGGGCGATTTAAATAATTGCACTAGGCCCACATCGAGATCGAGCAGCGTGACTTGTTGAGGTTCCCAGCGCAGTACTTGTTTTAGACCGAGTCCATCACCGCCGCCAATGATCAGCACCTTGTTGTGACGGGCACTGGCCGCGAGCGTAGGATGAACGAGAAACGTATGGTAGATGTGCTCGTCTATGCTAGAAAATTGTAAGCGACCATTGATGTATAAAGCATAAACGGGCGGCAGACCGTTACCGCGCAACCGCTCGGTGAAGGTCAGCTGTTGGAAACGTGTCGCCTTGGCGTAAACCACTTTGTCTTTATAGAGCAAATTATTGAATTCTTGCTCCCAGCGTGGGCCGTGGATTGCTAATACGAGTAAGACACCAGTCACGATAAAATGCCCACTCAAAAGCAGTTTAGGGCGGCGGATTTTAGGCCAGAATCGCCAAATAAACACAAAACCTGCCAATAGATTGAAACTGGCGGTTAAGGCTGCGGCGAGTTGGATATCGATGGCGAGCATAAAGCCAACCCAAATGGCGGCACCTATGCCTGCGCCTATGTAATCAGCTCCGTAAATGGTGCCCGCGTTATGCAGTAAATGCTCGTCGGAAAGGGATTGGCGAACCCTAGCAATCAGCGGGATTTCCATACCAATCATCAGGCCCAATAACACACCCCACACATAGGGTAAGTATTCGCTGAGTTTTTGCAGCGAGCCTATCATGCCACCTTCGGGCAGTTGATCTGGCGGTAAACCTAAGGTGTTAGCAATGATCAATGGTAGTTGTTGACCAAAACCAATCACCGCTGCTGTGATTAAAATGGCGAGTGAGCCACAGAGTGCAACTGTGAGTTCTAAGATCACAAAACCGGTAAAGGCATCACGGATCTTACGCGCGGCGAAGGCACCTAGTCCCATGGAGACAATCATTAAGCCTATCATGGTGTAAATGGCGGCTTCTAATGCGCCTAAAATGCGGCCCGCATAGTGGGATAAAAGATATTCGTAGATCAGGCCGCAACCTGCTAATACGGCCATAATGCCCAATAAGAGAACATCGTCGAACCAACCTAGGCGGCTAGGTTTAGCCGCCGAGGGAGTTAAGCTAATTTCTTGCATTCGATTAAGCCATAAGTGCCGTAAGAATAAGTGCGATAGCGATACTGATCGCCATTTCTACTGCGGCGATACCGATATTGTGTTGTCTTTCCACTTCATCGGCTAAATCGATACGGGCTAATACCAGTTTCTTCACGACGAACAGCAGTAAGGAGAGTGCGATCAGCATAATGACTGAGAACACTAACCAACCGATCACGTTAGTCACATAAGCCGTTGGATTATAAATAATAAAGTGACTTGCGGCATTAAAGCTCAGTGCCATAGCAATCATGTAACCCGCATGGCGTAGCGCTAACGCTGTATGACCTTGGGCTAAGGCTTGCTGCATAGACGAGTCTTGGTTGCGGCTTGCGAAACGGTTTTCACGCCAGCGCGTGAGTAGCACTAACATCAACTGCGAAATCGCAAAGGCGCTGAAGATGGCAATGAAGGTATCGACCGTTAAATCTTCTGCCCACAGCAAGACGGAGCGAATGATAATGGCGGTAGCAATAGCAACGCTAGCATCGACGATAGCGACGGACACATTACCTTTGATGATTTGCTCGTTCTTATCAAACTCATTTAGCGCTATTTTATCGTGGAGAAAACGGCCGAGTTTAATCAGTACTAAACCGAATAAACCATAGCAGCTCATGCCAATCGCTTCGGTAAGATAAGAGTGTGCCGCAGCGCCTGTGATAGCGCCTGTAAGCACTATGCCTAGGGCGGCAACTGCGCCAGCGGTACTTATGCCAAAGGCAAAGTTATCCCGCTCTGCCAGCTCCTTACTGCTATTGACCTTTACACTCCAACCTTGCAAATAACGCATTAGCGTTAGCAAAATCACGGCTATGGTGAGATCGATAGCCAGAATGATGGCTAGCTCTGGTGTGATACCGAAATCCTGAAATAATGTCATTGGAAATCCTTAGTTACTTGCCCCGGCGCACACTGCGGGTCGTGCGATTGCTGGAATTGCGGAAACTGCTGTCTTTAGCATAGTTAGATCGAAACTTACTGTTCGAACTCTTGCTCGCACTTGTCGTGCTGGCCTTAGGTGCGCTGGTACTTTCACGGGATAACGCCGTGCCACCAGTTCGCGGTTTAGCATAAGGGCTGTCAAAGCGCTTGCCTTGTGAGTCGAAACGTTTTTTCGTTTGTTCGAAGGTCTTATTTTGCGCATCCGCTTGTTTGGGTGAGGTATAGCGATAACGACCTACGTCATTGTAATAGCTATAACCTCGGTTACCCGACCAACGATCGTAGGAAACTGGGCGATTGAAGACATTCGAAAACATCGAATACATGCCATACCAAGCCCAAAACGAAGTGCCGCTCGAGTCGGTTTGCCAGTTACCGTAAGAGGGATTGCCGACCAGTTGACTACCAGGGCCGAAATCTTCACCGCCATTGGCTAATGTTGCGGCCTCACGGCTAATCGCATTTACGCGAGCCAGTTTGCCGTCGGACATATCGGCGACCACGTTGACGGGATCAGACAACATATCGTTAAACAGGCTGGGATCTGCAGCTTGATAAAGATTTTCTGCTTCGGCCAGCTGTTGATCGAGATCAGCAAAGTTACTTGCCACTTTTGATTCATCTAAACGACGTTTTAGCGAGGTATACATGGGACCTTGGGTACCAGAATCCTTTGCTAATTCATCGAGTAAGGGCGCTAAATCGGGTTTCTGTTGCTTTAGCAGTGTCGTGTATTGTTTTAAGAGATTAGCGTTACGCAACTGGCCGTCATCGATCATCGTCGTGAGCGTAGCGAGACGTTGCTGTGTGAGTTGTTGATACTTCGCGATTTTATCCGGTCTGTCATCGCCACAACCCGTCAGCGATAGCGAAACGGCTAAAAAAAGTATCGATGTGAGAACACGGGTTAGCATTCCTGCCATGTTTTCTCCAAAAGGTAATGAAATAAAACTCAAATACTTGCAGGCAATAATAATCCGCTTGCCCAATATGCCTGCCGCGCAGGTTATAGTACCCTTAAATGCCACAGATAAAAGTGTAAACCTTTATTTGTGTGTTACATCAGGTAGCTGCAAGTCTCGTCGAACATAACATGATGTGGCGTCAATCTATATCATTTACGACATAATATGTCGATAGCTAAATTTGTTAGGGATTATTATGACCATGCAAAAAGACAGTAATAAGTCATTGTCTATTCTTATTAATCAAACCGCTGAACGCAATTGGCTGCGATTAGAGGAAGCATGGTCCGAAGGACTTGCGCAATTAACGCCTGCTCAGCAGCAAGAACTCAAAACGGTTTTGGGACTCAGTGATTATGTGACGGCTCAACTATGCCGACATCCCGAGTGGATCGCTATGCTGTTTGCGGGTGAGTTAAGCCTGATTGATCGTAAAAACTTTGATGTTGATTTACATGAAGAACTGGCTAGCACGACCACTGAGGAGATGGCTAAAACCACCCTGCGACGGTTTCGTAACTATCAAATGGTGCGTTTAGCTTGGCGTGACTTTTTAGACTATGCCAGTTTAGAGGAATCCTTGCTTGATCTGTCGGCGCTCGCCGAAGCGTTAGTGATCTGCGCCCGCGATTGGCTCTATAAAGATATGTGCGCTCAATATGGCACGCCTATGGACAAAGAAGGGAATCCGCAACCGCTACTGATTTTAGGCATGGGTAAGTTAGGCGGCCGCGAGCTTAATTTCTCCTCCGATATCGATTTGATTTTCACGTTTCCTGAGCATGGCGAAACCGTCGGCGGTCGTCGCAGTTTAGACAATCAACAATTCTTTATCCGCATGGGGCAAAGGTTAGTGAACTTGCTCGATCAAGTCACCGTCGATGGTTTCGTGTTCCGCGTGGATATGCGTTTGCGTCCCTACGGTGAAAGTGGCCCCTTGGTGGTGAGTTTTAGCGGTCTTGAGGATTATTACCAAGAACAAGGACGAGACTGGGAGCGTTATGCCATGGTCAAGGCGCGTGCGCTCGGGCCTTGGAACCATTTCTCCGATGAACTACACAGCCTCCTGAGACCCTTTGTGTATCGCCGTTATATCGACTTTTCGGCAATTGAATCCTTGCGGAAAATGAAGCAACTCATCGCGCAAGAAGTGCGGCGCCGTCATTTGACCGACAATATTAAACTCGGTGCAGGCGGTATTCGTGAGGTCGAGTTCGTGGTGCAAAGTTTTCAATTGATCCGTGGCGGCCGTGAGCCTGCGTTGCGTCAGCAGAGTTTATTCGGTGCTATCGATACGCTTTACAGCTTAGGGCAGTTTGAATATTTGGCGGTGGATGAGCTTAAACACAGTTATTTACTGCTGCGCCGGGTTGAGAATCTGCTGCAAGCCATTGACGATAAACAAACCCAAACCTTACCGAATAATCCATTGGATTGGGCTCGATTGTGCCATGTACTCGATATGGCTAATGAGGTTGATTTACGCACTCATATTGAAGCGGCAATGAGCAAAATCCATCGTCATTTTAAAGCCACAGTGGGCGGCGAAGAAGGCGAAGAAAAAGCTGAACATTGGACGACGCAGCTGTGGAACATGCAAGACCTTGATGATGGGATCGCGTTGTTGGCCGAACAGCAAATTGATGATGACAAGCTGTGCCCTATGCTCAGCAGTTGGCGCGAAACAGTGACTAAGCGTTCGATTGGTCCACGCGGGCGAGAAACCTTAGATAAATTAATGCCAAGATTATTGGAAGAATTGATTAATCAACAGAGTCCATCGTCAGCTTTTGAGCCCGTGTCTAAGGTGCTGGAGCAGATTTTAACTCGCACCACTTACCTTGAGCTTTTGTGTGAAAACCCTGGTGCGCGGCAGCAGTTAGTGAGCTTGTGTTGCGCCAGTCCTTGGATTGCCGCGCAGTTGGCTAAATTCCCCATGTTGCTCGATGAGCTTATCGATCCGTCGCAGCTCTATGACACGACCTCCATCGACGATTATCCGAGCGAGCTGCGTCAGTACATGATGCGCGTGCCCGAGGATGATATGGAGCAGCAAATGGAAGCGCTGCGACAATTTAAGCTTTCACAACAACTTAAAATCGCCGCAGCCGATGTCACGGGTGTTTTACCCGTGATGCAAGTGAGCGATCACTTAACTTTTTTAGCCGAAGCTATTATCGAACAAGTGGTGATGCAGGCGTGGCAACAGGTTTCAGTGCGCCACGGCGTGCCCGCACACCTTGAGGGCAGTGACACAGGCTTTGCCGTTGTCGGTTATGGCAAGCTCGGCGGGATTGAATTGGGTTACGGCTCCGATCTCGATTTAGTTTTCTTGTGTGAAAATAAAACAGAGAACGGCCTGACCAATGGTGATCGCCCGATTGAAGTTGGTCATTTTTACCTCAAACTCGCCCAGCGCATTCTGCATTTATTCTCGACTCGCACCACTTCGGGGGAGTTGTATGAAGTGGATATGCGCCTGCGTCCTTCTGGCGCCTCGGGTTTGATGGTCAGTGAGATTGAGCGTTTTGGCGAATACCAAGCTAATGAGGCGTGGACTTGGGAACATCAAGCTTTAGTTCGCTCGCGTTTTGTTTTTGGCGACAATAGTTTAGCGGTTAAATTCAGTCATATTCGCGCTTCAGTATTGGAAAAACCCCGTGATAAAGCTGAGCTGCAAAAAGCGGTACGTGAGATGCGTCAGAAGATGCGCGATCACTTGCTTAAAGTCAGTGATGGCATGTTTGATTTAAAGCAGAGTCCAGGCGGGATTGCCGATATTGAGTTTATTGCCCAGTACTTAGTGCTGGCTAATGCTCACGAGTATCCAGAGCTAACGATTTGGTCTGACAATGTGCGGATTTTTGGTGTGTTAGCTGAGCTTGAACTTTTGCCAATGATGAGTGCCCAGCATTTAACTCAGACATATTGCTTACTACGGGATGAAAATCATCGACTGACTCTGCAACAAAAGGCGGGGCAGTTACCAGTGTCAGAGGTAGAAGACCATGCTGAGCGGGTGTTAAACATTTATCGTGCTGTGCTCGAATAGTGCAGTCTTTAAGGGGATTAAGGCTGATACGAATTTCAGCCTTAACACCGCAAGAATACACCATTTAGGCTAGAGTTTAATGAGAGCAGTTAGCTGAGAGTGCCATGCAATTACCTACAATTCCTGAAAACGAGCTGCAACGCTTGGCTACGTTACGGGCACTTAATGTGCTCGACACCGATGCCGAGGAACGTTTCGATCGTATTACTCGGCTTACGCGCAGAATTTTCTCCTTGCCCATCTGTGTTGTGACCTTAGTAGATGCCGATCGGCAATGGTTTAAATCCCGTCAAGGATTGGAGGTGACTGAAACACCTCGGGAAATTTCATTTTGTGGACATGCGATCAATCATGACGGCATTTTCATCGTGAACGACGCCCTCAAAGATCCCCGCTTTAGTGACAATCCTCTGGTGACTGAGCAGCCGCATATTCGCTTTTACGCCGGCTATCCCCTCACCATTCACGAGCAATATCGGGTGGGTACTTTGTGTTTAATCGGTACTGAACCGCGGGATTTTACGGCTGAAGACATTGAAACCTTAACGGATTTAGGACAAATGGTAGAGGCTGAATTACTCTCTATCGCGCAAAATACCTTAGATCCCTTGACGGCTATTTCGAATCGACGTGGTTTTGAATTACTGGCCCATCAGTCACTGGCGAGTTGTCGACGTACCGAATCTGAGGCGGCCTTAGTATTCTTCGATCTCGACTTTTTTAAGGAAGTGAATGACAGCTTTGGTCATCGCAAGGGCGATCAGGTGTTATATGATTTTGCCCATATCTTAATGACTGCTTTTAGGGAGTCGGATGTGATCGCAAGGCTTGGCGGTGATGAGTTTGTGGTGTTATTAAGTTTTGTGCATAGAGATACAGTCAATCGGGTCATCGAGCGTTTTAAGCAGTTACTTGATCAATATAATCAACAGCATCCTAAGCAACATAGATTGGCGACCAGCATAGGTATCGCCCATTGGACACCGGATTCGGATATGAGCTTAGAGGATCTGTTAGATTCCGCCGATAAAGCCATGTATCAGGATAAAGCCACACATCACAGTGATGCATCTTAAATTGTTTACGCTTATGCCAATGAAAAGGGAGACAATAATGCCTCCCTTTTCATTGGACTTTATTCGGCGAAGAAGTACTAAGCTGTAATGAGCGTTACCCAATGTTGATATAAGGGTAAGCCAATTAACACGTTAACCGGAAACGTAATGCCGAGTGAGGCCAGCATAGCCAGCCCTATATTGGCTTCGGGGATTGCGGCACGAATGGCCGCTGGCGCTGCGATATAAGATGCGCTGGCACTTAATGCCGCTAACACTAAAATGCTGCCTGAAGGTAAGTCCAGCCAAACACCTACACCAATACCACACCAAGCCAATACAAAGGGCGCTACGGCGGCAAACATTAATAACCGCCATTGTTTAAGTGGTAGCGGCAAACACACTTTGGCCGTTACTAAGCCCATTTCCAGTAAAAATAATGCCAGTAAGGTTTTGAATCCGCCTAGTAGCACAGGTGTAAGCGGCGCAAGTCCCGTTGGGCCGTAAAGCCAACCTATCACCACACCGCCAAGGAGTAATACAACGCCACGACTGGTTAAGGCTTCGTGCAACACGCTTGATTGAGTTTCATTTTTGGGTGATGTTTCAATTGCTTTTTTGGCACTTAAGTATCTGTGTAACCAGAGCATTACGACAATAGCAGGTAGTTCCAGCAGAACGAGATACAGGGTCGTTTCTGGCCTTAAGATCAGCCCAGATTTTTCAACCATAGCCATCACCACCGCAAAGGTTCCCGCACTGACGGAGCCGTAATGGGCGGCAATACTAATGGCATCGGTATGGCCAATGCGAACCAGCCGGGTTAGTACAGGGTATAAGGCCAAGGGGATAATCAAACCTAAGGCAACAACCGTTAACAGCTCAGTGAACACTAAGTTTTGAGTGTGACCGTGGAGCGCCATTCCGCCCTTTAAACCTAAGGTAAGCATTAACAGTATGGATAGGGTTTCGTAGATCGCGGGTGGGACTTTAAGATCTGACTTCACTAGGCCAGCTAACAGGCCTAAGGCGAAAAAGGCAATGACAATATCTGGCATAAGTATCTCATTAAGTTTGACTTTTAAGCGGTTCAAAACGCGCTTGCTTGTCGAGTGATCCTGATGGCTGGTGATTTTGGACCTAATTAGTTATATTGAAAAATAAATTGTTTACCACCTAGGTATAGATAATTATCTATGGATAAGCGTTCGTCATCGACTCAGCTTAAATTGCGGCATTTGAGTTTTCGGTTACTACAGGTGTATGTGCAAGTGGTGCGGTTAGGTAATATTTCCGCAGCGGCGAGGGCATTGCATTTAACTCAACCCACAGTGTCATTACAGCTTAAAAAACTGGCCGATGTGTTGGGCGAGCCATTACTCGAGAGTCGTGATGGCCGCATGTTACCGACCTTGATTGGTAATGAGTTGTACCGCGCAGCCTGCGATACCTTGAGTCGTTTTGAGGATTTCGATGCTTTTATGCAGCAGGCTAAAGGTGGCAGTGTCGGTCACATTAATATCGGTATTGTCACTACCGCAAAATACGTGTTACCACGGATTTTAGGGGCATTTTATCGGCAGTTTCCACAGGTTAAAGTGACCTTAAACATTGGTAACCGTGCCCATGTATTAGGCCGATTTGAACGTCAAGAAGATGATTTATACCTGTTCAGTCATCCTCCAAGTGGCGATAACGTGTTATCTGCACGCATCATTAAAAATCCGCTGCAACTGATTGCACCAAAGGAGCATTGGGCAGTGGGTCGTGAACAAGTGAATTTTAACGAGCTTAAGAATGAGCGTTTTATCGTGCGCGAACCGGGGTCAGCCACCCGCTTAATGTTCGAGTCTTGGTGCAGCGGACAAGGCATCACGCTCGGTGATACTATGCAAATCGAGAGTAATGAGGCGATACGCTTGAGCGTCGCGTCGGGCTTAGGTTTGTCGGTGATTTCGGCGCATACCTTGCAAGAAGGGCGCGAAAAACCTGCAATTCTAACTGTTACGGGGTTTCCGCTCGAAAGTAACTGGTATCTAGTTGGCCGTAAAGATCGCCGTTTGCCCTATGCCGCCATGCAACTGGTGGACTTTATGGCGGCGCATTTGGTCGAGTGTATCGAGCCAGAATGGGTTGCCACTGATATCAGTGAATTGGCTATGCACTTTAATCATGCACCGCAAACTCGGTCCTAGCACTCTTGAGTCTTGCTTGTATTATGGAAGCTTTATTAAACTAGATCATAGCGTTATGCATTGAGGGTAACGGTTGAACACATCTTGCGCCATTACCCTCAGATTCCATTATAAAGCGATACTCTAGACTTTAAATCGCGTCAGTAGATTGTTCAGTTCAACGGCGAGTCTTGATAGTTCATGTGCCGAGGCACTGGTTTGCTGTGCCCCCGCAGCACTTTGGCTGGCAAGATCACTAATATTCACAATGTTTTTATCGACCTCACGTGCGACTTTCGCTTGCTCTTCGGCGGCGCTTGCGATGACCATGTTGCTGTTATTCATCGTACTGATTTGGCGATTAATCGTGTTTAATGCATCCCCTGCCAATCTTGCGACTGAGAGTGCCTGTTCAGCCTTTTGGCCGCTGTGCTGCATTGATTGCACAGCCGTTTCGGTACCGTGCTGGATTTTGTTAATCATGTCTTCAATTTCACGGGTCGAGGACTGAGTGCGATGGGCTAGGGCGCGAACTTCATCAGCAACAACCGCAAAACCACGGCCTGTATCGCCCGCTCGCGCCGCTTCAATGGCTGCGTTTAAGGCCAGTAAATTTGTTTGCTCAGCAATGGCGCGGATCACATCGAGAACTTTACCTATATCCCTCGCTTGAATCGCTAAGGTTTGAACAACCTGTGAACTTTGTGTCACATCCTGATTCATGTCGATAATGGCTGCGACTGTCTGATCTACCTGTTTTTTACCTAATTCGGTACTGCGGGCGGTTTCTTCAGAGGCTTCTGAAGCGAGCACCGCCGTATTGGCCACTTCATCTACTGCCGAACTCATTTCGGTAATCGCAGTTGCCGCTTGCTGTATTTCATCATTTTGTTGCTGTATGCCGCGGGAAGCATCTTCAGTGACTGAATTGAGTTCTTCGGCGGCGGAGGCGAGCTGGCTAGAGGAGTTTGCTATATGGGATAAAGTGTCGCGCAGGTTTTGCTGCATTTCAGCTAATGATTGCATCAGTTGACTGGTTTCATCTTTACCCACAGTGCTGATTTTCTGTGTTAAATCCCCCCTTGCGACTGCTACTGAAATGCCTACAGCTTCCTTCATTGGCTGCACGATACTGCGAGTTAAAAATATTGCCACTACAAATGCAGCGATTAAGGAGCCCACTATCATAATGCTGTTTAGCCATTTACTCTCGTCGTAGGCTTGTGCAGTTATTTGACCTTGTTCCTTTGCATATTCAGTATTCAAGCTGCCAATGCTAATGAGCGTCTTTGTCATTTTTTCGGCTTGCACTATCATGACATCATCCATGATCCGTTTAGCTTCGGCTGCATCATTCGCCTGTAGCTTGCTGATCATCTCATCTTGATGCTTTAAATATAGATCAAGGCTGCCACTAAATTCTTGATAAAGCTCCTGCTCACCTGGCAGGCTAATTAAAGGCTCATAGTTTTTTTGATCCGTTTTAATACTCTGGCGGATTTGCCTTAATGTATCGAGTCCTTTGTTAAGTTCTGCTGCCGAATTTGCTAATAACAGGCGAAATGTAAACACCCTAGCGCGCATCACATTGAGGTTGATGCTCGACAGACTGACCAGCGTAGGTAGGGTATTATCTTCAATTTCTTCTGCAGTGGATCGCATGGATGACATCGTCTGTAATGACATGATTCCTTGAAGTAGCAACACAAGAGCAAGTAATCCAAACGCAGCAATTAATCGTGAGCCAATCTTAAATTGTCGTAACCACATAAGTTAATCGTCCCTGTATTTAAAAGAGTTCCGTTTAAGGCTGTTCTTAATATTTTCTAGCGAATACTTCGAACTAAGTGTCATGGCGCTTATTCAGAATCATGAGTCTTTAGTTGATTGCATAAACTATAGATTATATTTTTGAGCTTTTATGTTGCAGGTTGTAAATTTGATCGATTTAAACCTATAGGCTGTAAATTAGAACAATTGAAACTAAGTTACACCGTACCTTAAAACTCAAGGTTAGCAACAGCTAGAAGCAAATTGAACGTAATGAGTCATTTAGTTGTGTGGATTGAATCGATTATGGCAGATGGATTTTCTACTTTATGTATTTGATTTTTAATTATTATAATGTTTTTTCTGTACTAGTTTGTCTATGATTGCAGATTTTCAATTTAGGTACTTATTCATCTTTCTAGGCTTGTATCTGCAAATAGCGTATTTGACTTGTTATATTCTGAATGCATGAATTATCTTGTCACTAATTGTTCCTCGAATTTTTATCGTGATGGCTAACTTCTTGCTTATCAATATTAGGGTTTTGGTCTAACTCAACAGAGCGATAAATCGCTAATGTTTTACGGCCATTCACTTCGACTCATTGCTATTAATCGACTGTAGGTGCGGCGGAATTCAAAACTGAGTGCGCCACCTTGATAGAGTTCATTCAGTGGCACGTCGCAGCTGAGATATAAGCTGACATTTTGATCGTATAACTCATCAATCAAGCTAATAAAGCGCCGTGCTGGGTCGTCGTTGGCCGCATAGGAGAGTTTGCGCTCGCCCGTGGCTGCGGCTTGGTTATCACCTGTACCGTCCTCTGTGCCGCGGGCACGGATCCAGCTTTTCACTTCGCCACCTAATTTGGGAACGCCGCTTACCATTAAGATCTTAAATCGACTGGCGATTTCGATGTAATCGAGTTGGGATCTCGGGCCGTCACATAGGGCATAAAAATCGAACCAAGCGACTGAGTTGCCTGTTGGTGCTATAGCGGCGCGGATCACTGGAATTTCACGGTTGCAGATGGTGAGGCTAGTATTACTCATTCTGCTATCACTAATGCCAATAGCGCTCATATTGGGTGTATTTGGCGTTAACCTATTCACTAGCTTGTCAAAAATCTGCTCAAAATCGAGTGTTCCGGTAATGCCGATATTGCGGGAAATCGAGGCGTTAACTTCAGCGCTATCAATGTCAATCTCGTTGTTTAATGAAGCATTGATGGCGTGCATCCTATGGTCTTGGTTGCCATTGAGATGCAGCATTTGAGTGTGTGTTTGCAGCAGTTGGATGCAAGGTAAAAATCTGTGCCTAGCTAGGCCGTTCTCATATAAGCGCTCAATAGGAATATTTGAGGTGGCGACCAGCACCACACCTTGTTTGAATAGGCATTCAAAGAGCCCTGCGAGTATCATGGCATCGCCAATGTCCGAGACAAAAAACTCATCGAAACACAGCACCTTGCACTCTTTTGCGAGATTTTTAGCAATGAGAGTTAACGGATCTCGTTTACCCGAATGTTCGCGTAATGCTTGGTGTATCCGTGCCATAAATCGGTGAAAATGCAGTCTTAACTTACCTTCACTCGGCAAGCAATCGAAAAACAAATCCATCAGAAACGTTTTGCCCCGACCCACATCGCCCCACAGATACAAACCTTTGATTGCTTGTTTGTTGATAAGGGGAAAGTGTGCTGAATGTGGCTGTAGCATCAACTGCTTAAATAGCACATCGAGCGCCAACACCGCCTGTTGCTGCGCGGGATCGTCAATGAGATCTATGCTCACCTTGGCGCGATACGCTTCAAGTGGTGTCACGATTGGGGTTATCGATTGCGAGCTAGCGGAGTTTGAATGTGCCATGTCGGGGTCTCGTTGGCGGTTTGTTTTCGGTGTTTGCTGCTAGTGTGTTCTTTAGCTTTGTTTTAGTGCGATATCAGTACTCACCTTTTTGAGGCATCCTGTTACTCATATTCAGGTACTCGGGAGCCATATGGCAAGATGCGCAGGGTAACATAGTCGCTGACGTGACTTAAGTCCCGCTCTGAGGCTTAGGTTAAATACTAAGCGAAACCAGTGCTTTATTCTCGAGGACTTTTACCATAACATCTTTGTCACAAAAATAATGATATGGAATGAATCCTATGGCGAGTAAGGGCAATGGCATTACGGTTATCAGTGCACAAACCTTGATTGAGGGTGACATTCAGTTAGAGAGCGCGGCATTCATTGCGGGTAAATTGCAGGGCAATATTAGATCAGCAGGACAAATTAAGATCGAACTTGGCGGCGAAATCTCTGGTGAAGTCAGTTGTCATAAGCTGCGTGTTTGCGGCGTGTTTCGCGGAAGAGTCTGTTGTAATAAGTTGATTATTACCAGTTCTGGTGTGGTTGACGGTGAAGTCGCCAGTCATCAGATGGAGATTTACGAAGGCGGGCAGTTTATGGGTCAGCGTATTAAAGGTCCTGAACTCGATGCCTTGCCGGACATGCTAAAAGCACTCGCGCCAATAGATCAACGCTCGGATGCGCATTTATATGCCAGTGAAAACACTTTACTAAGAGGTGATCATCTGGCGATTCGCCCTTGGCTGTATGTTGCAGTGGCAACTGTCGTCATAGCGTTAGGTTTTAGTTTTGGACCCGAGCAATTGCGTGAGTGGTTACCGAATCTTAGTGACAGCACGTTGAAAACTGAGGTGTCTCCGGCAATCGAGGGGCTTAAGGCCGTAAATGGTATGGCTCCTGATCAACCTGCTACGCCAAATAGCGCGAATGCCGACAATATGGCGGTGTTACCGGCAGAAGATCCTGATCCGCAGGCCATACAGCAGGATTCGGCGATGGAAGATTTGCAACAAATGGAACAAGGCCATGAACAGATGACGCAGGGTGATAATGGCGCACCGCCTGCCAGCGACAGTGCGACCAATAAGCTCTAATCTGTCGATCGCGCATTTGAATCTTTTAGAAGGATTATTTGGCTTTAGTTGTCAGTTAGGCCAACCTTAACCCTTTCAAACTGCCACTCTGGTAGCTTAGTTTTTAAGTCAGGAAGAATTCGATCAACATCGCCCCGCAAGATAATCAATGGTTCACCGCTAAACGCCCCGTTGGCTAACTGCTGCAGCCTTTCGGGCGTTAGAGCTTGCAACTCTGCATTCAGCTTTTGCACATCAACTTGAGTTAATCCTGTCGCGACTTGGTGGATATATTGGTTTTCACGTTGAATGCTGTTGTCTTGGCTGAGCAAATCTTCACCGATCAAATAGGTTTTAAGTGCATCGATTTCACCTTGGCTAGCACCTTGCGTCTTAACGAGTGCGAGGTGATCGAGTATGCCCACCACAAACGCGCCCGTATGTTCTATGGCTGTACTGCCGTAAAATTTGATACTGCTGGACAGCGGTGCATTGGCGCACTGGCCATAAATTCCATAGGTGAGGCCGCGTTTTTCCCGTAAATCATAGTAGAGTCTGCCCGAAAAACTGCGGCCCATGAGTGCGGATAAACTGCGACAGCTTAAGGCGACTTCCTGTGGGTTCAGTAGCTGCTGAGTTGATGCATCACTTAGGACATGATCTATGGCATAGCCTAGGCGGACTTGGGTTTGCACGCTGCCCGGCGCATCAATAAGGTAAATTCTCTTGATTTGCAGAGGCTTTACTGTCTCTAGTTTATCCACTTTCGGCCCTGAATTAGGCAATATTGGCCACAGTTTAAGGCTAGCTTGAAGGTTAAATTTAGCGTTATTTGCCAAAGAGTTGGGTAGAAAAAGATGCCACTGTGCTTGTGTTACCGCCTGCTGTTGGATTTGTTGCAGTTGCCTTAGGCTGAGCGAATCGAACAATGCATTATTATTGATCACTCTATTGTAGGGATGTTCAGGGCCGAGCAGTTTTTCGCGCCACTCTTTATCTATCTCGGCGCCACTAAAGGCGTTTAAGTGTTCATTGAGCTTGAGTTGACGGCGAATATTGTCGACATCGACGGGGGCGGTTGTCGCATCAACAAAGGCATCTGGCTGCCAAAATTGCAGTAGTAAGCCGTAGATATGGTTAACATCGTCGGGGCAAGTGAGGCTTAAATTAATGCTGTGCAAGCTGACACGCATATTGAAAGTCTCAAGACAGGGATCTGCGCGGCTAATGGCAAGTGCGCGGGCCTTTTCTTGAAAGGCAATCTGTAAAATATCGGGATTATTGAAGGGAACTTGCGGGCTCACAGCCGCTAAACTGACCCTGTTGCTCACACTGTTATTCATTTGAACTGAGGCAAGGCGATGTAACTGATAGGGTAAATCCAATTCGGTATGGACTTCATCGGTAAAAATTTCATCCGTTACGGGGATAATGACGCTGCTTTTGGGTAAATGATTGTTCAAAGAGCTAGGCAAAGAATGGGCTAAAGAGTTTGGCGTTTCAAAATGGGCCAAACTCGGCGGTTCGCTCGGCGTGAAGACGATTTGCGTCTGCTGGCAGGCGTTTAGTGATAAAGCCACAGCGCAGAACATTAAGCCTTGTAGCTGCTTTGACATTGTCTGAGTCGTCATAATACCGCATCCTCTAAACTGTCACTCATATCGTTAGGCAGCCATTCCAGTAGCGTTTTACCCCAGCGAATATACCAAGGTGGCAGTAGGTCGACTCGGACATAATCTTGGTTAAAATACCGTTTTGCGACGCTTTGGATATCGTCGGCCGTGACTGCGTTGATCCGTTGCCACTGCGCAGTGAAGGGATGGTCTTTATCTTGAGCCGACGTTGCGGAAAGCTTGATGGCTAAGGCCTGCGTGTCATCCAGTTGTTGTAATTGATTGTTTAACCACACTTGTTTAAGTGTGCAAAGACTTGCTTCATCCAGAGCATCTTGCTGCGTTTGTGCCACAAGTCCCAACACTTTTTGCACTAAGGCATCGAGTGAGGTCCGTGCCCGTGGAACCAAGACGATATTTGCTATGCCGTGATTTTCTAACTCAAAGGGCAGGGAATAGCTGAGCATTTGTTCGGGATTATGCAGACTGAGTTTAGCGAGTGCACTGGCGGTGTTTTGAAATAAATAGCCTTCTAGCAGCCGAATTGCCGCAGCATCGGGGTGATCTTTACCTACTGTATGCCAAGCGAGCAGTAATCCGGGCCAAGGTCCGCGCTCATCCACTAACTCAGCATGTACTTGTTTAGGCTGGATTGTTAACTCAGAAAATTCAGGTTCAGCAATCGTTGGCCTAGACCAAGCCGCAAAATTTTGCTCAATCCATTGTCGGGTTTGTGGGCTTAGTTTGCCGACAAGGGAAAGCTGCATCGCATCGGGACGATAATAATCACGGTGAAAGGCCGTTAGGTTTTCTGGCGTGGCTTGCAAGATATCTTCGCGGCTGCCAATAATACCGTGACCGTAGGGAGTACCTTTTACTTGCTCGAGTAAAAACACCATCGCGCTGCGGATATAGGGCTGATTATCTATGGTTTGTGCCATTTCCTGCAGTACGGTTTCCTGCTGATTTTTAACCGTAGTGGCGTTAAGGCTAGGGCGGATAAAGCGATCGGCTTCGAGATATAAGCCCAGTTCTAATGCTTGGTTTGGCAGCGTCACATAGTAGTTGGTGTAGTCAAAATGCGTGCTGGCATTAAAACGTGCACCTAAAGCACTGAACTGCTGAGCATAGGTATCGCCGGGGGCATTTTCACTCCCTTTAAACAACATGTGCTCAAACAGATGGGCGTAACCGCTCTGACCTTGGGCTTCGTTGCGGGCGCCTAAATTAAATTGGCTGGCGACTGTGACTGTTTGTTTATCTGCCATGGGCAGTAATCGCACTGTTAGGCCATTTTGTAGCGTATAGGTCTCTATATTCGCTTCGAGCGCATATAAGGCTTGTGCATCTTGCTCGGCGCGACATTGGGCCTGTAGCGTATAACTGAAAACACTGGCCGAAAGGGCGATAAAAAAGGTGATTTGAGTGTTCATAAGTGCGTCCTGCCGAGCTTATTTTTTAATTTGTTAAATGCCTTACTCAAGCTGGATACCATTAACGACAGGCAATTGATACATTTGCAGGTATCGATACAGATTGCACCACTGTCGACGACTGCTCGGATTTCATCGAAATCAGTTGAATAGCATTCAGTTTTTGAAAAGAACTGCTATGATGGCACAGTTCTTTTTCTGGCATAAGTACAAGATATGGTAAGCAGATCTCCGTTCGAATCCTTTCAGTGGAAAAGCGATATTTTTAACTGTGAAAGCACTGATATTGATAATTTCTATCTGCTGCTTGAGCAGGAAATGACCCGTTTGGGCATGGTTGAGAAAACATTGGGTGAAGTGGGTAAATACGATGTTAGCTTGTATCAGTCACCGGCCGCTAAGTCAGGCTTACCTTCTTTATTGATCAGCACAGGATTTCATGGCGAAGAATCTGCTGGCCCATGGGGTTTGTTGCATTTTTTGAGTGAAGCTTCAGCAGACCTATTTGAACGGGTGAACTTGAGTTTATTGCCTCTCGTCAATCCTACTGGATTCAGTCGTGGTCATAGATTTAATAAATACGGCGAAAATCCAAATCGTGGTTTTGTATTTGAGAACGGTAAACCTAAAGCGAATGAACATACATCGGTTGAAGGTAAGCTATTGTTAGAGCACGCACAGTTACTGCTTGCTGCGAGCCGAGACGGTATTTTAACTTGCCATGAAGATGTCTTGAGTCGTGAAGCCTATGTGTATTCTTTTGAGCCAAGCCAAGTGCCTGGACGTTTTAGTCTCGATCTACGCGATACTTTAGGTGGTTATTTCCCGATTGCGGTAGACGGTGAGATTGATGGGTGTCCTGTTAAGGATGGTTTGATCTTCAATCATTTTGATACGTCTTTTGAAGCTTGTTTAGTACGAAGTGGTGCTCGTGTCGGTGCTTGTACTGAAACGCCTGCGTTGCAAAACTTCGATCAACGCGTATTAGCAAACAGTGCCGCTATGACTCACTTCTTGGCCCTGTGTGCACCTTTATGTGATTGATATGTTAGTCTATTACGTTAGTGAGTAGCCTGACATGACAAAAAAATACCCGCAGATTGCGGGTATTTTTTTAGGTGGTATTCGCCAGTGAATTATTGATTAATTCGCATTGGCACACCAGTACGTTCATCGAGTAGCTTCTTGATCACAGAAGAATCAGTGTCAGCTTTAGCGATAAACTTAGCGATCTCTTTTGGCAGTGATATCGCAACGGGCTCATTTGATTCAAACTCCGCCACAGTGCGAGACAATGGTTGATGTACGGCTAAGTAGCGTTTACCGTCTGGCTCTTCGGTTGCTTTAATCGGCTGGTTCACAAATTGTACCCGAGTTCCCACTGGTACAGTCTTGAATAGATGCTCGATATCTTCATGGCGTAAACGCACACAACCTTGGCTCACACGTAAACCAATACCGAAACTCGCGTTAGTACCGTGAATTGCATACAAGTTGCCGATATACAGCGCATACAGTCCCATAGGGTTATCTGGACCGGCTGGCCATACCGCTGGCAGGATTTCACCTTTAGCAGCATATTCTTTACGAATGCGCGGTGTGGGTGTCCAAGTTGGATTCGCACGCTTGCGTTGTACAGTGGTCACCCAGTTTTCTGGTGTGTCTTTACCAATTTGGCCAATACCAATAGGCAACACTTCAACAGTCTTTTTGCCTTTTGGATAGTAATACAACCGCATTTCAGCCACGTTGATCACTATGCCTTCACGGGGAGCGTTTGGCAGGATCAATTGCAATGGAATGATCAGTTGGCTACCTGGTTTTGGCAGAAATGGATCCACACCTGGGTTAGCTTCGAGTAAGTTACTGAGACCAAGCTGGTATTTGGCTGCGATATCTTCGAGAGTGTGTTTACCCTCTGGAACCGTATAATACTGGTTCTCGCCAATTAGCCTGCTTTGGGCGGCTGGTAAAGGATATTCCGTTGCTAAAGCGGACAGACTAGGGAAAACCAAAGTCAATAATAAAGCTGTGGTGCGAAGCATACTCATAAGCGGATACTACGATTCCTGTTAATAAAAAAGCGTGTTTAACGCAGCTTTCTCTCTTAAAACGAGAGCGGCAATTTGACGAGCAAAATGCACTGGCGCGCGAAGCTCGCATCCTTCCTTATTTTGGACATTATTTCAACTGAAATATGATCAGTACGGCGTATTTATCGCTTAATTTTTTGTTTTAACGGTTTTCCTTGGCGGCGTCAATTGTCAGTATTTAGTCTTGTCGTTAAAACCTGCTGTACTCAATTGTCTTGTGTATGCCTTCCTGCTTGATGAAAAATATTTGTAGTGTTAACCAATCTAAAACGTGTCTGTTTGAATGGCGAGCATGTATGGCGTTACTGGAACTGAATTGATTTGTTTTGGGAAAACAGTGTGTGGTCCTTTTCTGACAAGGCTATTGCTCATCGGATAAAGTGAGTTTAAATCATCTCATTGGCAAATAAATGGAGTTAAAACAATTAGCTTAAGGATAATGGTCAAATATTCACCCTTTACACGACATTATTTTATCTGACACTAAATTGGCTATGATACCGTTAGTTTATACAGGTTTGTGAGCTGAGTTTTGCTTGAATGATTTGAGTTTACGTTCAGTTTGTTATTTTTAACTATTTGATATTTATTTATTTTAATGCTTATTAAGTCGTGTGGTGATGTTCTGCTATCCTTTAGGTTTTACGTTAGCCTTTATCTAAAGGTTAATATAAAGTTGGTTTTATGACATTTTTTATGTAGATGATTGAAATTTAATATTTAACGCTCCAATAATTCGATATTTTTGTGCTAATATAAAATCATAAAATTGTGAGTTGAGTCATTTTTAACCTCGGTGATTTGTCTATCGTTTAACTAAACAACCTGTATTAAGGAGGCGTTTGTGGATGCAGATTCCATCAATAGTTTTTTTCTGATTGGCGCCTTGCTTACAGCAGTGAGTGTTTTACTTAGTCCTATGTCTTCCCGTTTGGGCATCCCTATTTTATTGATTTTCCTCGCTGTGGGTATTTTGGCTGGCGAAGATGGCGTTGGTGGAATCCAGTTTGATGATTATTCAACTTCCTATTTAGTCAGTAACTTAGCCTTAGCGATTATTTTACTCGATGGCGGTATGCGCACCCGCGTTGCCAGTTTTAGGGTGGCGCTATGGCCTGCATTATCGTTGGCGACCTTTGGCGTTGCCATTACGACCAGTATTACCGGCATGATGGCCGCATGGTTGTTCGACTTGCATTGGTTGCAAGGTTTGCTGGTGGGCGCGATTGTGGGCTCGACCGATGCCGCTGCGGTATTTTCCCTGCTTAAAGGGCGTAGCCTTAACGAGCGGGTTGGTGCGACCTTAGAAATTGAGTCCGGCAGTAACGATCCTATGGCGGTATTTTTAACCGTAACCTTGATTGCCATTCTTGCCAATGTCGACAGTGAGTTGTCCTTCAGCTTTATGCTTATTAGCTTTATTAAGCAATTTGGTCTGGGGATCTGTTTAGGTTTAGGCGGCGGCTGGATGCTGTGGAAGCTCGTTAATTTAAGCAAGTTAGCTGATGGTCTGTACTCTATTTTAGTTTTAAGCGGTGGTCTGATTATTTATGCTGCGTCCAACAAACTGGGTGGTAGCGGTATTTTGTCGATTTACTTAGTGGGTCTGTTCCTCGGCAATAAGCCAACCCGTGGCCGTCATGCGATTTTGAACGTACTGGATGGTATGACTTGGGTCAGTCAAATCGGCATGTTCCTCGTATTAGGGTTATTGCTTACCCCTTCAGATTTAGTCGATATCATGATCCCAGGTTTTGCTCTGGCATTCGGAATGATTTTATTTGCTCGCCCTGTCGCCGTATGGATCAGTCTATTGCCCTTTAAGAGCTTTAGCAGTCGCGACCGCTGGTTTATTTCTTGGGTGGGGTTACGCGGCGCTGTGCCTATCATCTTAGCAGTATTCCCTATGATGGCGGGCTTACCGGGTGCTCAGTTGTACTTCAACTTAGCCTTCTTCGTTGTATTAGTGTCGTTGCTGGTTCAAGGTGCATCTTTGACCACTGCAGCGCGTTTAGCTAAGGTGGAACTGCCCCCAAAGCCGTTACCCGTTTCGCGCTCGGGAGTTGAAATTTACCCGAGCAGCGAATGGGAAGTGTTTGTCTATCGTTTGAGTGAAAGTAAGTGGTGTATTGGTGAGCCGCTAAAGCGCTTGGCTATGCCAGATGGGACACGGATTGCGGCGGTATTTAGGGATGACACTTTGCTGCATCCATCGGGTAGCACTCGTCTCGAGGCGGGCGATATACTCTGTGTGCTGGGTCAGGAGAAAAGTTTAGAAGCCTTGAGTAACCTCTTTAGCCAAGCGCCAGAAAATAAAGAAGTACAACGATTCTTCGGTGATTTCTTTATTGAAACAGACGTTAAGCTTGCGGATCTCGCGCCTATTTATGGTTTAAGTTTAGATAATCTCGCTGATGATATGACAGTCGCAGACCTTGTGGTATCTCAGCTTGGCGCCAATCCTGTACTTGGAGATCAGTTCCACTGGCAGTCGTTGCATTGGGTGGTGGCGGGGCTGTATGAAGGTAAAGTCACTAACGTAGGTATTCGTTTACCTACTGAGAATGCGCTCTAATCCTATGTGCTAGATGGTCCTTACTATCGAAAGTCACCATAAAAAATGCCAGCTTATTTGCTGGCATTTTTGTATTCAAAGCTAATTGAGCTTATTGATATAAAGATTTGTCCGTTGGGTCGGGACGGGTCTTAAAGCGGCGATGTAACCACATATATTGGGCGCGGTTTTTATCTATGATGGATTCGATAATCTTGTTACCGCGAATGGCATCGGCTAATTCATCTTCGCCGGGGAAATTATCCAGCGGTGGCATCACTTCAATTCGATAGCCTTTATCATCTGTAGTACGTTCCACAAAAAAAGGCAGGACTTTAGCTTTGCCGAGTTTAGCTAACGTGGTGGCACCGGTAATCGTTGCCGCATCTGGCATAGCATAAAATGGGATAAATACCGCGCTTGATCGGCCAAAGTCTTGATCGGCCGTGTACCAAATCACATCGGGATTGCGTAGGCAGCGTATCATTTGGCGCAAGTCGCGTTTAGAAACGAGACCTTTATTGGAGCGTAAACGGCCTTTGACCTGCAGGTATTCCATCACAGGATTATTGTGTGGGCGATAAACCCCCACGCCGGGTTGGAATTGGCCGAAGATACGTGCGCCCATTTCCAGCGGTAAACAATGCACGGCAAAGAGGATAACTCCGTGGCCAGCATTTAACGTGTTTTGTACGTGTTCTTCGCCTTTGATACTCATGTGCTGCTGCACTTTTTCATCGGGCCACCACCATGCATTGATGGTATCGAAAATGGCTTTGCCCGTTTCTTCAAAGTTACGCGTGAGTAAATCTTCTCGCTGTGCTTCCGCCATTTCAGGGAAACAGAGGGTCAAGTTACGGCGCGCTGTGTGGGTGCGACCAGCTGCGAATTTCATCACTAAGCGACCCAATCCCTTACCCAGCGTCATCTGCCAAGGAAGCGGTAGAAGCTGAGTTAAACGCATCAAAAATACGCCAAACCACATGGGCCAATGCTTAGGATGATATAAAGAAGATGAAAACTCGGCTTTCTCGACCACAAAAATACTCACTACTTTTGAAAATTACTGCTCATTCTAACTCAATTTTTGCTGAAAATTAGGTACAATCACGGTTTAATTTCTGCATAAAGATAAGAGCACTATGAAGGTTTCTCTGCCAGCATTTGAAAAAGCCAGAGTGTTAGTCGTCGGCGATGTGATGTTAGACCGCTATTGGGTTGGCCCTACGGGACGTATCTCCCCTGAAGCCCCCGTACCTGTGGTGAAGATTAATCAAGTCGAAGACAGACCCGGCGGCGCGGCCAACGTGGCGCTCAATATCGCGACCTTAGGGGGGCAAGTCCAACTTGCTGGGCTCGTCGGTCAAGACGATACTGCCCATGCCTTAACGCTCGGCGTGCAAACTTTAGGGGTTGAACCCCAATGGTTAAGTATTGCTGATAAACCAACCATCACTAAGCTGAGGGTGTTATCACGTAATCAGCAGCTTATCCGCCTCGATTTCGAAGAAGCCTTCGACAAGGCCGATAGCGTGCGTTTATTGAAACAATCCGAGGCCTTACTCGATTCTGTCGATGTCGTGGTGTTATCTGACTATGCTAAGGGCGCTATCGATCAGCCGCGAGATTTTATTGCTTTAGCGCGTTCGAAAGGTGTGATGGTATTAGTCGATCCTAAGGGCAGTGACTTTGGTCGTTATCATGGCGCGTCGCTAATTACCCCCAATATGAGTGAGTTTGAAGCCGTTGTTGGCACTGTGACCTCTGAAGCCGATCTGCTGGAAAAAGCCCGTGGCTTACTCAAGCAACATCATTTTGATGCCATTTTAGTGACCCGCTCTGAAAAGGGCATGACCTTAGTGACCGCTAATGCGCCTGAGTTGCACATTCCTACCGTTGCCCGTGAAGTCTATGATGTGACGGGTGCTGGCGATACTGTGATTTCAGCCTTAGCAACCTCATTAGCCGCGGGCGCCGATTTACCGCAAGCTTGTGCGATTGCGAACACCGCCGCAGGCGTTGTGGTCGGTAAACTTGGCACTTCTACCGTGAGCCGCATTGAGCTTATCGAAGCTTTAGCTTTGCACCATGGAGAATCGGGTTTTGGGGTGGTGAGTGAAGATCAACTGGCCTACGCCTTAGAGCAAGCCAAATTGCGCGGTGAACGTGTGGTGATGACTAATGGTTGCTTTGATATTTTACATGCGGGCCACGTGAGCTATCTTAAACAGGCGAAAGCTTTGGGCGATCGTTTGATCGTCGCGGTAAACGATGATGCCTCGGTTAAACGCCTCAAGGGTGAAGGCCGTCCAGTTAATCAGGTTGATCGTCGTATGGCTGTGCTCGCTGGCTTAGCTTCTGTCGATTGGGTTGTGCCTTTTAGTGAAGATACGCCGCAGCGCATCATTACTCGATTGCTGCCAAATCTGCTGGTCAAAGGTGGTGATTATAAGCTTGAGGATATTGCAGGTGGCGCTGAAGTGATGGCCGCCGGTGGCCAAGTGCAAGTGCTGGGCTTTGAGGATGGTATTTCAACCACGGCGATTATACAAAATATCATGGCGAATCAGTGAGCTTAGTCGCTCTGGCATTCGCATCTAGCCTGACTTGGACGCCCATTGCCGATAAGCAGGCTTTGATTTGCCCTTTACCAGAGCTTGGCACTTGCTTGGCATTATTGCCAGAGCAAGTGTTGGTGCAGCTTCCTGCAACTCTCGAACAATTTAGGCTTGATTTAGGCCGCAGAAGTGCCATGGTCATGCCCGTCGATGACAATAAAATTGCGGGCCTAGTCTTAGTGAATGAGCCGCTGACACCGCAAGTACAGTTAGCCAGTGTCGATATGGTGACCTATCAATTACCTTTGCTTGAACAGCCGCAATTAACCCTATGGCATGAGCTTGGTCATTTGGAGAACCTTGCTCTGCAAGGCTCTGTGTTACCGACTCACTTGAGTGCATATCAACATGAATGGCTAGCCGACATTTATTTGGTTTGGCGTATCGCACGGGAGAAAAATGATTTTGCCTTGGCGTGGCAGCAATACCACAGACGTAACCTTGATGCATTAACAAGCCCGCAATATTTGTCGCATTGGAGTTCGCCAATGTTGATACAAGTGTTTCATCGATATGATGTTGCTCAAGTGGCTAAATTTACCGAGTATCGGGACTTTTTAACGAATTTTTACCCTAAAGCCGAGCAATTAGAGCCGAGATTATTAGGTGAGTATTCGAGCTTAATGCAACGCACTTTTGGCGCGAGTGTATTGCAACCCCTTCCTGAATATCTATTTTGGCGAAAAGCCGATCTTGGACACTATCTCCAACCGACGTTCGTTTTACTCATGGGCGAAGAAAAAGCACATAACTGGTTGGTACAAAATTCAATGTTATGAATGTGTTAATTAAATCAGTGGTGAAGCCTGTTTTAAACTGAACCCTAGCTGAACAAAAGTGAAATACGCTGGTTACGGCCCAGTGAACAGCAGTAATCCCTGAGCGGCTTTGGTAAGCTTTCCCCCTAAAAATAAGAGGGGAGACATTACTATGGCTAAGCGCTCGCGAGTACAAACTGAGCAAACCATAAATCAAATTATGGATGAAGCGTTAAGACAAATTTTGACTATCGGCTTTGAGACTATGTCTTATACTACGTTATCTGAAGCAACGGGTATTAGTCGCACAGGTATTAGTCACCATTTTCCACGCAAAAGCGATTTTCTTGTTCGTTTAGATAGTCGTATCGGCAATCTATTTGTTGCTGCGCTGGATTTTTCTAGCCAAGAGGCATTGGAAACATCCTGGATGCAGGCAATGCAGGAAGAACATTACCGCGCAGTATTGAGACTGTTCTTTAGTCTTTGTGGTGGTGCGAATAATGAAATTACCCTCTTTAGAGCGGTGAGTACAGCGCGTCAGCAAGCGATTGCTGAGTTAGGCTTAGCGGGCGATCGCACGATCAACCATTTATTAGGCCGTACAGCTGTGATGTTGTTATCCAATTTTGATGTGGCAAAAGCAGCATAATAGACTGACCAATGAATATAAAAATGGAGCCTGATGGCTCCTTTTTTGTGGGTAAAAATCGTGATTTGTACTGAGGTAAGTCATACCCCAATAGTGTAGGATGACCATTCAATAATGATTTAAGTTAGTGATATTGCCTTTTACTCTTGATTTGACAGGATAAAACATATGGACATGACACCCATTTCTAATGAGGCAGATATGCCTAAACGCGCCATTAAGCTTGATAACACTGAGCTTATAAAAACCAGTTTTTGGGTGAGTCAGATTTTTATAATCATTGCGACTGTTGTTGGCGTGTACTTAGCCGCGCAAGAAGGGTTGTCACAGGCAATTAAATTTGATGCCCTGAGCAATATGCAGAATAACTATCATCTGCGTCATGCCCTATATGACGAAGTGAGTGACAATGTTGAAATCTTGAGCCATTACGCTGACACAGTTGAGACTGTGAGTAGTAATAGTTTAGTGAAAATGCATCCGCAGATGGGATTATTTGTCTGGGATAACATGCGCTATTCTGCCAATGCGCTAGAAACACCGAGTGATATTTTGTCTGATATTCGTCGTTTGTATTTAGAGTCTGAGAAGATCATTAGCAATATTGAAACCCGTCACTATAGCGTTTCTTACGGTAAGGATCAGTTGCAAAATGTATTGAGTAAAATCAAAGAAGATACTTTGCCAAAACTCAAAACGAATTATGAAACCCTGTCAAAAGAGCTTAAAGATAACGATATTGCCGTCGACTAACGTATCTTGGCTTCGCTCCCCCCAAGCATCAGGGGTCATTCTTATCCCTGATGTTTGAATCCATTGATGAATTCAGTGTTGCTGACAACACCTTTGCCTGATCAGCTTTAGTCCCTATTATTTTATGGCACTTAAGCTAATGATGAATCTAGTCAGATTTTCTCCGTCGGTATTTATCATCAAAACCTTGTTGAGTTAGCTTAATTCCTGTCGATAGGCTTGAGTTAATTTTTGCTGTTGTAGATAGATGCGAATCGCCAAGAAGGTTAATGCGGCAGCAATCACGGCGCTGATTGCGTGGTGGAAGACTAAGTGACTTATCAGGAATGTGGGCAAGTCTTCAAAGCTGTCGATAAGGAAAAGCTTAGTGATTAAGCCGATATAGACGAGAAGATGCAGAGCCGCGCCAGTGATAAAGAGTCGTTTAAATTTATCAATCAGTTTGATATCTAACTTGATATTAAACCATCGACAAAATAGGTACCCACTCAGGCCGATAGTAATCGATATCCAGCCAAGCCCGAGTAATGAGGTTTTGATTAATACGGCAGACAGGATAAACAGCCCAAGCAACATTTATTATTTCCTTAAACCAGCTTTAGATTTAACTTACTGTTTTAGCTTACATTAAGCATATCAGCATTGTAGGCAGATAAGCCTCGCATCATATTGACGCAGAGACTAGCTTAATAGGCTTAAAAAAATGTGAAAAGAAAGGGAGCCAGTGGCTCCCTTCATTTCCTTAGAATAGTGTTTATCGCCTAAACGATTTTTACTCTGTTGATATTAAATCAAGCTCAAAGTGCCTTTAAAATGGCTTCAACACTGGCCTTAGCATCCCCAAACAGCATTTGGGTATTTTCTTTGAAGAACAGCGGGTTTTGCACGCCGGCATAACCTGTGTTCATCGAACGTTTAAAGCCAATCACGTTTTGTGCTTTCCACACTTCCAGCACTGGCATACCTGCGATGGGACTGCCTGGATCTTCCATTGCCGCGGGGTTAACCGTGTCGTTGGCGCCGATAACGAGCACGACATCTGTGTCTTTAAAGTCTTCGTTGATTTCGTCCATTTCGAGCACGATATCGTAGGGGACTTTCGCTTCAGCGAGCAGTACGTTCATATGGCCTGGTAATCGACCAGCAACTGGATGGATACCAAAACGCACTTTCACGCCGCGATCACGTAGTTTTTGGGTGATTTCCGCAACAGGATATTGCGCCTGCGCCACTGCCATACCGTAACCCGGAGTGATGATGACTGAAGTGGCATTTTTCAGCATATCCGCCACATCTTCGGCGTTGGTTTCACGGTATTCCCCCATTTCTTCATCGGCAGTCGAGGCCACACCATCTGTGCCAAAGCCGCCAGCGATAACTGAAATAAATGAGCGATTCATGGCCTTACACATGATGTAAGACAGAATAGCACCCGATGAACCCACTAACGCGCCGACCACAATCAAGAGGTCGTTCGACAACATAAAGCCTGCCGCTGCCGCAGCCCAACCTGAGTAGGAGTTCAGCATAGACACAACCACTGGCATATCCGCGCCGCCAATGGATGCCACTAAATGCCAGCCAAAGGCGAAAGCAATCAAGGTCATCAACAGCAGTGCTGGCATAGTGCCACCTGTCTGAACGA
This sequence comes from Shewanella sp. S23-S33, assembly GCF_043359565.1. Classification (NCBI taxonomy): domain Bacteria; kingdom Pseudomonadati; phylum Pseudomonadota; class Gammaproteobacteria; order Alteromonadales; family Shewanellaceae; genus Shewanella; species Shewanella sp. S23-S33. The sequence continues at coordinate 56,769 of NZ_JBHFFD010000012.1, read as the reverse complement.
AGTACACCAACAGGGCGAAAGACACTAGCACTGCGACTAGGTTTAGCTTGTGGCGATGTGGCAGCATCAGAGGTTTAGATGAAATCAGTCCGCGTAACTTACAAAAGGCAACGATAGAACCCGTAAAGGTCACCGCACCGATGAAGATCCCGAGGAAGACTTCGACTAAGTGAATGTTAAGCATAGCGCCAGTGAGGTGCTCTTTGCTGGCGGTCTTCACCGCTTCACTTAGCGCATCTTGTACTGCGGCGAGGGTCGTATTGATATCACCACCGACAGCCACCACGACTTGTGAGACTTCCTGTGGGTGTAAGTCGATAAAGCTGTTGAAACCCACTAATACCGCGGCCATACCCACAAAGCTGTGCAATATAGCAACCAGTTCAGGCATTTCAGTCATTTCGACTTTTAGTGCTAAACGGATACCAATCGCGCCGCCAATCACCATAGCGATTAAGATCCACGCAATTCCGTTAGTATCGGGGTTGAAAATGGTAGCCAGTAGGGCGATTGCCATACCTAAGATACCGAATAAATTGCCGTGTTTTGCCGTCTCTTGCTTCGACAGTCCCGCGAGACTGAAGATGAAGAGAATGGCGGCAATAATGTAAGCTGCTGTTACCAGTCCTTGAGACACGTTAAACCCCCCTTAATCCTTACGGAACATCTTCAGCATGCGCTGAGTGACGGTAAAGCCACCGAAGATGTTAATACTGGCGATCAGCACGGCGATAAACGCCAGTACAGTGACCAAAGTTGAACCCTGACCGATTTGCAGTAGGGCGCCGACCACGATAATGCCCGAAATCGCGTTAGTGACTGACATTAAAGGTGTATGCAGTGAGTGGGATACGTTCCATACCACGTAATAGCCAACAACGCAGGACAGCAAGAATACTGTGAAATGCGACAGGAACTCTGGTGGTGCTACCGATGCCACGGCAGCAAACCCTGCAACGCCTAAGGCGGCGAGCACGTATTTGAGCTTAGATGGTGCCTTCGGAGTGGTATTTTTCGGCTCGATTTTCGCCGCTGGTTTTGCTGGCGCCGCAGAAACAGAAATCGGTGGTGGCGGGAAGGTCACTTCACCTTCTTTAATCACTGTCATATTGCGCATGACTACATCATCAAAGTTGATGCTGGCTGTGCCGTCCTTTTCTTTACACATTAACTTCATCAGGTTGACTAAGTTAGTGCCGTAAAGCTGTGAGGATTGCGCCGGTAGACGACCGGGAAGGTCGGTATAACCAATCACTTTTACGCCGTTAGGAGTAACAAACAGCTCACCCGATTGCGTGTATTCGCAGTTACCACCCGTCGCAGCGGCTAAATCGACGATCACTGAGCCGCTCTTCATGCTATCGACCATGGCTTTGGTGATGAGCTTAGGCGCTGGACGACCAGGGATTAGCGCTGTGGTGATGATGATATCGACTTCTTTGGCTTGTTCGGCAAACAGCGCCATTTCGGCGGCAATAAATTCATCCGACATGGTTTTAGCATAACCGTCCGATGAACCACCTTCCTCGTTACCAAAATCCAGTTTAAGGAATTGGCCGCCCATAGATTCGATTTGCTCGGCCACTTCTAAGCGGGTATCGAAGGCGCGCACTATGGCGCCAAGCGAACCAGCAGTACCAATGGCGGCAAGGCCAGCTACACCAGCACCAATGACTAACACTTTGGCGGGCGGTACTTTACCAGCAGCGGTAATTTGGCCAGTAAAGAAACGGCCAAATTGATGTGCGGCTTCAACAACGGCGCGATATCCACCAATGTTTGCCATAGAGGAGAGGGCATCAAGTGACTGGGCGCGGGAGATGCGTGGCACCATGTCCATTGCCATCACGTTGATCTTACGTTTAGATAACTTCGCAACCAGCTCAGGGTTTTGTGCGGGCCAAATAAAGCTGACGATAGTCGCCCCGTCTTTGATTTGTTCAATTTCGGCGTCGCTTGGCGCATTGACCTTAAAGATCAGATCGGCTTGCCAAACGTTTGTTGTCACCTTCGCGCCCGCAGCTTCAAAGGCTGCATCATCGAAACTTGACAGTTGACCTGCATTGGCCTCAATAACAACTTCAAAGCCGAGTTTTTTAAGCTGCTCAACGGTGGCTGGGGTCGCGGCGACCCTAGTTTCACCGGCGAGACTTTCTCTCGGTATTCCAATCTGCATGACTACTCCCTGATGGTTTATATAATCGTTCCGCCTGCTGTTCTTCCTTCATCGTACTCAACTGCAAAATCTGTCGTCACCAGCGTTTATTCGGCGGGTGATTCGAGTCAGTTAGGGCATTCAATCTAGGATGGACACTTTTTGTTTTTAAAACAAACTATTCTGTGGGCAACAGAAATTATTGTTCGACAGGCTCATGACCATTGTGGCAATACTTTAGCTTGGCACAAGTGCATATTTCTCAAGCAGGCCGTTTCTGCACTGGTCGGATCAAAAACTTTTAACCAGTGCACACTTTTGTAGCTTAAATTTTGCACTTTGTATATTCCAAAATGGAATTAAAAATCCTATTTTATTCTTTTTTGCTTTTCTTAAACCGCGATAAGCTTGTGGACATTACACTGTCATAGGGCCGTCTCATGTTGTTAAAAGAACTTTCATCGCTGGCTTCGCCATTGTCTCAAGGACAAGTCGAGAAGCTAAAACAACTCACATCTGAGTTAAGTGCTGTGCAATTGGCCTGGGTGAGTGGCTATCTTGCTGCCACAGCCAATGCGGGCCAATTAGCTACCGTCGCGCAGGCGCAAACGGCTCAAACTGTGACGATTCTCTATGGCAGCCAAACGGGTAATGGCCGTGGTGTCGCTAAAGCGCTCGCCGATAAGGCACAGGCGCAAGGTTATGCGGTCAATCTGGCTTCAATGGGCGAATACAATGTTCGCCAATTAAAGCAAGAAGCTGTGCTTTTATTGGTGGTCAGCACCCATGGTGAAGGTGAAGCGCCGGATGATGCGATTGAATTACACAAGTTTTTAGCATCGAAACGTGCCCCTAAGTTAGACAATCTACATTACTCTGTGCTTGCGCTGGGGGATTCTAGCTATGAATTTTTCTGCCAAACTGGTAAAGACTTCGATGCCCGCCTAGCTGCACTCGGTGCTAAATCACTGTTACCTTTAATTGAATGTGATGTGGATTATGAAGCTGCCGCGGGCCAGTGGCACGCCGATGTATTAGAGGCCGTTAAGCCGCTAATTGAAACCTCGTCCGCCAGTGTGGTATCCATCGGCACCGCTAAAGCGATTGGCGAAAGTGAATTTACTAAGCAAAACCCCTATAGCGCCGAAGTGCTTGTGAGCCAAAAAATTACCGGCCGTGGATCAGACCGAGATGTGCGCCATGTTGAAATCGACTTAGGCGACTCAGGGTTAACCTATCAAGCGGGTGATGCCCTTGGTGTGTGGTTTAGTAATAACGAAGTGTTAGTCGATGAAGTCTTAGCAGGCCTGTCATTGGTCGCTGATGAGTTAGTAACCCTAGGCACAGAATCCTTGTCCCTTAAGCAAGCTTTGGTTGATAAGAAAGAACTGACTCAGTTATACCCTGGATTAGTCAAAGCATGGGCCGAATTGAGCGGCAGCGCTGAACTGCTGGCATTGAGCGAAGATAAAGAACAAGTGCGCCACTTTATCCTTAAGCATCAATTTGCCGATTTAGTTACTCAGTATCCATTATCAAATAACTCAGTAACCTTAAATGCAGCAAAACTGCTTGAGCTACTGCGGCCATTAACGCCAAGACTTTACTCTATCGCCTCAAGTCAAAGCGAAGTTGAAACAGAAGTCCACTTAACTGTGGCCTTAGTGGAAGATGAGCGCCACGGCTCAGCACGTTTTGGCGGCGCGTCACACTTCTTAGCATCTGCGCAGGAAGGCACGCAAGTTAAGGTTTATGTTGAGTCGAACAAGCATTTCCGTTTACCCGAGAATCCAGAAACACCGGTGATCATGGTGGGTCCTGGTACAGGTGTTGCGCCCTTCCGTGCCTTTATGCAGGAGCGCGTAGCACAAGGGATCCAAGGTGATAGCTGGTTATTCTTCGGCAATCCTCACTTTGAGCAGGATTTCTTGTATCAAACTGAGTGGCAACAGTATTTGAAAAATGGCGATCTCAGCCGTATCGACGTGGCGTTCTCACGCGATCAAGCCCATAAGATTTATGTGCAGCACCGCATTAAAGAGCAAGGCCAAGCCCTGTGGCAATGGTTGCAAAATGGCGCGCATCTTTATATTTGTGGTGATGCTGAACGTATGGCGAAAGATGTTCACCAAGCCTTGATTGAGGTGGCAGTCGAAGTCGGTGGTTTGAATACCGAAGCTGCCGAAGCCTATTTTGAAACCCTGCGCAGCGATAAACGCTACCAAAAAGACGTGTATTAATCTCAACCGTTGCGCGCATAAAGAAACGCATAAGAATAGCCAACGCTGCACACGTGATGACCTGTGCAGCCAGCGAACCCAATTTTAAGAGGCAGTTGCCATGAGTGAGCAAAAGTTAGCGTTAAACGAATACCTAAAGACCGACAGTGATTACCTGCGCGGGACCATCAAAGAAGGTTTAGATTCTTCTGTGACTGGCAGTTTCAGTGACGGCGATCAGCAGCTGATCAAATTTCATGGCTTCTATCAGCAGGATGACCGCGATTTACGTAACGAACGTAAAGAGCAAAAACTCGAACCTTTATATAGTTTTATGTTACGCGCCCGTGTACCCGGCGGTATTTGTTCTCCACAGCAATGGTTAGGCGTGGACAAAATTGCCTCGACGCTCACCAGCTCGAACAGTATTCGTTTGACGACCCGTCAAACCTTCCAATATCACGGTATTCCTAAGCGTAACTTGAAGACCATTATTCAAGACTTAGATCGGCAGGCGCTGGATTCGATTGCTGCCTGTGGTGACGTTAACCGAAACGTCATGTGTAACCCCAATCCGGTGGAATCGAAACTGCACGAGCAAGCTTATGCAGTGGCGAAACAACTGTCTGATCATCTATTACCCCACACTCGCGCCTACGCCGAAATCTGGTTAGATGAAGAAAAGTTACTTTCTACCGAAGATGAAACCGTCGAACCTGTGTATGGCAAAACCTATCTGCCACGTAAATTTAAAATGGCGGTTGCGGTTCCTCCTGATAACGATGTTGACGTTTACACCAACGATTTAGGCTTTATTGCTGTTGCCGAAAACGGCGAGCTAGTTGGCTTTAACTTAACGGCGGGCGGCGGCATGGGCTCGACCCATGGCGAAGTAGAAACCTTTCCACGCCTGGCTGACGACTTTGGTTTTATCAAAACTGAAGACGTGATGAAGTTTGCTGAAGCTGTCATGACAGTGCAACGCGACTGGGGCAATCGCTCTAATCGTAAGCGTTCGCGCCTTAAGTACACTATCGTCGACCACGGCTATGAAAAGTTCAAAGCCGAAGTTGAACTGCGTGCAGGAGTAAAATTTGAACCTAAGCGTGATGTAGTGATTGGCGATCGCGGCGATCGTTATGGTTGGGTCGAAGGCGTTGACGGTAAGTGGCATTTAACCTTATTTATCGAAAGCGGTCGTATTAAGGATTTACCGGGCCAAACCCTGCAAACGGGGTTGCGTGAAATTGCTAAGATCCACAAGGGCGATTTCCGCATGACCTCGAATCAAAACATGATCATCGCAGGTGTAGCGGCAGAAGATAAAGCCACGATTGAAGGTTTAGCCCGTAAACATGGTCTGCTGGGCCAAGTGTTGACGCAAACCCGCGGTCACTCGATTGCCTGTGTGGCGTTGCCGACATGCCCATTAGCGATGGCGGAAGCCGAGCGTTATTTCCCTGAGTTTATCGATCATATCGATGCGCTACAGGCAAAACACGGCATCAGCGAGCAAGCGATTGTGGTGCGTATGACGGGTTGCCCTAACGGTTGTGCCCGCCCATTTGCCGCTGAAATTGGCCTTGTGGGTAAAGCGCCGGGTCGTTATAACTTGTACTTAGGTGCAAGCTTTGAAGGGACTCGCCTGAACAAGATGCACAGAGAAAATATCCAAGAGGCGGACATTCTCGCCGAATTGGATGCCCTGTTTGGCCGCTACGCAGTAGAGCGTGATGCAGGCGAAACCTTTGGTAACTTCACCGTCCGCGTGGGTGTAGTGAAGGCGGTGATCGATGCCGCTAAGGATTTTCATGGCTGATATTGAGCAAAAAACCAGTGATAAAGTGCCGACTGTGGTCAGCGCTGCCGAACTCAAGGCATTATTGAGTGCGCCTAAGGCAGAGCAAGCGATAGAGCTTGAGCGCATTAATCAGTTCTTAGGGGGATTAAGCGCACAAGAGCGAGTGCTATGGGGCTTAACTTATTTGCCCGGTAATCATGCGCTGTCCTCAAGTTTTGGGATCCAAGCCGCTGTAATGCTGCATATGATGAGTCAGGCACAGGCGAATATTCCGGTTATTCTCACAGATACGGGTTATTTATTCCCTGAGACTTATCAGTTTATCGACGAGCTGACAGATCGTTTATCACTGAATTTAAAAGTGTACCAAGCAGTGATGACATCGGCATGGCAAGAGGCGCGCTTTGGCCAGTTGTGGGAGCAAGGGGTCAACGGACTAGAGCAATACAACCGGTTAAACAAAGTTGAGCCTATGCAACGCGCTTTAGCCGAGCTTGAGGTAGGCACTTGGTTTGCAGGGCTTAGACGCAGCCAAGCCAGTACCCGTGAGGCGTTGCCGATACTGGCGATTCATGGCACGCGCTTTAAGTTACTGCCGATTATCGAGTGGTCGAATAAAGATGTTCACCTCTATCTGACTCAATTTGACTTGCCGTACCATCCACTTTGGGACCAAGGCTATGTTTCTGTGGGGGATACCCATTCGAGTAAACCACTCGAATTAGGCATGACAGAGGAAGACACTCGCTTTAATGGCCTTCAACGTGAGTGTGGTCTGCACTACGAAATCTAGTCATTTTATTGATTTTAAATATTAAACGCCTCAACTTAGTTTGGGGCGTTTTTTTATCATTTTAAGATAAGTGGGATTGAATTTAATACTCTGGATTGTCGAGGAAGTTAAGTGATGTCATTTAAGCGTCGTTTAACTAAGATAGATTGATATTCATAGAGTTAGTTTGCATTCATTTTTAAATGCTAAAAATGTTGTACATTTTTACTCACAGAGTTATGCACATTGGTTAAGCCTGCGCTATATTTTGAAGTTCCCGTAGATGGTTTTGAAGCGTTTTACTGCGTTAATTGACATGATTCATGTCTTTTATGAGGTTAAGTTGTTGTATATCGGTATTTATGGGCTGGGTTTGCTGTGTATCGATATGGCTTAATTGGATGCAGTGAAAGCGTTGAAAACCTGACTCGCACCTGCGAGTATCAAGCAGTTTGATTGACTTGCTAGCTCTCGTTAATCAGCCATCATTACCTCGGTCAGCTGTCGTCAAAGCTGCCGAGGTCAAGTTAAGTCGACCCCAGTCAATCTCCAATAGTGATTTGTTCTTGTTATGGTTATTTCTCAACCTATCTTTGATTATCGAGTAAGATATCCTTGGTGTTTCCTTTATTCTCGTAGCATGATCAGCTTGCAACTCGCGTAAAGCTTTAGAATATTTTCTGTAAGCCTAGGTTGCGCCAAAGAATCCTTGCAATGGGATGGCTTGACTGGATAGATGAGAAACAAGAAATGAGAGTGTGTGGATGAGATGGTATAAATGACGGCCCCTTTATATGCGATGCGAGATCATGTCAGGCGTCCAAGTGTTAATAAGTCGAGTGACCCAGCACCTCAGAGACGAAAGCGTGGTTTTCGTCGTTTATTGTCTTGGCTATTTAAGGGATTAGTTTGGGCATTTATTTGCTCAATTTTATTAGTGATCCTACTACGATTCGTCGATCCTCCTATGTGGACTTGGCGTATCGAGCGTGCCTTATTTCCACCAGCACCTATCGGTGAGATCAGGCATCAATGGCGCGATTTAGCGCAAATTTCTCCCGAATTACAATTGGCTGTGATTGCTGCGGAAGATCAACGTTTTGTTGAGCATACTGGATTCGATTTAGCCGCGATAAGTTCGGCACTGAAATACAACCAAAAAGGTACCAAAGTCCGCGGGGCAAGTACCTTAAGTCAGCAGGCGGCGAAAAACCTTTTTATGTGGTCGAGTCGCAGTTTCTTTCGTAAGGGATTGGAAGCTTGGTTTACGTTATTGATGGAGTTGACTTGGGATAAGTCGCGTATTCTTGAAGTGTATTTAAATATTGTAGAATTTGGTCCAGGCATTTATGGCGCCGAAGCGGCATCAAAGCATTATTTTGGAAAGTCAGCGGCAAAACTTACCCAATACGAGGCCTCATTACTCGCAGCCATTTTACCCAATCCTTGGCGCTATAAGGTGTCTCCACCGTCATCCTATGTGCAGCAGCGCTCAGCTTGGATCCGTAAGCAAATGCGTCAGCTAGGTGACGTCACGCTTAAAAAAGTCCACGAAGCACGATGACGCTCTGGTGAGTTAGTTTGAGTGAGATGAGCTTAATTTGTCATTGAGTTCTTTGCTTAATCGTCGATGACTTTGAGATGTTTTATTACCGAATTGAAATAAGATTGGAATCATGTTGAATAAACGTTAGTTCTAATACGTTTTTAATGCTGCGAACTCCTATCCTGTTCGCTTCTGTGTCGGTTTAATGTTAAATTATCGGGAAAATTTTATACCTTAGTTTCGCTTAGCCTAAGCATTTTAAACTGGGTTTGTATTGCGTAGGGCTGAGTCGTTGCGTTTTCTGATTTTGCATTATCTGCATAAGGGATATGTAAGAGCGGATAAATATTTAAATACCTAAGGTGAGTTCTTTAGGTATTGTTTTCATAAAATTGAATGTCATTAAATGGAGTTTCTTAAATGAAAAAGATTGTGATTGCCGCGGCAATTATTGCAGCAGGTGCTGGTGGTTATTGGTATATGCAGAATGGCGCGGGTTCTAGTGCCTCTGCTAATCCTTTGCTCGACTATGTGCCTGCCGATACGCCGATATTTTCGGGCCAGTTAAAACCCTTCCCGTTAAAAGCGTATTTACAGTCTATTTCTGGAAATTATCAGCAATATCCAAGTAATACGCTTGATGAACTCGGTGTGCAGGATAGCCCTATGGGCAAGTTCTTCGTTAGCATTTATCAGCAGTATATGGATGGGATGAAAGATCCTGCCTTACTGTTAAAAACCTTCGGTTTCCCCGATGAAGTTAAACCTTATATTTATACTTTAGGTGCTTTGCCAGTATTAAAGATTGATGTTAATCAGGCCGAAGCATTTTGGGCTGTATTAGATAAAGCCGAAAAAGACAGTGGTGTAACCCACGAAATGCGTAAAGTGGGCGATGTTGATTATCGCGCTTATGCACTATCGGATGAAAGCTCAGCAGAGAAAGCTGAACTGCTATTTGCCCAGAAAGATGGCATATTAACGATGACTTTCAGCACCTCTATTACCGAGCCTGAGTTATTAGAAATGGCATTTGGTATTAAGAAGGCGCCGCAGTCATTAGCCGCTTCTGGCATATTAGAAGATATTATTAAGACCCATGGTTTTAAAGATGACAGCATTAGCTTTATTAACCATGTGGAAATTGTAAAGGCATTGACCTCTGCAGATAGCAATATGCTAGCTAAGCAACTGACTCAATTTTTTGCTGATGAAAGTGAGGGGGAAGATCCATTAGCTCAAATCAGAACACCAGAATGTCGTACCGAACTGACTGCGATTGCCGCTAACTGGCCGCGTACCGTTGCTGGTTTAACGGCGTTTTCTGTGACGGAAAAAGAAAGCCATATGGCGGCTTCATTTGTTGTCGAAACGAAGAATCAACCTATTCTTGCGGCAATGCAAAAGATGCGTGGTTTTATTCCATCGCATCTGGCGGATATCGACAGCACTATCTTCTCCATGGGAATAGGTCTAGATATCAATGAAATTACTCCTTCATTAACGGCTATTTGGGATGATCTGCAAAAGCCACAACTGACCTGTGCACCATTGGCAGAGTTGCAGGCTGAGTTGAGCCAACAGAGCCCAGCTATGCTAGGCATGTTTACTGGCATGGCTAACGGTGTGAAAGGCATGAGCGTTTCATTGCTCGATTTTAAAATGAGCACACAAGATCAAGAGCCTAAGTTAGAAAGTTTAGATGCTTTAGTCAGCCTCAGCGCCGAAAACCCATCCATGTTGTTTAATATGGTGAAACCTTTCGCCCCTATGCTGGCTGAAGTGCAATTAGCCGATAACGGCGATGCTACTGATTTATCTCCAATATTGATGTTGCCTCCAGAGTTAGGTGTTAAGCCAATGCTGGCGATTAAAGGTCAACATTTAGTGGTGTATAGCGGTGATAAAGGCTTGGCCTTAGCTAACAAATTAGCAGGCGAGAAACTGTCAGCGAATGGCATGTACAGCTTATCTGCTGATTACGGCAAGATGTTTACGCCAGTGCTAACACTGTTAGAAATGAGCGGTGAGCCGATCCCTGAAGAAATGCAAATGCTTAAAGATTACAACATGCGAGTTCAAATGAGCTTCGATGTGAATAAGCAAGGCTTGGTCATAGGTTCAGTCGCCAATTCTAAAGCGACTGAAAAGAAGTAATGCGTTAGTAAACTCATATTTGTTTGAAATGAGCCAGCAGATTGCTGGCTCTTTTTTTGGCTTAATTTAGCTTAGCTTGAGCCAACTTAGTGTGCTGTGCTGGCAGAACAAGTTGCGCTTTGGGCTTGGCGGAGCGCATTAAACTAACGAGCCCTTGCCATTGAATATCACTGTTCTGAGGGAGCAAAATATCCGGTTCAGTCCCGATACCGGACAGGAGTCGCCCCTGTGCATCATAGGTTAACGAACTGCTGAATCTTATGTTTAATCCACTGTTTGGCAGTTTGAAATGATACTGACGTGCAAAGTCGCCTGAGGTTTTTTCACCAATCAAATTTGCCCTAGACCAAGATTTAGTACGATAGGCAATCCACTCGCATTCTTGGCGACAATGGGGACTCACGAGTAGAGCTAAGCGATTTCGCCCTTCAGGAGCCACCGCAGGCTTAGTGCGAACATACCAAGGGCTGAATTTCTCTTTATCGACAGAGGGTAAGTTACGGGTGAGAGATTTGAGCCTAGGAGGACTGTACTCTAACGCATCCAGAGGCATAAAATTGAGCGGCTGTAGATAGTCATTTCTCAGCTCTGGTGAGCGGCGATAGTGCGCAAATCCCATCACGTTAGGTGTTAAAGTGTTATTTAAATCCGCATCTTGATATCGCGACAGCATAGTCAATAATTTCGGACTAAAGCCACTGGCATCACGTAAATCAATGATTAGTAAGGGATGTGTCATGCCTTTGAGCAGTTCTTGCTGTTGTTCTTTATCTAATTCAAAGGCGTAGAGATCGCTGATCTTAAGTTTGACCGTCGTATTGTTGACCGTCTCTAATTGATTTGGCATGTCTTGAAATTCGGTGCGCTCAAATTGAGATAATTGGTTAATAAATTCGAGCACATTAATATCTTGAGTCTCGTCTTTTTCACTGATAGTTGCTAATTGAGTTTGTGGGTTATGGCTTGGCAGGGCGAGAGTCACCTGCTGGCTTTGTTGGTCATCATTAATTAGCGTAATGACCACATAGGGCTTTATGCTGAGTCCTAAGTCTTCGCGCAGTAGGTTAAGTTTTTTCAGCCAAGGTAACTGCATTTCTTGGCTCTGTTTTGCCGGCTCAGGTAAGTAGGCTTGGCTGGTCGCTACCCATTTGCTCATAGGTAAACCATCGATATGAGTGATAAAGGGGAAGTCGTTGTTGACTGGATTATTATCGTTATCCAAGGCTAACCATTGGTCGTTGACTGGCCTTAGCGTTAACGGGAGATCGCCGCTTTGATCATCGAAGTTATGCACTTGAGCGCCTGGATCTTTGAGGGTATTGAGTAATTTAGTGACTTCAGCAGCAAAGCGATCATTGGGAGTAATATCTTGATACTGTTCAACAATAAGGCTAGCCATAAATTTAAGCTGCGGGTTGGCTTTGTCGGCCGTTAAGGCATAAAACGCTGAGTGTTGCTCGATTTGATCCAATAAGGCATAGAGATCTTGGCGTACCTCTTGTGCATTCAGCACTGGTGCAGCGCTATCTTTTGGCACAGCGAAAAACGCGAGCTTAAGTAAGCTCGCGAAAATAATGACACTGAGTAGCATGACTATGCTGCGGTAGCTAAAACTCATATTCTTCCATGATGTTAAGGCGCTGCTTCAGGGCACAAAAAGGTGTGCGACTATCGGCTTAAATGCCATTCGGATCAATGTAAATCGTCCTGCTGAGCCCTAAACTCAGGTCCATCTGAGCAATTTAGCAGCAGGTTTGGTAGATTAGCAGCAAATTATGGTCGATTTTTGTACTTAGTCACTTTATATACCCAAACAATCTTAAATAGCGGGATCAAGTGAGTATATCTTTCTTAAAGAATATCGTTGAGTGAAATTCCGATACCAATACGTTGATTGTGATAGTTGTAATCGATTAGGCTTTCGCCATAACCATTAAAGTATTGAGTATAAAAGCGTAAGTTGCCGACGATAGGATGACTCCAAGTCAGTTCTGCTGAGCCTCTGTCGATATCTTCTAGATTCGTTTTAACGGTTAAAGTGAATCTATGTTCATCGATACCATAAACGCCAATAAACTCTGCTTTACCTATATAGTCATCAATATTAGGGTTATCGTCGCCGCTGGCTTTATATGGATCTGTTTTTTCATCTTCAGGAATACGCCACCACACTTTGGTGGAGAAGGCGAGTGGGCCTGCATCAAAAATCATAGTGGCATAGAGGCGATTCCAACTGCGGGAAAGTGGCCCTGCTTTACCATTCGATTGATGTACGGCACCAAACCCCCAAAAGGAATTGGTCACACTGCCAATTTTCCAATCGTTATTAAACAGCATAAAGACTTCAGGTTCGTGATTGGTTTCCCTAAAAGGCGACGAAGTGTCTTTGTTATAAACTTGCCAATAGGATTGATTGGTGTAAGCAAAAAATAAATGGCCATTATCACCAAACACATTGTACCAAATAGGAAATTTAAAACTGATTTGGAACTTAGCCTCAAACTCATCTAAAGAATAGGGGTTGAGTATTGCATCTTCGGTGAAAGGTGCCATGTTGGGATCTGGGCTGTAGGTGACTGGTAAAAGGTAATTCACTTTATGTGGCGTAATCACAAAAGGTAGATCCGCCGTGGCAAGTTCATCTTTTACTCTTCCTTTGACTAATGATTCTTCGGCATTTATGTCCGTACAGGCTAATAGCCCTGCCAATGCAATACCTGAGTAAAGTGGTTTCATCTGCCCTCCTTGATGTGTTTATTTATTTGTCAGTCGTACTCAACAAAGATAGTTATTTCCAGCTTAACATTAGAAAGTGAATTTATGGTTATGGAAAAATCCTGTGTCACTTAATGACAAATCTTGTAGTCAGCCATTTTTAGTCACATAGAGACATGTTTAGGTAGAATTTTTGGCAATAACATAGTGCCAAAATCATGCACTTAGCGGACAGAAATTAATTTGATGCAATTCGCTTAATCTTATTAAGTCATTTTATTTCAATGGGTTAACTTTGATTTAGGGCATTTTTGATTTTGAAACCTAAGGTTTCCCCCACTTTAAGTGAGTGGTCACTCATTCTTTTATATCTAAATGATATAAAAACTAATAATTATCTATTTATTATGGAATATAAGACGCGCTATATTTCTACAGACTAAAGTGATCTTGGGGATTCTGATGGAAATTTTCTCTTTACCGGGCCAAGCGGCCAAAGGCAAAGTCTGGCTGGTGGGTGCCGGTCCCGGCGACGTTGAGCTATTGACGTTAAAGGCATGGCGCATCCTTAAAACTGCTGATGCAGTGCTATACGACGCTTTAGTCAGCCAAGATATCCTCAATCTTATTCCTAAAGACGCTGAGAAGATTGCCGTAGGTAAACGTGCGGGCAAGCATAGCGCCGCACAGGACGAGATTAATCAGTTACTCGTCACTAAAGCTTACACCCGTAAAAATGTGGTGCGTCTTAAAGGTGGCGATCCTTTTATTTTCGGCCGCGGGGGCGAAGAGTTACAAACCTTAGTTGAAGCTGGGGTTGAGTTTGAAGTCGTTCCCGGCATTACCGCTGCCAGCGGCACGTCAGCCTATGCGGGAATTCCCCTAACCCACAGAGACCATGCCCAAGGCGTCACTTTTATCACTGGTCATTGTCAGTTAGAGAGTCGCCCTATGGATTGGCAAGGTTATGCTAATCCTAACAATACCTTAGTCGTGTATATGGGGATTCTGAACGCAGGCATTATTCGCCAAGGTTTAATCGATGCGGGCCGAAGCCCTGAAACACCCGTGGCGATAGTGTCAAAGGCAACCACTAAAGAGCAACGTCGTTTTATTGGCCGTTTAGGTGAGCTTGAACAGCTTGCTGCCGATCCAGAATTACAAATGCCAGCTTTGATGATCATAGGTGAAGTCGTCACGCTGAGTGACACCTTGCATTGGTTCAAACCTGAAGCGATTGAATCGACTCAGGTCAGCGATGAACAGACTCAATCGGTTAGAGTCTCGGGCGCGTCGATAAATTAAGCCGCAAACAGTTAAAGCTATTAAGCAGTTAAACAAATTAAGCTAATCCATGCTGTGGTAACACGGCGAATTTAAGGTAACGGAGAATAGTATGGCCGGGCGTGAATTAAGCCACTTACAACAACTGGAAGCCGAGAGCATCCAGATCATTCGTGAAGTTGCAGCCGAATTCGATAATCCTGTGATGTTGTATTCCATCGGGAAAGATTCTTCCGTTATGTTGCACTTAGCGCGTAAAGCCTTTTATCCGGGCAAGATCCCGTTCCCGTTGCTGCATGTCGACACGGGTTGGAAATTCAAAGAGATGATCGCATTCCGTGATGCGCAGGCAAAGAAATTTGGCTTCGAGTTACTGACGCACATCAACCCAGAAGGGTTGGCGCAGGGGATTAACCCTTTCGACCATGGCAGTGCGAAACACACTGACATCATGAAAACCCAAGGTTTAAAGCAAGCACTTAACCAATATGGTTTCGATGCGGCTTTCGGTGGGGCTCGCCGCGATGAAGAAAAATCCCGCGCCAAAGAGCGCGTGTATTCCTTCCGCGACCGTCACCACAGATGGGACCCTAAAAACCAACGTCCAGAATTATGGCGCACCTATAACGGCGCAGTGAACAAGGGCGAAAGTATTCGCGTGTTCCCATTATCTAACTGGACTGAGCTGGATATTTGGCAATATATTTATCAAGAAAACATTGAGTTAGTGCCTTTGTACTTTGCTGCTAAACGTAAAGTGGTTGAGCGCGGTGGTCAGTTAATCATGGCCGATGACGAGCGGATGAAGTTAGCCGAGGGCGAGCAGATTAAAGAAGAAGTGGTGCGTTTTAGAACCTTAGGTTGCTACCCACTCACGGCCGCCATGTATTCTGAGGCCGACAGTCTAGAAAAGATTATTGAAGAAATGCTGTTAACCCGTTCGAGCGAACGTCAGGGCCGATTGATCGACTCAGATCAAAGCGCCTCTATGGAGCAGAAGAAGCGTCAAGGCTACTTCTAATCTCTACAGGGTTAACCCTATTTCGCGAAGGTGGCGCTAATCAGCGCGACCTTCAGCCAAGCAGATCAAGAGTGAGAATATGATGGACAAAGCGGTCAATAAAACCAATCTCATGGCGGCAGAAATTACCCTCCATGGTGTGAAAGAATATCTAGCCCTGCAGCAGCACAAAGGCTTACTGCGCTTTTTAACCTGTGGCAGTGTCGACGATGGTAAAAGTACCTTAATCGGCCGTCTGTTACACGACAGCGCCCAGATCTATGAAGATCAATTAGCTAGCCTCAAGAGCGACAGCGCCAAGATGGGCACCACAGGTGAAGCCATTGACTTAGCCTTGCTGGTGGATGGCCTGCAAGCTGAGCGCGAGCAGGGCATCACTATCGATGTGGCTTATCGTTATTTTTCAAGTGATAAGCGCAAGTTCATCATCGCCGATACGCCAGGGCATGAGCAGTACACTCGCAACATGGCAACGGGTGCATCAACCTGTGATTTAGCGGTGATTTTAGTCGATGCCCGCTACGGCGTGCAGACTCAGACTAAGCGCCATGCGTTTATCGCGTCATTACTGGGTATTCGTCACTTTGTTGTGGCCGTGAATAAGATGGATTTGCTTGGGTTTGACGAGCAAGTATTCAACCGTATTCGTGCCGATTTTACTGATTTCGTTAAAGATTTCGGCAACCTCGATATCCACTTTGTGCCGTTATCGGCGCTTAATGGTGACAACGTGGTTGAGCGCAGCACCCAAAGCCCATGGTATCAAGGCGGTACACTGCTTGAACTGCTAGAAACCATTGATACTCAGCGTGAACTCAGCTCATTGCCTGTGCGTTTTCCTGTGCAATATGTGTCGCGTCCTAACTTAGATTTTCGCGGTTTTGCAGGCACGTTAGCCTCTGGCATTATCAATGTCGGTGACGAGTTAGTCGCTTTGCCATCGGGCAAACGCAGTAAGGTTGAACGTATTGTGACCTTCGATGGTGACATACAAGAAGCGGTTGCAGGCCAAGCTGTGACTATCACGCTGGAAGATGAAATTGATATTTCCCGTGGCGATTTACTGGCAAAACCCGATTCTGCGCCAGCCGTCGCTAACGTGATCAGCGCTGATATAGTGTGGATGGATGAAAAGCCATTACAACTCGGTCAGTTATACGACATCAAAGTGGCTGGTAAGAAGACGCAAGCTTCTGTGACTGCTATCGATTATGTGGTTGACGTTAATACCTTAGCACGCAGTGCGACGGACACTCTTGTGTTAAACGCCATTGCGCGTGTGACCTTAGAACTGACCGAAGACATAGTGTTTGATGCATATTCGTTAGTGCGTGATACGGGCGGAATGATCTTAATCGACCGCCTGAGTAATGCGACGGTTGCTGCAGTGATGGTGGTGTCGGGTCAATATGTTAACAAGCAAACAGCGTCACAATTTAGTGCCTTTGAAGTCGAGTTTAATGCCTTAGTGCGTAAACACTTCCCCCATTGGCAAGCGATAGATATCACTAAGCTTGGAGCTTAATTTGTGAGTGACTTGTGGCTATTAGCGATTATTTTGATAGGGCTTGTGGCTGGCTTAATTAGCGGCCGTATCAATCCAGCGGTATTGTTTTTATTTGCTTTTTTGCTCTGTTATTTGCTTGGCATGGTTGCGCTCGATACCGCATTAACAAGCTTTACCAATATTGGCTTAGTCACGCTGGTCCTGTTGGTGTTGGCCGCTACGGCGTTAGAAAAAACGTCCCTGCTGGGAAAGTTGAGTCAAGTCATAGGCAATAGTTCTTTGCCTATGACAATGGCAAAGCTCGGTTTTTCGACGGCTTTACTGTCGTCATTTACCAATAACACTGCAGTTGTGGCATCACTGATTGGTGTTGTGCGCCGCAATCAAGCACACGCGCCAGCTAAGTTATTATTGCCGTTAAATTATGCGGCAATTTTAGGTGGCACACTGACCCTGATTGGTACCTCGACCAACTTGATTGTGAACTCCTTTGTAGAAAACGCCGGCTTACCCGCCTTAGGCTTCTTCGAGTTTACGCCAGTTGCAGTGGTGATCGTTGTCGCGGGTATATTGTTACTGACCTTACTGACCTTACTGGCGAACATTCTGCCCGACAGACGGGAAGAATCAGGTGAAGAAGCGCTGCCATATTTGCTCGAAGCCCATGTGGCGAAAGGTTCGTCCTTGGTCGGTCGCAGTGTGGTGGATAATAAACTTAGGGCACTAAAAAAGTTATATCTGGTTGAATTAGAACGCAGTGGCATTTGTATTTGTCCTGTGCCGCCCCAGTTAGTGTTGCAAGCGGACGACGTGCTGCGCTTCAGTGGCGCGGTGGAATCGGTTGAGTTATTGCACCAATTCGATGGTTTAGATTGGTTTGGTAAACATCAAGCCAAAGGACAAAATTTAGTTGAAGCTGTACTCGCACCGTCATCCAGTTTAGTGGGCAGTTCGTTGAAAGCCTCGCGTTTTCGTGAGCAATTTGATGCGGCTGTGATGGCCATTCGCCGCGGAAATCATCCGCTGAAGGGCGGACTCGGTGACATTATTCTGCAACCCGGTGATGTGTTGTTATTGACGCCAGGTGATGGTTTTAGCAATAGCGCAAAGCTGAGTTCAGAGTTTGCAGCGATCAGTGGCTTAGATTTGAATGTGCGTCTAGACAGTCGTCGTGGTCGTTGGGTATTGCTGGGCTTTGCGGCAACGATCATCCTGAGTGTCACTGGCATATTACCCTTGGCTAAGGGCTTAGTGATATTGCTGCTCAGTTATTTTGCCATAGGCGCAGTCACACTGGCTGAGCTTAAACGCCGTTTCCCATTGGAATTAGTGGTGATCGTGGGGAGTGCATTAGGGCTTGCCAACTTGATGATGAGTACAGGCCTTGCGAACAGTTTAGCCCAAGGATTACTCTCAGTTATTAACGGTTATGGGGTATTTGGCGCTTTTGTCGGCGTGTATTTAATGACTTTATTGCTGACTGAACTGGTGACCAATAACGCAGCGGCGGCGTTGGCGTTCCCTATCGCTTACGCGATTGCACTTAATTACGGTGTCGATGCAAGGCCCTTTATTATGGCCGTTGTCTTTGGTGCCAGTGCGAGCTTTATTTCACCCTACGGCTATCAGACCAATTTGATGGTATTTAATGCGGGTAATTATCGCTTCAGTGACTTCGTCCGCCTAGGATTGCCGTTATCTGTGCTGTATTCCCTGATAGTGATATTTATGGTGCCGATCATCTTTCCTTTTTAGTGATTAGCTTGAGTTTATTGCCCTTATGTTAGCCGTTTAACAGCATGGGGATTGAGGAGTTTTTATGACAAATATCGTGTGGCATCAACATCCTGTAGATCAAGCCGCCAGAGCCGAGCAGAAAGGCCAAAATCCCGTATTACTCTGGTTTACCGGACTGTCTGGCGCGGGCAAGTCGACACTGGCGGGTGCATTAGAGCGGGCGTTATTTGAGGCGGGATTCCACACTTATTTGCTTGATGGTGATAATGTGCGCCATGGCCTGTGTAAAGACTTAGGGTTTACGGTTGAAGACCGTGACGAGAACCTGCGCCGTGTCGGCGAAGTGGCCAAATTAATGGTGGATGCTGGGCTTGTGGTGTTATCGGCCTTTATTTCCCCGACCCGTGAAGAACGTGATGGTATTCGTGCCCGTTTTCCTGCCGGGCAGTTTATTGAAGTGCATGTAGCTACGCCTTTGAGTGTGTGCGAGCAGCGTGACCCTAAGGGGTTGTATGTGAAAGCGCGCAGTGGCGAAATTAGCAATTTCACTGGTATTTCATCACCCTATGAAGCGCCATTAGCCGCCGAGTTAACCATAGATACCAGCAAAGGCGATTTAGTGACTCAAGTGCGTGCATTAATCGATTATTTAACGGCGATCAATGTCATTAATGCCGATAAGGCAAAAGTGCTAGCTTAACATTCAGCCCTTATCTTGCTTAAAAGGAGCCTTTAGGCTCCTTTGTTATTTCTGGGTTTTACTGCTTATACCATTGATTCATAATTTTTTATGGCGTGAGCATTATTCTATTTTAAAGTCTTTAGCAAACAAGAGCTGTAGAGCCTTCAAGTATTCTTGATCTGGCTTAGGCTGTACTAGTTGGGCGAGTTCATCACCAATCGGTGTTAAGCGATAATAGCTAAAAAGCAGATTACCGCTCTTGGGCGTAAGCTTCATTTGTATGCCTTGCAGGGCAAATTGAATTGGTGTTTTGTTATTGAGTAGGCCGGTTTCGAACTCACTGCTGTGAAGTATTCCCGCATCGACTAAGGTCAAAATACTGGAATAAGGTAGCCCAAACTGGGATAAGCCTAAATTGACTGAGGTGGTTTTACGGAAATACTGGCCAATCCCACCCGACAAGCGGTAGCCACTGATGAGTTTTAGGCGCTGCTCGTTATTTACCTTCGCCGCCATGCCAAGGGCTTTTTCTAGAATTTGTGCTTCCCTGTGAGTCAGTTGCTTGAGCAGCGCTAGGGTACGTAGACTGAAGTTTCCCGGATTCACTATCTCGCTCGATAATATCCGAGCCCATAAATCTTGCATCTTACGGTTATGGATTTGTTCCGCCATCAAGAAAAATTGATGGCTCCAATCGGGATCAAGATCGACCCCAGTGACATCTGAGTGGGTATAACTGAGGGCTAAGGCAAAAATGGTTTCCACATTGGCCTGATATTCGCTCGATAACTTGCGTGCTCTATGTTGAGCTCGCTCGGCTATGGAGGCGTTCGCAGGGCGATATTCTTGCTCACTGGCGAGCCCTAATTGGCGACCGAGTAGCAGGGCTTTTTTGCGAGCGGATACCTCGGATGCTGACTCGCCTTCTTCTGCCAACAGTAAAATATCTGAATCCTTCATCGCGTTATTAATCCTTGAGCCTGCACTGTGGTTGAGGTGAGGGTTTAGTGAACTCTTACATTCGGTTGTAGCTTACTTTAGATGATCATCTCTTTAGTTTGAGCATCTCGTTAAGCCAATTCTTTGGTTCGTTATTATGCCGTTTTATTTAACGATTTTAGCGATTGATTTCGCACTTTTAGTTGGCCAAGACCATAAGGTTTCATTACCCGGTTCAGGATGGCGCGGAACATTCAGCGCTAGTATTAACGAACATACGGCAAAGCCCGCCCCTATGTAAAATACAAAGGCGGGATCGGTTAACCATAATAAGCCCAAAAGCACAGGAATAATCACAGCCGCTATGTGGTTTATGGTGAAACTGACTGACATAGTGGTGGCAATATCTTTGCTGTCGGCGATTTTTTGAAAATAGGTTTTCATCGCAATTGCCATCGCAAAAAGTAAATGATCGATAACGTAGAGTGCTGCCGCCATATGGGCTTGTTCGACTAGGGCATAGCAGATAAAGACTAAGATGAGTCCGATATATTCCACAGTAAGCGCATTACGCTCACCAATACGTCCAATCAAACGACCAATAGCAGGTGCAAACAGTAGATTAACGGCATAGTTGATTAAGAACAGCGCAGTGATTTCACTGACGCTATAACCAAACTTTTCAACCATCATAAAGCCCGCAAATACCATAAAGATTTGCCGCCTTGCACCTGAAAAAAAGGTGAGCAGGTAATAGAGCCAATAGCGTTTACGCAGTATGATTTTTTTGTGTTGTATTTCCGTTGTCTCAAACTTGGGGTAATACCATGTTATGGTTAGCACAATGATGAGACCTAATACGCCTATAATCAAATACATATGCAGGTAGTCTAGCTTCAACCAAGTCATTACTAGCCAAATGCTGGCATAACCGACTAAAGCGGCCGCCGAACGCCACGCCAGTGCTTTCCCCATAAATCCCGCCGCGTCTTTTTTGTCGACCCATTGCAGCGTTAGCGATTGGTTGATGGTTTCAAAATAGTGAAACCCGACAGACATCAGCACAGTCGTTAGATACAGGCCTATGACCTGAGGAAAGAAACCTGTTACCGCTACGCCGATACATAAAATGGCGAGCGAGAGCAGGGCGAAGGCTTGTTCTCGAATGAGCAGCAGCACAAAAATCGCCGTAAAAGCCAAGAAGCCGGGGATTTCGCGCAGGCTTTGTAACATGCCGATTTCAGCCCCAGTGAATTGGGCTTTCTCAATCACGAAGTTGTTGAGTAATGCCTGCCAAACGGCAAACACGAGCGACATAACAAAGGTCATCCACAGCAAGAGTGCTTTAGGATCTTTTGCTTGAATAGCTTTCATGGATAAGGGACTCAGGCGATAAGTGTTCAAATGCTAATGCTTTTTTCTTAGATTGGCTATATAAGGTGTGACTTATCCCTTTCAATTTTGTAACAATGTTTAGGCGAATTAACTCTCTAGGTTACAAAGACGCTAAAGCGAGAATATACCTAAGGCGTTATTTTTGTGAGGCAGTTAAAACTACCGCATATACTTGGGGTGTTTGGCGCTAAGCCCGTGATCTATTTCATGTAAATTGGCGGGTAAATCACCTAGTATGAAATATCTTAATTGTCATTTTACTTTTGCATACCAAGTTAAATTCCACTGGAATGCCAATGACTCTGGGTGTCCATTGCTACTTTTAGCGCATTTAGTCTGAGCGTTGTGATGTCATTTGATATGACGAACGGGCATAGAGAGTCGAAATTAAGTCGCCTGCACCGTCTTTTCTAGGCCGCTTATTGTTATTTTGCTTGGGATTAATCGAGGCTAAATTGAAAAGAATTCTTATCATTTACTCTAGTGTTCACGGCCAGACCCAAAAGATTGCTAAAAAGCTCGCACAGCAGTTAACGGCTTTGGGGTATGAAGTGGTTACTGCCGATATCAAGGCCGCTCCAGTGCTCACTGAGTTCGACAAAATCATCATAGGCGCCAGTATTCGCCATGGTAAACATAACCCAAGTTTGTACGAGTTTATTGAAAAGCATCAAGCCGTATTGACGGATAAGGTCAGTGGTTTTTTCTCTGTCAGCTTAGTGGCACGTAAACCCGAGAAAAACACCCCAGAGACCAATCCTTACATGCAGGCATTTTTAAGTAAAACCACTTGGCGGCCACAATTGCTGCGCGTTTTTGGGGGTAACTTGAATTACCAAGGCTATAACGCTTTAGATAGAAATATTATCCGTTTCATCATGTGGTTAACGAAAGGACCTACGGACCCTGTTACCAATGTTGAATACACGGATTGGCAGAAAGTGACTGAGTTTGGTGAGCAGATCCACAACGCTTAAGCTTGATATCAAATTTCGGTGCTTCATTTAGCCCTATTCTATTCGCGCCCTGAAAGCGGTATGTATGCCTTAGTCACAAGGGCAAAGGAGCATTAAATATGAGCAGTATGATGACTAAACTTCGCTCCTTATGCCGAGTCATTATGGCGCAACTGCATGTTTGGATTGTCGTGTCGACGAGCCTGCTCGTGTGTGCCAGTCCGTGGATTTTTATGGGCCGACGGATACCCGATAACGCCAGTTTTTGGGATTATTTGCATGTATATTTAGGTTTAGCGTGCACTGTGCTTGGGATTCTTTTTTTACTCAGCAATACCTTGCGTTGCAAGTGGCACCAATACTTTGGCTGGTTGGCGGGCGATTGGACACAGTTAAAGCAAGATATTGTTGGACTTGCTAAAGGCAAATTCCCCGTCGCTGGTGGCAAAGGGCTGTTTAGTGCCATAGAAGGTATTGGCATGCTGTTGCTGGTGGCTACAGGTGTTACGGGCCTTGTTTGGTTTGTCGTTCAAGGGACGCCAACGGCACTGACATGGCGTGGTTATCACCAAGTCTTTGCGCAGGCTTTTATTGGTTTCTTGATCCTACATCTCGTCTTGGCTGCGAGCCATATTCTTGATTTTATTCGGCAATAAACGGCAGAACCCATATTGAGCGCTTATACCAATCACTTGGATTGAACACGCATAAAAATGGCCTCCTAATTTGGAGGCCATTTTTTATTTCAACAATTGTTTTGAATTAGCTAAGACGTTGCTGACGGATCACACCAATTGCGGCGGCGAAGACTAGAAATAACCAGCCTAGACTGCCACCCGATGAGGTTTTAGCGGGGGCGGCATCTTTCTCAACTGCAAGGTAGTTAATTAACCCAATTAACTCATCTAAGGTTTTGATACTGTTTAAATTTACTGCATATTTATCGTTCACGATAAAGGCGGGTACGCTGTCGATTTTGAATTCATTCTGCTGGGTGCGCCAGAGGGAAAGCTTTTCATTAGTGCTTTTGCTATCGGCTAATTCATCGTATTTAGCAGCATCGACACCAAATTGGGCGAAGACTTTTTTGATGTCATCACGGCTGTTAATTTGCGGCTCGTGCTGATGGCCAGGTGCACTATGATCGTGGCCGTTTGCGCCCTCTGCACCTTGGATTGCGGTAAACATGGCATGGGTTAAGGCGTCTTTGTTATCAACGCTTTGGATCACGGCTAATGAACGCATCACTTCGGTGCCAATGTCGCTATTCATAAAGTCGACATGCTTATTGTCGAAACTTATCTGTTTGTTGAGGTTCGCCTTGATATCAGGCAAATAGTTGGTTTCCATATTGAAGCAGTTATGGCAATAAAATGAATAGAATTCAGTGAGTTTTGGTTCGCTGCTAGGCGCTTTGGTCGAGATTTGAGTGTAATGTGTGCCTTCTACAAAATTGGCGGCAAAGGTGCTCAATGGTGCAATCGCTAAGGTTACAGCCAAGGCTAATTGTTTAATCATAGTTTCCTCAAATTCGGTGGGATTGAATTCACAATGTCAGTCGTTGTTATCGTTGACATTCAACGGTCAACATAAGAGATAGAGTGAGCTTCAACCTAGGAGTTAAGCTAGCCAAAATGCCAGCGTTGACACATAGGTTCAGGTTAAATGGAAAGGCTTAATTATGACTGAATTGGCATGAAGCTAGTAGGCTAAATCTGTGATCTCAATGGAAGTTTTACCTTAGATTTGGCAGGACTGTAGACAGGATCGCATCGCTAAGTCGGTGCATGTTGATTAAAGCCCAGTTCTGCATCATCACTGGCTAAATTCTTACGCAATATCCCTAAGCGACTGCCAAGCTTCGCACACCTCGCGAAAACGCGCCGCATCGCCATCGGGCCTGTCTGGGTGCCATTTGAGCGCTAAACGACGCCATTGCTTGCGGATATCACGGGCGGTAGCACTCTCGTCTAATTCGAAAACTCGCAGCGCGTTACCTTTGTTCATCAGATTGATATTTAAGCCAATATAGCTCTTATAATTGCTCCAGAATGCCTCAAGTAATTCTCGTACTACGTTTTCGCTAGTGTCGTAGTTATTCCAATCAAGGTAATACTCACGCAGGGAAGTATCTTGCATTATCAGCAGGTTAACGTTTGATGGTACTAGGCGGAAGATTTGAATTTCCATGGCTTTGACTTGTAGCCATTGCTTGGGCAGTAATATTTCCTGCAGCTCAAACAGGGCGTTCATCAGCAGGAAGTTACGTTTGAATAAATCGTTACCCGGATTTTCATCAAGCTGGTGGATCAGCCCTTGGGTTTGTAATTCAGTGGCTAAGTGATGGATTTTCCAACTTTGATTTGAGGCTTGTAAAACCGTAAGCAACGGCCAGATCAGTGGGTTATCGCCCTTAGTGTTTGCAACTCGAATCGATTGAGGTTCTTCAGTGAGTGAGGGTTTGGCAAATAACATACTGACTGTCCCATCCTAAATTGTGAGTGTTACCAATGCGCCGATAAAACCGCTGTGCTGCAACAAAGATGACTCGAAAGGCGACGATAAATGATCATTCACTAAGTTGAGCCGCAAACTATGCCACAGAGCCAAAGTGTAGGCAAAGATGAATTTTAGAGCAATACCGTGATGGTTTACTCCTACTTTAGATGGTTTCTCGGCGTAAATAAGCCGTTAACAGCAGTGAGGTTTTAGGGGAAGGTAGTTAAGAGAGGGCTAGTTTTAGACATGACGCCCTTGTTTATATCACATAAAATCAAGGGCATGCTTATTTTTCACATAGAGTGAAGGACTAGATTTCGGTGAAGATCACTTCTTGATCTAAGCGAGACTTAGGCAATTTAGCGTTGAAATCATTTTCTGAGTGATAACCTAATGCGACAACCACGCAGGCACCTAGACCTTGCTCTCTTAAGCCTAGGACTTGATTCATTTTAGTGGCATCAAAACCTTCGATCGGACACGCATCAATATCTAATACACTTGCACCGAGCATTAAAGTGCCAAGCGCTAAGTAGACTTGTTTTTCCATCCAATGCTGGGCATCTTTCAGCTCAAATTTATGCATATTAGCGAAGAAAGAACGGCCATTATGTTGGCCTTGCTTGGCTTCTTCATTAGCAAAGCGGCCATCCTTCGCTTCTTGCTCGAGTACTTGCAGTAAGTGTGCTTCATCTAATTGAGCACGAGCACAGAGTACGAGTACATGGGAAGCATCGAGAATTTTTTGGGTATTAAACGCATAGTTTTCGGTCGCTTGGGCAACTAACGCTTTACCTTCCGCCGTACTCGCTAACACAAAATGCCAAGGCTGTGAGTTAGTCGATGATGGGCTGTACTGCAATAAGGTTTTGATTTCTGATATTTTATCCGCAGGAATCGTCTTAGTTGGATCAAAGGCCTTAGTGGTGTAGCGCTTTTTGGCGAAGAAACTTAAATCACTCATGTAACGGCTCCAAATCATTAAGGAATACAAATTCAATGGCAGCATTTTAAGCAGGTTTAAGTAAAAAACAATGTGATCAAGGCAGGTATTAGTTTCAAAAAAAATTTGAAACTGGGTGCTTATGCGCACTAGACAAAGCTTATGTGTGATGGAGTAGATGGCATGAAGTTTCAGACAATCCCAATTATGCGGATCTTTGATGAAGATAAAGCCAAAGAGTTTTACCTTGGCTTTCTGGGAATGGAATTAGATTGGGAACATCGCTTTGAGGATGGCTACCCGATTTATATACAAGTTTCACTTGGTAATTTTGTTTTGCACTTGAGCGAACATTCAGGCGACTGTACTCCTGGCTGTAAGGTTTTTGTGAATGTGAGTGAACTTGATAAATTGTTTGCTCATGTGACTTCTAAGCCATATAAATACAACAAATCTAGTATTGAAGATGCGCCTTGGGGCGATCGTTGCTTTACTGTAACAGATCCGTTTTCAAACAGGATTTTGTTTAATGAAGCAGCAGACACATAACAGAGTGAGGCATTCGAGGCCTGCGGCATTTACAAGTTTACGCGCATGGGCACTGCGTTATGCTTTCAGGAGAAAAAATGAGTTCAGTTGAATTGTGGAAATGCTTTGTTGACGAGTTTGCTCAGTTACATGATGGAGTATTTGAAAAATGGGTCTTGCAAGAAGGGAGCTATCCAAACAGGCAGGAAAATTCAGAAATAAATGAGTTCTTAACGTCACTAACTGTCCAGCAAAGAGAGATTCTCGTCAAGATGCTTATTAATGCTAGACGTGGTGGTATTCATGATGCCTTAGTACGACTTAATGACAGAATGGACTGCGAAAATGGTCAGTATTACGAAAACGGCATTGAGATGGAATTTCAGCCCTTTGGTTCCACCCTTTACTATGACTATGTTTGTCGCCGAGAAGGGGATAATTGGGAGCAAGAATAGGTATTATCGGAATATCTCGCTTCCAGTGATCACCCTGCATATAGCCTAGCACACAGCTTAATGATTTCAGTTGCTTAACAAAGCAATCGCTGGTTGAAGGCAAACCAAAAGTGCATTAAGTTGTTGGTTTAAAATGGTTGGCTTGATTTATTATTCGCTAACGCGGATCCGCTTATACCCAACGTTATGTGTAAGGGAATCTTAATGATCGAAAGACCCAAAGTAATAAACCTCACAGAAGCCAGAACGATTCGCAAAGTCCATTGCGGAGAGTGTAACTGGGAGCAGGAAATAGCTGCTATCACTGAAGCTGAGATAAAATGTTGCCCTTGGTGCGGCTGGAGCGATCTGGAAATAAGTACTTTAAAAGCAGAAGGTGGCTTCCAAGAAATAGAATGTCAAAAGCACGGTAGAGTTACGGTTCTACTACCTAGCTGCAATATTGATCCACTAGACTTCATGAACAACTTATTTTGTCCATTCTGTGAGTAACACATAACAATGCAAACCAGCCTGATGGCTTTTTCGTTCCTTGTTTTGCTGCGCTACCGCAAAACAATCCACTACAAAGCAGCTGTTTGCGGCTATGCGTGAAGAGAGATCGGATATTTAAATGGAAAAAGCATTAATAGATATTAGGTATTACGCTAGCGACTCCCTATATGAGACAGGTAAGAGTCTACCTTCGAGTTGTTCTAGATTTTTCAAATTTCCTAAGCTGCTTCATTACTGGGGTGCTCGTATAGCCACAATACTTGGTGAAAATGGATTATCCCTCGGAGAATTCGATCACCTATATGTAAACTACACAAATGCTATTCCAGAAGGCACGATGGTTTTTTCCGATAGAACACCAGAAAAGTGGCTTAGGTATATAGACTGTGGTGTAAATTTTGAGAAATTAAAATCATTAAATGAGTCCGAACTTGAACAATTTGTAATTCGCAGTACCTTTGAGTGTCTTGAGCACCTTTGTAAGTTGAGCATAGAAAAAACCGAAAAAATCAAGCTTGCTTCAAACGAGGTGGAAAGATTTGGTTCTGCAGTCGAGCTTCCAGTTAAGGCAAAACATACTAAGTCATATTCGGTTCTGGTTTCATATAAATTGCGCCCAAATGGCGAAGCATCTCATGGGCTTGTAAAATACATTAACCACAAAACAGGTGCTACTTTCACTAAAAGGTTTGTTGAGCTTAAGGGGCCATCGGATATATTTCCTCTGGTAGGTACAATTTCAGTAAAAGATGGAAAAGTCCTGATCACGCCGAGGGCATCATTTAAAGCTAGCCTTTACACAAATTCATATCAGATTCCAATGGAGATTGATTTAAGTGAAGCGGCAAGCGCATAACAAGGCGCTGCTAGGGACAAATCTGCGCTGCGCTTCGGTTTGTCCTAGAGCGCGGCGTTAATTCATAGAAAATTTAATCCGAAAATCATAGATTAGAGCAAGAATTCTAACCCATTTATGTCTACTAGCTTTTTACGTATATATAGCAAAACTGGTAGTTAAAATTGGCATTGGGGCACCAGTGACTGTTGGCGACATGGATGTCGCCGTCGAGCCTATAAGGACATATTCACGGCGTGTCGCTGGAGACACAATGACAATAAACTCCCTGAACAGATAAACGGCTATTTAGCTTTTTTTCAATTCCTGTTAATTCAACGGCATAATTCTTATGGTGTTGTGAAAGATGATTGTATCCTGATTTGTCTAATTTAGTCTTTGTCATGAACGTTGAATGTTGGGATCCTAATTTGAATCCTTCGCTCACTGCACGTACTTATAAAGGTCACGATAGTGAGCATGAGGGACAGGACTTAAGCCGCTTAAGCTAGCGTAATACTTTGCTTAAAAATGCTTGGGTACGGGCTTCTTTCGGGTGGCTAAATAGTTCATCGGGAGGACTAGATTCGACTACATAACCACCGTCCATAAAGATCACTCGATCGGATACATCGCGCGCAAAGCCCATTTCGTGGGTGACAATGACCATGGTCATGCCCTTTAGCGCTAAATCTTTCATCACGTCTAATACATCACCGACCATTTCGGGATCGAGTGCCGATGTTGGCTCATCGAACAGCATCAAGTCTGGTTCCATGGCCAATGCGCGGGCAATGGCGACCCTTTGCTTTTGGCCGCCCGATAAACTGGCGGGGTAGGCATTGGCTTTGTCACTTAAACCAACCTGTGCCAGTAGGTCGAGGGCTTTGGTCTCGGCCTGAGCTGGCGTCATTAGTTTTAGACTAATGGGCGCTAAGGTGATGTTTTGGATGACGGTTTTATGGGGGAACAGGTTAAAGTTTTGAAACACCATGCCCACTTTTTGCCGCAGTTTATCGACGCAGGCGTTTGGCGCTGTGATCAATTGACCTTCAATCTCGATATCGCCTTGGCTTGGCTGCTCTAACAGATTAATACAGCGCAAAAAGGTACTCTTGCCACTGCCACTTGGGCCGATCACACTCACCACTTCGCCCTGACGAATATGCTCGCTAATGCCCTTGAGCACTTGGTTATCGCCGAAGTTTTTATGCAGGTTGGTTATTTTAATCACTTTGTTTCAACCTCTTTTCAAATTTCGACAGCACAAACGTGAAGCTGTAGGTCAGGAATAGATAAATAAGGGCACAGGTAAATAAGGGCACACTGTCCTCGAAGGTACGGCTACGGATGATTTCACCGGCGCGCATAAGGTCAACACCACCGATAAAGCCAATGACGGCGGTTTCCTTGAGGAGCACGATAAATTCATTACCAAGTGCGGGCAGAATATTCTTAATCGCTTGGGGCAGAATAATCGACTTCATGGTCATTGCTTGGGACAAGCCAAGTGAGCGGGCCGCTTCGGTTTGACCTTTATCAACGGCTTGAATCCCTGCGCGGATTATCTCAGAAATATACGCGCCGCTATTGAGACCAAAAGCGATAATGGCGGCAGTGATCTTATCGACATCTAAGGCTGACAGCACGATGAAGTAAAGGATCACTAATTGCACAACTACTGGGGTGCCACGGATCACACCGACATAAAGATTGGCGGGGAAGCGGATATACCACTTAGACGACATCTTCATAAAGGTGGTGCCAATGCCTAACACTGCGCCTAATAACATGGCGAAGAAAGTGACGATTAATGTCACCTTCAAACCATTTAAAATCAGCAGTATGCCTATCATGCCATCTTCGCCAATCGGGCTAAACAGCGAGGTATTAATTGCGTCTATCATGCTGATATCACTTTATATGGGCAGAAACGAGCGTCTGATATTGGCCGTCGGCTTTCATGTTAGCCAGTGTTTTATTGATGCTCGCCAGCAGTTCAGGCTGCTCTTTTGACACGGCGAAACCATAAAACTCAGCAGGAAAATCCAGTTTAATCATCTTTAATTCAGGATTTTTAGCCAGATAGTTAGCGGCAGGTTCGCTGTCGAATAACACTAAATCCACCTTGGCATTTTTAAGCTCCATAATGGCTTCGAAACCCGTATTAAAGGCGGTGATATTTTGGGTGTATTTCTTCGACATGATGTCAGCGGTTGTGCCTAACTGCACCGCAAAGTGTTTGCCTTTAATATCTTCAAGCGTATGAATACTATCGTTATCTTTGTTGACGAGTACGACTTGAGTCGCTTCGTAGTAAGGCTCAGAGAAGTTTACGTTTGCTTGACGTTCAGCGGTAATCGTCATACCTGAGGCGATAAAATCAATCTTGCCTGAATTAAGCGCGACGATCAGTGAATCGAACTTCATGTTTTCGACTTTGAGCGTCTTGCCGGCATCTTTAGCGATTTGCTTGGCCAGATCGATATCAAAGCCTTTGATTTCATCGCCACTTTGGCCGCCAACATATTCAAAAGGAGGGAAGGCGGCATTGGTGCCAACGACTAACACGTCATCGCTTTTTCCGCATCCAGCTAACAACAAGGTGGCAGTTAAGGTCAGGCCGCCTAATAACATGGACTTTTTCATTTAAGACTCTCTTGTTCGATTTCACTATCAGTGTGGCGACTATAGGCAGATGAGCATTAAGTGTCAATAATTATGCTTTTAATTTGATTAAAAATTCATTTCTATTTTGCGGTTTTCAGTCGCAAGATTGAGGCCCGCTGCTTTCCTGTACAAATTTGTGTGTAAGTTGTTTTTTCTGGGTTGAATTATTGTGCTTTGGTCTATAACTATTGTTACTGTTAGGTTTTTGGCTATCTATACTTCTGTGGTGTTTATTAGCGGCTTCTCAATGAGAGTGTCATAATTTGAACTATCGCCTATTATTCTTTGATTAAATTGGCTAGTTTAGCCGCTCTTTAACGACAACCTTCGTTGGTGTTATTCCTATTTTATGCAGTTTAATCCTCTGGCTGATTTGATTATCAAGCTAGAAACGATGTTTCAGGAGTCAAAAGTGAACTATCTCAACTCAGCATTAGTGTGCTTAGCCCTGTGCTTATCGAGTGCACTGCAGGCCGAAGAGCAAACTCAGTGGCATTACAGCTTAGGCAGCCATGATTTTGTGGTCGAGGATTCTCACACCTTAGGGGTGAATGCGAGTCTATTGTTAGAACATAAAACCCAAAGCGATATTTTGCTGACGGCGGCGCTGGATGCCTATATAGACGTAGATGTCGATAAACTCGACCCTGACCACATCCCTGTGTGGTTTAAGTCTGCCTATGCCGCGAGCGGTGAACTTTATCGTGTTAATCCCGCGTTTTCATTTGGTTGGCAGTTCGATTTACAGGGAAAGCGTAATACCGTTAGCTCGGTTGAGAAACAAGCTAAGGTATTTCCTGGGCTGACAGCTAACTTTGACGGACAAGCATTACAGGCCCAGTTCAAGGCAGGTGCGGGTTATTACTATCTCGAAATCGATGACGATGTGCCTAGAACTCGAGGTTACGATCGTGGCGATTTTGGGAATGGTACGTTTGCTTATACCTTTATGGGAAGTGTAGGGGCTAATGTGACGCCTAAGCTACATATGCAAGTGGCCTCACAAACCTGGCAAGACGAAGACCAATGGTTAGAGAATCAATATCGCTTTGAGCTGAGTTACCAAACCGATTTTTGGCGGCCCAATAGCGTGTTAATGCTGAGCGCTGAGCACACGCAGTACAATTTAGACCACTATGCCAAAGTCGATGTTAACTCGGCTGAGTATTTGCCTATTCTGCCATGGGATAGCGATACGCTAGTGCGTTTAAGCTTAGTTGTTCCTTGGTAAGAATAGGGTTATTTATGGGTTAAGTGCTTCTCGACTAAGGCGATCATGGCTTGAGCCGCGAAGGATAAGACTTGGTCTTTGCGCCAAAAGAGGGATAACTCCCAGCGCAGCTCGTCACTCGCCAGCGGGATATTTACGACGCCTGGCACGCTGTAGCGCCGCGCGATGGAGCGCGGTAATACCATAACCCCTGTGCCCGCGGCGACTAAGGCAATCCCGAAATCGGCTTGGCTAACGCGGGTAATGTTTTTAGGGACAAATCCGGCGTGTCGGCAGGCATTGAGCACTAATTGATAGAGAGTGTATTCGGTTTCGAACATCACCTGAGGGTCGGCACTGAGATCGCTAAACGATAATATCTGTCGGGTGGATAACGGATTTTCCTTAGGCAGCACTACTACCATAGGATCGTTAAACACGCGTATGCCGTCATAGCCCTCATCAAAATCAATAATCCCAGTGGCCAGTTCAATTTCGCCCTTTTGGATTGCCGCGGTTTGCTCTACACCGCCACGGACGAGTAAGTGCATCTCTATCTGCGGATATTGCTGGCGATATTTGGCAATAATCGGGGCAAAAATTTCGGCACTACCTAGAGGAGCCAATCCGAGATTGAGTTCGCCCGCGGTTAAGCTGCGTTGGGCCGTGAGTTCAGCGAGCATGCGTTGTCGGCCAGCGAGTAACTCTTTGCCATGTCGGTAAACAACTTCGCCCGCGGGCGTGAGTTTGACTTGGGTGCCGCGTTTACCGCGTTCGAGTAAGATGAGGTCGAGCTCCTCTTCCAATTGGCGTACGGCTTTTGATAGTGCAGGTTGGGTGAGATGGACTTTTTCGCTGGCTTTACCGAAGCCTCCAGCATCGACGATTTCGATAAAATAGCGGATAACTTTGAGGTCCATTAAGGTTCACCTTTAAATGTATTCTTAAAATTCATGCATTACATTCTTAATATTCATTTTTTTTATCAAATAGGCAAGCCTAGAATAGCCCTATAGAAAACTTTGTTCTAACCGAGAAAATCATGTCATTCCCACAAGCCGCAATACGTCAGTGTCGACATTGGGCTTTGTTATTAAGCCAAATCGGCCTCTTCTGTTTACTGTCCTTCGCATGTCACTGGTTCGCCACTTGGGCACATTCTCCTATTCCAGGGAGTGTGATTGGCTTAGGCATACTCTTATTTTTATTAGGTTTTAAACTCATTCCTGAAAATGCAGTGCAACTGGGCGCCGCTTGGTTGATTGGTGAGTTATTGCTGTTTTTCATCCCGCCAGTGATATCCGTTATTAAGTACGAAGGTTTGTTTGAGCAATACGGCACCAATATATTATTCACTTTAGTGATGGGCAGTGTGTGTGTGATGTTTGGTACAGGCTTTGTGGTCGATAGAGTGTTTCGTTTTGAGCGCCAACTGAACATCAAAAAGCAAGCCCGTCGCCACGCTAAGGCGGCTTAATGATGACTGACTCAAAAGTGGTGGATTTTGTGTTGTCGCAGACGGGATTAGCCTTATTCAGCTTATTGCTGACCGTATTCTGTTACTTCGGTGCCAAGCGTCTCTATAAGTACCATAGAGTCTGGTGGTTAGCGCCCATAGTGTTAGCGCCAATAGTGATTACCTTATTGGTGTTTAATCTTAAGATCCCGCTGCCAACCTATTTTGAGTACACCCATTGGTTGATGGCCATGTTAGCGCCCGCGACTATCGCCTTTGCTTTGCCGATTTATCGTGAGCGTAACTTGATCCGCCAGTATCCGCTGACGATAGGGTTAGGTGTAACGGCGGGATTGTTTTTGGGGATGATGTCTTCTTGGCTGTTGGTAAAGTTTGTGCCCTTGCCGGTGGAATTGTCTAAGAGTTTGCTGGTACGTTCGGTGTCGACGCCCTTTGCGATGGAGGCGACTAGTGCCTTTGGCGGCGTGCCTGAGTTGACGGCCATGATGGTGTTAATCACAGGCATCATTGGCATCTTGGTGTGCGATCCCTTATTTAAATTTATGCGTATTCGTACTTCGTTAGGTAAAGGTGTTGCTCTAGGGGCATCTGCCCATGGTGCGGGCGCCGCAAAAGCCAATGAAATCGGCAAGCAAGAGGGCGTTATCGCCAGTTTGACTATGATTTTTATTGGTATCGCTATGGTGTTAGGCGCACCCGTTTTTGCATTGATTTTTATCTAGGCTTTGAATGCTATCGTGTGAGTTTTATGGCTTGAATTTACACACCTCAATTTCGGCAAATTTGCCTCTTCGAGCGCTAACTCCTTCTCGGTTATGCGCTTTTTTTTTGAGCTTACCTTCATAAAATGTGGCATGCTGTACCAAGTTGAAATACATAGTATTAATGGTGATACCTATGTCTAGTAAGTCAGATAAACAGCTAAACACGCAATACAGCGTGAGTTTACGCCCGATTATTGAAAGTGATCTTGAAGCTATTTTTGTGCATCAAAGCGATCCCATTGCTAACCAGCTTGCTCAATTTCCTCCTCGGGATCGAGAAGCGTTTTTTAAACATTGGCATCAAAATATTCTGGGACAAGTGAATGTATTACCAAGGGCGATAGTGGTCGATGGCAAGTTTGTGGGCAATATTGGGCATTGGCAAAGTGATGGACAAGCGCTGATAGGGTATTGGATTGACCGTGAATATTGGGGCAAAGGTATAGCGACACAGACCTTAGCGCAATTTTTGCCTTTAGTCAGTTTAAGACCCCTCTTTGCCCATGTGGCTAAACATAATTTAGCTTCACAGCGAGTGCTGCTCAGACACGGCTTTGTGCTGACAGACCAACTGATACAAGAGTGTGAAGATACTGAAGCTTTACTCGAATTTGTCTTACGCTAGCGGATAAGATGCTATAACGCGACATTTTAGGGCGTATGTTAACGCTTTCATTCGCCTAAAATGACGTATTTAGATGCTTGAAACCACTGTTGTACAGGGACTTTTGTTAAAAGTGCAAAAAGTCGCCCATTATTTTCATTTCAAATTATTCTACTGAAAAAAGCCTCTTCCTAAGATTTTGTCTCTACTGTAATTGAAAAGCCTAGATCTAGATGCTTTATTGCTCTGGATTGGTGACAGGTTAAGCTGGTTTTATATAAAAAAATTGAGAAGAAAGTGCTGATCTTACTGATAAAAGTCTAATTGCATTCTATTTCTTTCACTGTAGAACTCCTATACTTAGCCAAAACCTGTGCCATAGCACAATCGATCCCTTATCTATTCAGTGAAATCTATATGAAGATCCGTTTTCTGCTCAGTAGTTTTATTCTTGCGTGCAGCAGTCTCACCGTTGCCACGACAGCGCATTCAGCCGATTCGGCCTCTGTCGCATATAAAAGCACCAAAACTCAATCGACAGCAAAAACGAAGCAAGCACCATTAAAGCAAGAAATTGCAGGACGTAGTGCGATAGTCGTGGACTTAAAAACCAATGAAGTGCTTTATTCCAATAATCCTAATGCAGTAATGTCAATTGCATCTGTCACTAAGTTGATGACAGCTATGGTAGTGCTGGATGCAAAGTTACCTATGGAGCAAAAGCTTGCGGTAAACATCCGTGATACCAAAGAAATGAAAGGTGTTTATTCTCGAGTTCGTATCGGCAGTGAAATCAGCCGTAAAGAAATGTTATTACTGACCTTAATGTCATCAGAAAACCGTGCAGCTGCAAGTCTTGCACATCATTATCCCGGTGGTCATAAAGCTTTTATTAAGGCGATGAATGCCAAAGCAAAAGCGCTGGGAATGAAAAATACCCGCTATGTTGAACCTACAGGTTTATCCTATAAAAACGTTTCGAGTGCCAGTGATCTGATTGTATTACTCAAGGCCAGTGAAAAGTATCCTATGCTAGGCCAGCTGAGTTCGACCGAGAAGAAGACGGTTACCTTTGCCAACCCAAGATACAGTTTAGATTTTCGTAATACCAATCGTTTGGTTTATAAAGATAACTGGGATATTCATCTAACCAAAACAGGCTTTACGAATGCAGCAGGGCATTGCCTTGTGATGCGTACTGAAATGGCAAAACGCCAAGTGGCATTTGTCGTGCTCGATGCCTACGGCAAATATACGCATATTGCGGATGCTAACCGTTTACGTAACTGGTTAGAGACTGGCAAAGTCACTCCTATTCCTGCTGAAGCTAAGCAATACAAGAAACAACGTAGCCAGCAGCAATTAGCTAAGTTGAGTGAGACCTAGTTTCTCGGTTGCAGCTCTATAAAAGTACAAACATAACAGGCCAGATGAGCAATCAATCTGGCCTTTATGTTTTAACGCTTTGAGTTTCTACTCAATTTTGATAAATTTATGATGGATTTGAGCGTACCATAGTCGTTATTTTATGTTCTCAAGGATGACATTTGTGTGGATGTATTTTTAAAAAAAATTCAACTTATCTATTTTCCCTTCTTATTTCTCAGCCTGTTATTTGTTTCTGGTTACAGTTTTGTCCATTGGCTGTTGTTGGTTAACCTTGAGTTTTTTAGCCTAGATGAAGATATCGTTAATTTGTGGCTGCCGCAGATACTGTCTTGGCTATTGTCGATCATTTATATCCGACCTAGGCTAAAACGACTCAAGTTTGTTAAAGATAATTCGCGCTTTTTCTATTTATTGATCGCGGTGCAATTAATGGCTGTTCCTTGCATCGTTGCGCAGGAATATCTCAAGACTACCACGGGGAAGTTAACGCAATTAGCATCGATACAAGAATTGTATCTCCATAAAAATACTCAGTATTATCAGTTTCAGCAATCTTATATTGATAAGACGCAAATTGGTTTGCAGCGAAGCCTAGAGGTTACAGGTAAACATAGTAGTCACTTAAATATGGCGCTGTATATCGCTATGCCTATTTTTGCAGAGCGTGCAGACAGTTGGCATGCTAAGGCCCTCGCTTGGTATGGTAAAGTTTATCAGCAGGAGATCAGTAATCGACTTGAACCCAATGAGAAAGAAGCGCAATTCAAAGCGTTTTTGGCTAAATCCCTAAATGAGTTCAATGAGTTGGATCCCCAGAGTTTTGTTTACCTTGAACGATTAGCCCCATCCTCTCTTCGTTCAGAGTTGCTCAGCGCCGCACAAAAAAGTCCGCTTTATCAAGCTGAACATCAAACGATTTTTATGCCCAAATTTGAACCATTTGAGGCTCGTAATGGCTATAAGTTAGTGTGGATTTTTATCTGGTTTGTTGTTGGCGCTTTAGTCTGGTTTGTACTCTTACTGCGGGTCAATCTGGATGAGAAAAGCGTAAAGCCGAGACGCAAATAAATCACGCTCGGCCTTGGATTTAATAAAGTTTAGGCATGTTCAAACATTAAGAACAAGTAAACGATAAACAAGACTATATGAGTCGCGCCGTGCAATGCATTGGTGCGACCGCTGCTAAAGCTTACCTTACAGACCATTAAACTGGTGATTAACAGCACCATGTCGGCGGGTGACAGGCCTAAATGGACTTCTTGATCTATCACGCTGCCAATAATTAATACCGCGGGGACTGTGAGTGCAATCGTCGCGAGCACTGAGCCAAAATACAGATTCATCGCCCGCTGTAATTGATTGTTTAACGCGGCCTTAAAGCCTCCCACAGCTTCGGGGGATAAAATCAAGCAGGCCACAATAAAGCCCCCTAATGCCTGTGGAGCGCCTAGGGTTGCTACGCTGTAATTGATGGGCATAGCTAAGGTTTTTGCCAGCAAAATGACTACGAGTAAGTAGCCAATTAATAGAATCGTATGGTAAGCATTACTGCGCAGTATGCCGTGGTGTTCCTCATGGTCTTCATGATCGGCATCGACAAAGAAATGGCTGTGGCTCTTCGTCTGTACCACTAAAAAGACGCCATAGAGCAGAATCGAAATAATGATCAGCATCCAAGACATGGCTTTAGACATGCCGCCAATAGTGCCACCTTCGGTAAAATTGGGCAGTACTAAACAGAGTAGGGCGAGGGGAATAATCGCCACGAGATAGGATTTTACGCCATCTAAATTGAAATGCTGGGTATGGTAACGCCAGCCGCCAAGTAATAATGTAAAGCCCACTAAGCCATTGATGATCAACATGACGACGGCGAACATAGTGTCGCGTGCCATGACAGGGTTGGGTTCTCCGGTCAGCATCACGGAGGAGATCATCACTACTTCGAGTGAAATGACCGATAAA
Source organism: Shewanella sp. S23-S33 (assembly GCF_043359565.1). Taxonomy (NCBI): domain Bacteria; kingdom Pseudomonadati; phylum Pseudomonadota; class Gammaproteobacteria; order Alteromonadales; family Shewanellaceae; genus Shewanella; species Shewanella sp. S23-S33. Next base: position 18,049 of record NZ_JBHFFD010000012.1, on the reverse strand, counting down.
GTTAAGATTAAGGTGCCATAGGGATCGCCAAGCTTAATCGCTAGTGCATCTGAGTGGCGTACCACAGAGAAAATGGCCCAAGTCACTACACCCAATAGGGCGAGTGAAACGGGAATATAGGTCGAGAGGGCGGTGCCATCGGCGAGTAAGCTATCGCCACCGGTTTTAAAGAATACTAAGGTCAGTATTCCCAGTAGCAGGGCTAACTCGTCTTTCATAAATGTCTTCATAGGCAATTTGTCCTAAACGAAAAAAAAGGCCGTTAGTATAGACACTGGTTATGGCACACTTTGCATGAAACTTCCTTTAGATTTGGAGTTAAGGATAAATGTTTGAACTAGATCGCTTTTTAATCTAAAACCCCATTTTTAAGCTAGCCATGGTGTTCTGTTTTAATCAGCTTGCCGAGTTGATCATAATGATTCCAATCCCCTGATTCTCGATCGCTGAGATAACTGCCTTCAGTGCGTTTTTCACCATTAGGCCAAAAACTTTGCCATAGGCCTTCCCTGCGATCCCTAAGATAAGTGCCTTGTTCGGCTAACTTGCCATTGTTGTGGTAATAGCTGGCATCGCCTTCTTTTTGGCCTTTCACCCAAGTTTCAACGAGTTCTGGCTTACCGTTCTGGTGATATTGCTTAACTTGACCATCAAGCGACCCCTTAGCATAAATTGCCTCTAATTTGAGTTGGCCGTTACTGTAATATTCTTTCGTTTGGCCATGGCTTTGACCGTCTAAAAACTCAGTGCTAGCAGCTTGCATACCGTCCTCAAACCAGCTTTCCCACAATCCAGTTTGATTACCTTTATCCATAGCCCCGCTGAGTTTTAGCTGGCCATTGTTGGGATAGTACTCGGCATATGTGCCTGTTTTATCATTTTTATCATAGGTTTCTGAGCGGTAAACCACTTGCTTAAAGCTGTAAAACTCGCGAATTCCGTGGCGCTTGTTTTCCTGCCAATGGCTTTTTTGCTGGATATTCCCCTCGGGGATTGTGCCATAGGTAGGGTCTTTTTCTTCGTAGCGATAATCCGTCCATAGACCGGTTTTTTGGTCGTCCAGATACTCCCCAGTCACACGGCGGCGTCCGTGGTAATACTCTGTATAGTTACCATTAAGTTTGCCATTGGCGAAGGTTTGCTCCCGTTGTTTCAGGCCTTCGCTGTACTGTATCCATAGGCCTTCTTTATTGCCGTTTTGATATGTGCCCTCTTCATTGGGATCACCATTGGCATACCAGCGGGCGAAATGGCCATCAAGAGGGTAACGACTGGCATTGTCTTTTTTATTCCGTGCGTAGTGAGATACTTCCCGAGGTTTACCGTTATCGTAAAATGACTCATATTTTCCGACCCATTGGCCATCGATACGTTCGCCGCGCTCACTCACTGTGCCGTCGTCAAAATAGGTTTCTGATTTCCCTGTTGGTTTACCTTCAACGTATTGATCTAGCGTCCGCAGCTTGCCATTGTTGTGGTAACGGCGTGATTCTCCGTGACGCTGCCCTTGTCGCCATTGTTCGGAGGATTGCAGCTTGCCAGCGTGATAGCGCTCAAATTGGCCATCCTTAATTCCCATGTCGTAGTGGCTTTTTTCGAGCAGATGACCTTCGGCATCATAACGCTCCGATGGTCCATGAAGCGGGTATTGGCCATTGTCAGCCTGCTTTGAGTCTTGGTAGTTACGTAATTCTTTAAGTTGGCCGTTGTTGTGGAAATATTTTTGCGTACCGGCGAGTTGATCCTGTTTATAGTTGAGAGCACTAGTGAGAATGCCCTCGGCATTAAAATATTGCTGTGGCCCGTCTAATGCACCATTAACATACTGTTCTTCAACTTGTAATTTACCTGCATCATTAAATTGCTGGCATTTCCCTTGGCGTTGTCCAGCGCTATATTGGCAGCGGCTGGCGAGTTCACCATTGGGGTAAAATGTCCGTTCTTCACCCTCGAGCAGATTGAGATTAAACTGGCTGCTGCTCGATTTAGTCCCGTCATCGAAAAAGGTTTCCCATGCTCCTTGGCGACGGCCTTCTGCATCGAAGCGGCCCGTCACTGTGGCTTGTCCATTGGGATTTTGTTCTAAATAAGAACCTGAGAGTTGGTTGTTCGCATAGCTCTGGCTTTGGGACAAGGTGCCGTTTTCATAGAAACTTTCCCATTTCCCGTGGCGCAGGTTATCGAGGTAACTTTCTTGGGCTTGCAGTTTGCCACTGGCATAGAAACGTTTTACTTGCTCCTTTTTACCGTCTTGATAGCGTGTCGTTTGGCTGAGATGGCCGCTGCTGTTGTATTCCTTCCATTCGCCCGTGGGCACGCCTTTGGCAAATTGCTGTTCCTCAGTAACGGCGCCGCTCAAATCGAACATATGCCAAGTGCCATCTTGATAACCCTGCTGATAGTTTCCTTCGACTAGCTTGCTGTTATTGGTATGAAATACTTGCCATTTACCATTAGGGATCCCCTCGGAAAACTGCCCTAAGGTATAGCCTTGGTTATCGCGCACTATGGCGATATCGCCATTTAAGGGCATGCCAGTGGCGAGATTGTAATAGCTGGGAATTCCGTCCTGTTGGCGGATTTCGACCATCATGGAGGAGAGATTTTGCGCTGCTTGTACATGGACACTGGTTAAGCTGGCTCCCGCAATCGCGAGGCTGATAAAGCGAAATGGCGTATTGAACATGCTGATTCCTTGCTCTGTTCTGGGTCTTAAGGCCGCGCGGTTTGCAGCCTATACAAGAATCCTAATTTTTTGCTGTTGAGTTTATTTATCGGGCTGTGCACTTATATACAGTGCACAGCGCCAAGGGTTAAGTTAATCGATTAAGCGAATATGCTTAGGCTAAAAAATAGGGAAAACATGGTCCGAGGTAATCACCGGCGGCGGTATTTCCCGATTTAAAAACTCGCCATGATGGAAGCTATTGATCACTTCTATCCAGCCATTATCCCTAAATTCGTATTGTTTACCATGAAGCCTGCCCTGCTCGTCATAATTCGCTATTTCAAGCACATAGTCTTCGGTATTACGCAGTTCCCAGTGGCCGACTTGTTTACCTTGGTCGAAGCGTCCGTACCAATAGTGTCTCTCAGGATTTGGCATTGGGTTGAAACCGAACTCACCATGGGTGTACACCCAGTCGCCATCCTGTTGCCCATTGCGGTATTCGCCCTTTTCATACAATTGGCCGTTCGTGGCGTAGCGTTGTACTAATCCTTCGGGTTTGCCATGGTTAAAGTTGATTAATTCAAGCAATTGCCCAGAACTTGTCTCATTACGGAACTCACCATCGAGCTCGCCTTGGGCATCATAGCTAAAGGTGAGGGTGGCATCTTCTTGTTGTTTCTTCCAAGCGCCAACGGGCTTGTCATTGGCATATTGGCCGCGCTCGGCCACCCACTGCTCCCCTGTCTCATGGTTAATTTTCAGCATCTCGTAGGGGCCTTCGCGCTTACCCTCTTTAAAATACTCGCGGGTAATCACTTTTACAGTTTGACTACGGTTTAGGGTTTGCAGATATAAACCGGTCAATTGGTTATCGATATGCTCGCTGCGGCTAATTAACTCACCTTGCTCAAATATTTCGTTGAGGACCCATTTTTTAAGCTTGTCTTCTTCTATGTTAGAGGTAAGTTGACCTTCACTAAAGCGTTGATGCTTACGGTAAACCCAGTTGTTGTCTTGGTGTTTTTCTTCGGTTGAACTGAGCATTTCGCCCTTTTCATTGTATTTAATCGATAACTTCACATTCCATGGCGCCTCTATGATTTCCTTTTGGGCTATCTGGCCATTTTTAAAGTAATCCAGTTGTTCACCGACTTTATAATCATTGTGGTAGCGGTAGTGGCGCTTTACCTTGCCATCGTCGAAATATTCGAAGTAATCCCCGTGTTTCTTACCTTTGACATAAGCTTGGGTCGAAATGATTTTACCAAAGCCCCAATTGGTCTCGTGGCCATGTGTAAGCCCATCCACCATAGGGATTTCGACGTGTAAGTTGCCATTGTCATAGTACTGGGTAACACAAGTACCACTATTACAGACTTTGCCCCTAAGCTTGCCCTCGCTATCAAAAAGCTCGCTTATACCGACCTCTTTGCCATCTTTATAGGTCGTTTTGTACCGGATCTTCCCACCTTCCCAGTAACCCGTTTCAAGGCCTTGTTTAACGCCATTTTCATAGTGCGATTCAACATACAATTGACCCGTGGCGATATATTTTTTGAGCAGGCCATGAAGTTGACCTTGCCCATTGCGAAAGCCTTGTTCGTAGGGCTTGCCATCCTCAAAGTAGCATTGATAAGCACCGCGAAATTGTTCGCTTGTGAGGGTTTTGCCAATTTTGTTATCGGCGAGGGCACTGGCGCAGAAAAGCATATCGTTATTTTTGTAATAAACTTCAGCCTTATAATTTCCGTCGATAACTTCGGTCGATTTTTTTAGATAGTATTGAGCCTGTTTTTCATCTTTGACAACCTTCCAATGGGCATCGAGTAACACCTTTTGTGCATTGGCATTGGCATTGGCACTGGCACTGATAGTGATACAAATAAGTACCAGTGCTCCAAGGAGCAGTTTTACTGTAAATAGACGCATAACCGCTCCTTTTTATGGCAAAGGTTTAAAGGTGAATTCATAGGGGATGTCTACGGGGTTTTGAGAGAGCGTCATATAACTCACCTTCGCTGCAGGGCCCTCCACACTCAAATAGCGGCCATCGACCAGCGCCTCTTTAATCCGCAGTTCGGTGGTTTCGGGCAGTCGAATCGTTAGGGATTTGCCTTGGGCATCCTCGACTTTAAAGTAGTTCTTAAGATCGCTACTCGGCTCGTCACCATAACCGGTTTTTGTTAGCCAAGCTTGTAAATCGATTAACCAAGGACGTGGGTTAGCTGCCTGCTCTAAGGGTTGCCAACTGATATCACCTTGGCAATGGATTTTTCCTTGGATGTGTTTATCGTAGAAAAACTGCCGCTCGCGGTCGGGCGTCATCAGGGTATAGGCTGGTCCGTTTGGGGCATTATGCTCAAACAGCCAAGTGACTTCGTGTTTCCCTTCTTTAAAACCTTGTTCTATTTCAGGTTTACAGGCACTCGCTAATGCGGCTGACATGGGAATATACAGATTATGGCCATTTTCAGTCTCAGGTTTTATCCCTTGGATCGCACTGATTTCGGCGTTTGATGGCTCAAGATCTTGATAGAGGAAGTTATTGAGGCTCGAATCGCCAAACTCGCTTAAGGGATTGGCCAGATTTTGGTTGTAGTCGGTAAAGGTCACAAAGCGGATGTTCTTGGTTTGGCTTAACTCCGGCTGTGGCTGGCTCTCCAGTATTACAACGGTTTTAGGGATTTCATCTAGCTTAAGTAGCAGGGCGCGGGTGCTAAGGTGATGAGGATCATCGACACCGATTAATTCCCCCAGTAGTTCCTTATCCGTCACCGTTAACCATTTAGGATAATCACCATCGCGACGGGCTTCGGCCATCTTTCCTTTAAATTGCTGAAAAGGAAGGTTAATGTTTTGAGTGTTACTCTGCTTTGTTACGACTTTAAATAGTTTTGCCTCGGCGTCGAGCACCTGAATTGTGAGGCTCGCATCGCCGAAGGCGTAAGGATTCGCGACCAGTTCATCCCACGATTTTTCGACTATCTTATTGCTTTCGGGGATAAGGGTCAGCTTGGCGGTGATATGGTCTATCTGTTTGAGTTTATTGGCGGTGTTGTCCCAGCCTGTGGCGATAAGATCCACCGAAGACTCAATCGAGCGGTTGAAATTCATCGCCACACCTCTGCTGTGCTGCCAGAAGTGAATGTCTATCGGATTTCCGCTGGCATCAAAGGCGGCTAAGTCTTCATAATTCACATTAGCAACCACATATCGCGGGCTCATATTATGCACAAAGCGCAATTGCAGCACTTCTGGCGTGTCAGCGCCCCATGGGCCAATATTATCAAGAATACCTTGCTGATCAGCTAATAAGGATTTTATAAAGTCCTTATCATGGGCTTTATATTCCCGCGGAACATCGCTAATCGGGTAGAGCTCTTTTTGCAGATCATCTATATCACGCTCCGCATCGTAGTTAGCGTCGGCATGCCAAAGCATGCTCATAATATAAGGGCTATCCTTGGGCGCCATGGCGATGCGGCGGGTGAGAGTACTGCCTTGCTGCACTTCTTGTTGAAAAAACGCCATGCTCTCTAACCAACCGGTTTTGCGGTTAAGCTCGAACTTGCCATAGGCCTTAAAGTTGTCTTTCTCACCTTGTACTACCGCAAATAACTTATCTTCGGTCACTCCCTCAACCGTCCAAGTTAGGCGTGCGTCCATGGGGGCGCTAATGCTATAACCGACCCTAGGCTCTAGCGCCACAGGCAAGGTTGGAGCTTGTTTAAACAAGCTATTAAGATTCCCCCAGTGGTCAAATAATTCCTTGATATCTTTTTGATCCATCTTGGCAATGGGAGTCAGTTGGCGGACTTCACCATTGTTAAATTCCACATTAAAGCCATCTTTAACCAACTGAAAGATTTCATTAGAGTTACCTTTAGGGTCGATATTACTCACCGGAATCGGCATGCCATAATCGCTAATTTGCAGCATATTAGGTTGGATAAAAAAACGGGCGTTATGGGTTAATGGTGTTGTTAAGTTGGCCGCCTTGCCCTCTGCGTCTTGTACTTGGTAATCCAGCAGTAATCGTGCCTGCAGCACTTTGCGGGTTTCAAAGCCATCATTGAGGTTTATGGTGGAGATAATCTGATATTCACGCTCTGTGGGTATGTTGGTATTAACTGAATTGGAGGGGGACGTTGAGTTATCGCAGGCGGCGAGCACTAAGGCTATGCCTAGTGCTGTTATACCGATTGCGGCGTTAACTGCCTTGTATTTCACTATGGCCATTCGTACTCCTTTGGCTACGCATGTTATTGAAATGTAAACTCATTAATCTTTTTCTGGCGACATTATACACAAAAAATATCTGAGGCATAAAAGAAAACCCAAACCAAGCTTGCTTGATTTGGGTTTGTGTTGATCGCGGTTTTGCTGCGCGCGAGTGGCTAACTTAGTGGTTAACTCAATGGTGAGATGAGTGCCTAAAAAAGCCTAAGCTGATGGATTACAGCGAGAGGATCACGCTGGCAATTGCCGCACTCATGAGGTTAGCGAATACGCCAGCGGCAATGGCGCGAAAACCATTACGGGCGATAAATTCGCGGCGCTCTGGCACCATGCTACCCAGCCCACCGATCAAAATCGCCATGGTTGAAATGTTCGCAAAACCACACAGGGCAAAAGTCACAACGGCCTGAGAATGGGCGCTCAGTTGGTCTTCGACTTTCATTAACTGGATGAAGGCTACAAATTCATTCACTACGATTTTTTGGCCAATGAGTGAGCCTGCAGTAATGGCCTCATGCCAAGGAATACCCAGCAGCCACGCCATAGGGGCGAACAGATAACCGAGTAAAAATTCGAAGCTTAATTGGTAACCGAACCATTCACCCACAGCACCTAACATGCCATTCAGTAGGGCGATAACACTGACAAAGGCCAGTAGAGTGGCACCTATCCCGACAGAAATCCGCATGCCAGACATAGCGCCATCGGCTAAGGCTTCAACCACATTGGTGGCGCGTGGCAGTTCGACTGAGGTGATTTCATCGGCACTATTTTTGTCATTGTCGCTAGGCGGCATGAGGATTTTTGCCATCAACAGACCCGCAGGTGCCGACATAAAGGCGGCGGCGATCAAATAGTTAAGATCGACACCTAAAGCGGCATATCCCACTAAGGTGCCGCCCGCGACTGAGGCTAAACCACAGCTCATGACCGCGAAGAATTGCGAATCGCTCATGTGCTTTAAATAAGGTTTGATCACCAGCGGCGCTTCAATCATGCCGACGAAGATGTTTGCCGTGGCAGATAAAGACTCGGCGCGGCCCGTGCCCAGTAAACGCTGCAGACCACCACCAATAATGTTGATCACCTTAGGCATTAACCCAATATGGTATAAGGCTGAAATCAGTGCCGAGAAAAAGATGATGATACCTAACACATTGATTGCAAATACGAAGCCGACTTTACCCGTGGCGAGATCCCCAAACAGGAAGCCAATCCCTTCGTTGCCATAGGCTATCACGCTCGACACGCCCGCCGTAACAGACTGTAATACGGCCTTACCCGCAGGGACGTAGAGCACTAACAGGGCAAATATAATTTGTAGGCCTAGGGCTAAAATCACAGTGCGGTAGGGAATGTTCTTGCGGTTCACTGACAGTAACCAAGCAAAAAACAAGATGCTAATCATGCCTAATATCGCGGTCATAATGGGTTTATTCTTTTGAGTGATAGAAGAAGTCGCGCATTGTAGGCCGAGTCAGCGTAAGGGCAAGTCGAGGGCGTTACTGGGCTGTTACGATAAAATCGTAGAAAATAGCAACAGTTTAAGTTGCTGTTTATGCAGGATAATAAAAACGATTTTGGCTACTGTTGCCCAGAGGAAATAATATTTGTGTCTGCGGCAATAATAGAAATCACGCCACAGACGACTTTAGGCTGGTGCAGTAGTCAGTGCTGGTTTGAAATGCAGCTTAAGTGACTGTAGCTTAAATGACTATAGCTTAAGTGACTGTCTTACCTAACCAAGGTTTGAGCTTTTTATCCCAGTAGGGCGGGTGGCCGATATGGGACTTTAAACACTCGATTATCACCTTGTACTTAGTCGGTAAATGGCGCCGCCTCGGGTAAACCACATAGACGGGCATCTGTTGCAGTGGTTTCCAATCGGGTAAGAGCTGGATCAGTTTTCCGCTTTGAAACTCATCACTGAGTAAATACGTGGCCACATAGCCTATGCCGCGCCCGGCAATCACCGCATTGCGCACGGCTTCGGCTAAATCGACACGGTAATTCCCCGCCACATGCACGGTTTGTTCTAGGTCATCCTTAGCAAAACTCCAGCGATCATAATTACGGCTCTTGCTTTGATAGATAACGCAATTATGTTGCGCTAACGCCTGTGGATGGTGTGGCACGCCATGCTTGAGTAAATAATCGGGAGAGGCGACCACCACAAAGTTAGTCTCGGCGAGGTGCTGGGCGATATAACCTTCGTTCAGCTGTTCATGGTTAGTGATCCACAGATCTAGGCCTTCTTCTAGCATGTCGGCTTTATGGTCAAACAGGCTTAGCTCAAATCGCAATTCGGGGTACTTTTGCTGCAACACTTCCAGCGCGGGGATAATGTGTAAGGTGCCAAAGGACTGGGAGGAACCGAGACGAATCGTACCGCTAATGTCATCGCGGGCATCTAGCATAATCGCATCGGCATTTTGCGTCGCTTCAAACACTTGCTCACAGTAATGGGCAAACTGTTGGCCCGCGTCGGTTAGCACTAAGGTGCGAGTGGTCCGCTGGACTAACAGCAAGTTCAGCTCGGCTTCCAGTGCGCCAAGCTGCTTGCTGACATAGGAAGTCGAGGTTTTTAACTTGGCCGCCGCTTGGGTAAAACTACCACTGGTCACCAGAGTGTGGAATATCACCATCTGGCTAGCTCTATGTTGTATCACGCTAGGCCCTCTAGAATCTAAATCGCTATTTTAAGCTAGCCTTGCCCTAACCGACAGCCGTTTGTGCCGATCGTGTGCTATTTCAAAACAAACTTACCAAACGGCAAACGTTAAAGTCAGTTGCCCTAAGTGCGATTCTTACTTTACTCTTGAGTTAAATCTTAACACCCACAAGCTAGGGAAGACGTGTTACCTGTGGTTAGCTTGTTCAATGGAGGAATAACGATGATACAACAAGACAAGCAAGCCTTAGCAGAAACAAGTCAGATACATGCCCAGAAAGTACAACCGATACCGCAGGAAGCCTTTGACTGGTATGACGAATATGCCCATGGCATTATCGATCGCCGTGAGTTTATGGGGCGGCTCGCAGGGCTGGTGGCGCTAGGTTTCACCATGACGATGCTCACGGGCGCACTCTTGCCGAACTATGCCCTCGCCGAGCAAGTCTCCTTTAACGATCCCAGTATTCAAGCCAGCTATGTTAAGTTTCCCTCGCCCAATGGTTACGGTGAAGGGCGCGGCTACTTAGTCATGCCCGATGAGTTATTGCTCGCGGGCAGTGCCGCAGGTGAGCCGAAAACCTTAGATCTCAGTAAAAAAGCCGCTGTGGTATTAGTGGTGCATGAGAATCGGGGCCTTAATCCCTATATCGAAGATGTGGCTCGCCGATTAGCCGCGCAGGGGTATATCGCCTTCGCCCCCGATGCGCTTTATTCCCTCGGTGGTTATCCGGGTAATGATGATGCGGGCCGCGCCATGCAAAGCAGTTTAGACAGAGCCAAAATCGAGCAAGACTTTATTGCCGCTGCGCAGTTTTTAAAATCCCATCCTCAAAGCAATGGCAAACTCGGTGCCGTAGGTTTTTGTTTTGGCGGCTATATCGTCAATATGCTGGCCGCCACGATTCCCGATGAACTCAATGCTGGCGTACCTTTCTATGGCACACCCGCGGCTGCAGAGCTGCGTAGCCGAGTAAAGGGGCCACTTATGTTGCAATTTGCTGGGCTCGATCAGCGGGTAAACGACACTTGGGCCGAGTATGAAACCCAGCTAAAAACCAATAAAGCCGATTATGTCGCCTATCTTTACCCGAATGTGAATCACGGTTTCCATAACGACTCCACTGGCAGATACGATAAAGCCACCGCCGAACTTGCTTGGGCGCGCAGCTTAGCTTTCTTTGATACTCGACTGCGTGGCTAAGTGGGAGTGAAGCTCCGCTTACTTTGATTAAGTCGATGAGTGGCCGATTCATGCGCGCTATATCATTCAAGCAAAAGCCGACGCTAGCGTCGGCTTTTATTTTTAATTTTCCACATATCAATGCGGGTTTTATCTTAAATCTCCCACATATGCGGGTTAGTCGTGCTCGAGGATCACTTCTTTCAAGCTTTGGATGGTCTTCACATCGAGATTACCGGGTTGTGTGCTCCAGGTGAGTCTTAGGTAATTGGCTAAGTCTTTAATCTGCTCGTCGCTTAACTCATCAGCATATCCTGGCATGGCATAAAAGCTGGTGGTGAGGTTGTAATGCTGGCTCTTAATGCCTTTTAGCATCACGGCAACGATATTGTGAGGACTCGCTTTATCTAAGGTGGCGTTTCCTGCCATCGCGGGCGCGACATTAGGACGACCTTCACCATTTTGGCCATGACAACCGGCGCAGTAACCTTTGTAGAGCGTATAGCCTGGCAGTTCAGGTTTATGGCCGTTAAAGGTGAGCGGATCCGGTTTAAGATCATCGTCGTTATCGAGCAGATAACTGCTAACCGCGCGCATATCATCATCGGTTAAGTGGCTAAAGCTGTGATACACCACGGGATACATGCCGCCAAAGACAGTGCCTTTACGGGAGTAGCCTTCGGTAAATAGCGACTTAAGATCCTCATGGGTCCAGTTTTGCCTGTTAAGCTCGGCGGGGCGAATGTCCGATGCCTCTAGCCCTTCGATAATCGCGCCCTCAAAGTGCTTGTCCTGCTCCATGGCAAACAGCGTGTCTCTTGGGGTGTGGCATTCACCGCAGTGCCCTAGGGCATTAACTAAGTAATTGCCGCGGTTCCAATGTTCGCTTTTTTCCTTGCTAGGGGTAAATTCCTTAGCATCGTGGGCGACTAAGTTCCAAGCTTTTAGGCCAAAACGCAGGTTAAACGGAAAGTAAACATCATTGTCGCGATTAGCTTGCTTGATAGGTTTAGTACTCATCAGATAGGCATAAATCGCCTGAGTGTCTGCGTCCGTGAGCAAACTGTAGGAAGTGTAAGGCATAGCAGGATAGAGGTTGCCGTTGACGCCAACACCGTGGTGCATGGCATCAAAAAACTCTTCGTAACTGTATTTGCCAATACCGGTTTCTTTATCTGAGGTGATATTGGTTGAGTACACAGCGCCAAAGGGCGTTTCGAACGGCAAACCGCCCGCGAGTTCGCGACCGCCGACTGCAGTATGGCAGGCCACACAGTCGCCTATCTTCATCAGATACGCGCCGCGTGCGATGTCGTTATTCGTATTGCCGCCTTCATCTGCAACGCTGCTGGAACAGGCGAGCAAACCTAGCCCTAAACTCAGGAGTAGATTGTGGCTCAACAGATTTTTTATCCTACTAATGTGCGGGAAATAGCGCGAGAAATAGCGCAGATTGGCTGATGTCATCACAGGGTTAGCCCCTTAGTTTTGAGGATCAGATCTTTGACCGCCGCATAGTATTTTACGTAGCCAGTACAGCGGCATACGTGTTCACTCAAGGCATCTTCAACGACTTTTTCAACTTGATCTTTAGCGATAGGTTGTCGCTCTAATCGCTCAAGCAGTGCGGTCGATTCGTTGACAAAGCCCGAGGTGCACCAACCACATTGAAACGAAAAGTGCTCTAAAAAAGCCTCTTGCACTGGGCTCAGGGCGGTGATTTCGCCAAGGGAGTTTTGTCTAGCATGACCTTCGACAGTGCGGACGCGTTTACCATTAAAACGCTCTACACCATTGATGCAGGTACGCACCACTTCGCTCATGCCTTGCTCGTCGTCGACGATCACTGTACAGGCGTGGCATACGCCTGCGCCACAACCAAACTTAGTGCCTGTGAGGTTTAAGTATTCATGTAGAAACTCAATCATCATCACACCATCGGCGACTTCAATCGGGCCTACGGCTTGGTTATTAATGGTCAGTTTAATAGACTGGCTCATGCCATGGCCTCCTTAATTTTTTTCGCTGTCATAGGTAAATCGTAAAAGCGGACATGGGTTGCTTGATACACGGCTTCAATCAGCGCCGCGACCACAGGGATCATCACCACTTCGGCGATACCACGGCTGGGATCGTTATCAGACAACTGCGGCAATATGGTATGACGTTGATCCCACACGCCCACATGCCGCGCTAGCGGTACCTGATAGCGATTGAGGTTCCACGTACCATTGCCGGCGCCTGCTTCAAATGGCGGTAAGCCTTCATGCAGTGCATGGCCTATTCCCATCGCAAGGCCACCTTGAATTTGCCCTTCGACTAATTCTTTAACAATCACTTTGCCCGCCTCTAACCAAGTATGAGAACTCAGTAGCGTGACTTCGCCATTGCCTTCGTTAACGGCCACTTCAACCAAAGTGGCGCAGGGGGCGTAGTAAGTCACCATGGCATTGTTCAGTTCGGCTCTGGGATAACTAATGGCTTGACGATCGATCAAGTGATAGCCATTAGATTTCATGCTGGCTTGACGCGCTTTGATACTCTTAGTCGTGTCGGAAGTGGCCGCAAATGTCGCGTTGCCTTCGCCGTATTGCAGCGCCAGCGCATCGAGTGCTAAACGCTCTTTAGTGCCAAGAATGTCGAAATCGGCTTCAGCCCAAGCCCAGCGATTAAAGGCATGGCCCATCACGCCGACCACTAAGCCCATGTCGTGGGCGCGTTTAGCGAGAATATCCAGCGACAATGGCGGAAAGCCCAAGGCGGTTAACTTGCCATCGACCCAGCGACCATCCCGTGAGTTATGCAAATTAGTTGAGCCCATTGGGGTGTTAAAATACAACTCGTTCCAAATTGATACCGCCGCAGGCCACAGACCGTGGCGATAGATAATATCGGCTGCGATGCGGCTGACATGGCTTTGGTAATAGGCCGACATAGACGCCGACGATGCCATAGCTTTAACGGGCGTCCAGCGTGGATTGGCCGCCATTTCATCTTGGCGTTGCTGCGAAATAATATAAGGATTATCGGTTTGCACTAATTGCATCGCATCCCAAATATCCACTTCGGCGAGTTTTACCTCATCGGCAAAGTTGCCGAGGGCATCGCTGACCACAACGGCTTGGGAGGTTTGCGTGCCTGTGCCCATTTCGATAAAGCCGATTTCGAGGGTAATTTTACCGTCTTTAGCTAGGCGAACTGCCGCACTTGGCGCCGCTGCGCCCGTTCCATAATCTTTAGTGGCGATACCAAAACCGACGCCGTAACGCATCCCCGGATGTTTGGCCTCATAGTCCTTTTTATTCACCGCGCGGTTTTGCCACACGGGAGCTTGCTCGGCCATCTCGAGCATTTCGCGGTAACGTAAAGTACCGTTAGGAATCGCACCTTGAGTATTGCGCTGGCCGGATTCCATCACGTTGGCGGCGCGCAGTTTAAAGGGATCAACCTTTAGCTCGTCGGCTATCTCGTGGATCATACATTCCATCGCCGTCATCGATTGCAGCGTGCCATAACCACGCATCGACCCCGCATCTGGGTTACGCGACGCATAGGCGGTGGCGATAATATCGTTGCGCGGCGTGTAATAAATGCTTTGCATCGCCGTTGCGCCAACCGAGGTCACAGACGGAGTAAAGTTGACTCGTCCGCCGCCATCGACTGTCATCTGCGAAGTTAAGGCTTGGATTTTTAAGGTCGATTTATCCACCGCTAAGCGGCTTTTCATGATGAACGGATGACGCTTAAGGCCAGACTGGAATTGCTCGAATCTGTCATTGGCGAGTCGGATTGGCCCTTTGGCATAAACGGCCGCGATCACGCCGTAATAAGGAAATATCGAATGGTCTTTCGCGCCAAATCCACCGCCGATATAAGGCGAGTGCACCACAAGATGTTTTACCTTGCCTGCCAGTGGGCTAGATAACAGCATGTGCACTGCCATCTCTTGAAAGTCCTGCGGCGACTGCGAGGTAATCACAGTATGAAAGGTTTGGCTAGCCGCATCATACCAGCCGTTAAAGGCTTCGGGTTCCATCATCATAGGATCGATGATCTGGGTGCGATATTCCCGCTCTAACACTTGCCATTGTTGATTGGCTTGGGCGCTAGCAATCTGCTTATCTATCTCACCCGCATAATAAAGCCCGCGCTCAGACACTGTCCCTTTGGCATTCGGATTACCTAACCATTCAGGCTTGCGATCTTTTACGCTAGGGAAAAACAGCCCATCGTGGAGCGGGCTATATAAATCTTCCCTTGCGCCATTTTCACCTTCAACTCGAATAAGGCGCCAGCTGGCGTACGGGTCTTTCGAGTCCGACACAAACGGCGTTTGCTCACCAAAGCGCAGTAAGGTCTGATCAAATTGCAGTAAAGACTTAGCTTGCTTAAAGGCGGGGAAACTGTCGAACAACAATATCGCCACCGCATGACCTAAGTAGTCGGCGGTTTGCCCCTCGGCCAGTAACATGTTGTCACCGTAAAAATCGGGCAGCTTGATTTTATCACGGGCCAGATCGGCTGCGGTGATCACTTTATAGGGCTTAGCCGAAGCGGGCAGGTGGTCGAGGGAAAAACCTTGATAAACATGGGAGGCATCGGCAGCGCGAAGTATAAAAGCGTAACCTTGCTGCTTGGGCCAGCCCTCCATGTCCATAGCGCGGTAATCACGGCCATAGACCTTTTGGCCTGTGACTTTCGCTATGCCGTCATTACGAAACTTAGGTTTGGATTGACCATTAACCTGAGTTTGCCATTGGGCTGCCAGTTCAGGTGAGACAATCGCCGCATTAGCGCGACTCATTTCCCACAACAAAGGGGCCGAATATACGGCAACCCCGCCAATCACACATTGCTTAATAAAGGTCCGGCGTGACGTATTAGATGGTTCCATATCTCAACCTCAGTTGTGCTTCCGTGTAATATCAGCCGCGCTGCATGGTATCGCCCGATATAAGCTTGTTGTCGATCGACTTTTTATTGATTGTTGCGACATAGCTTTGATAAACACTGAATGTAAATTTACATTAGCCACGTTAGCATGTAGGGCCGAAAATGCAAATTTAGGCGGTTAATCGTTGCAGTTTTGACCAAGCTAAATCAGAGTGTAAAACCCGTGTTATCAGGCTTCTGCAGTGATGTTCGCACTGTGATTCAACTCAGTTACGTTATGCCTGAATTTTGTTCAGTACCCTTTGCGCTGAGCCCTTGAGCAATGCGCTCAATTGGGGCTTATTCGCATGTCGAAATTGGCTCGCTTGCCAAAACCAAACCGCCTGACACCGCGAGACTTCATGTCACTGCAAGATCAAGAGATAGTGTTATTTGATGGCGATTGGTTTAGTCACATGTATTCATATTGACATTGTTAAATCAGTGCTTGCTTAATTACTTGATTTGTAATGCTAAAGTTATAGACAAGTGTACGCTATGTCGCTATCTTAGGTTTTTAACAAGGATGAGCTTTAATCGCGTACCCGCGATTCGAGTCACTTGCATCAGGACGATGTGTCTTTTCTCTTTCTTAGATACCCAACTCCTCCTGCAAATTGGTGAATATGCTTTGGCACTTATGCTTGTTGCCACAGTGCTTATTGGCATTTTGCTCAATGTTCAGCAGTGGACGTTTTGAGCTAGTGCAACCTTGTTTTGATTGATGGCTTGGCTGACTAATGTTGGCGAAGTGCGGTAGCAATGGGGAAGCTTTGTCGGTTCACAAATTAGTTAACTAGTAATTTTGCGGCCTAGCGGCCGAGGTGAATCAAGGTCGTGGGTCTTCAACCCACACCCGACCAAGGAGGACTGCTCGTCCTATCCTCCTTGGATGCTCCAAGACGCCCCTAGCGAAGTTACATACATTAGTTACTGGCCTAGCGCTTATTCGAAAATCACTAACGCTTCCGATGGTACATCCTGTACCCCGAAAGCTAGCTCGGCATCCATGCCTCGCACACGTGATTTTCTTCAACGCCCGTCGGCAACTTCGCAGGGTATTGGTGTAACTCTTGGCATTAGTGTTTATTCAAAAAACTTTATTAAAATTCAGATTTTTACTTGTATGGCTACTATTTGGCTAAGGAATAAAATGTCTGTTGCTCTAAATACATTTAAGCGTGCAATCAATGATGCAAGAGCTTTGATCGAATGCTACGACGAACTAAATGTAAAACAGGAATCACAAGCATTGGGTGCATTAAAAAGAGCCGCTTTGATCATGACTATGACGGCTTGGGAAACCTATGTAGAAGATGTTGCTACAGAACTTTTCAACAACAAGTTTGGTGCACTAAAAGGGTGTCAAATTGGAAACTTTATGGAGCAGCAGTTTTCTACCCGCTTGAAAATGTTTCATAACCCAGACTCCGCTAAAACGAAGCAAATTTTTGAAGAGTTTTTCGGAATTGATGTTACAGAGCATTGGAAATGGCCGAATTACATCCCTAAACAAGCGAGAGAAACCCTTAATACTTGGCTAAGAAAGCGTGGAGATGCGGTTCATCGTGCGCAGGTTGAAATAGGAACACCTCAAATTATTAAGCGTGATGAAGTGGATAAGTGTATTCGGTTTATTACTGAATTAGTGACAGCAACAGATAAAGCATTAGGTTCAGTTTAGTTAGGGTTATGTGAGCTGCAATGAAACTAATACTACAAATTACCTTAGGTATCTTGCTAGCGAGCTTAGTCACTTTGTTGGTGCGAATTGGCTATTTGAGTTATGTCGAATACCGTCTGACACAAGGGCTTAATGAGTTTGCTATGCAACAAAAGCAAACAGAACTTGCTCGCCAGCAGGCAGCAAAAGAACGCAAGATTATTGAATATCAACAGCAAAAAATTGCAATTCAATAGGCTGTGGAACAACAACGTAACGTATCGTTCAGCAAAATGAAGCCACTCGTATACGTAAAGCCGAAGCATGGCGTAAATACTATATCATCCCAGAATATTGAAAAACAAAAAAGGAAGAGTGAATAATCAATTTATAAATCATAATGATATCTTTGGTCTCAGTTTGAAGTGAAATATAGCATACTTAAAAATCGGTATATAACTATTGGATTTTATAATGAAAATATTAAGTGTTAGAGTTGCGAATTTACATAAGTATATAAGCGCTGAAATAAGATTTAATGATGATTTGAGTATAATTACTGGTGTTAATGGCTCAGGTAAGACAAGTATTTTAAAACTTGTTGAAGCAGTTCTTAAAGTTGATATAAATAAAATAAATAGCATATCTTTTGAATTTTTCGAAATTGTGATTTTGTATGAGGGTAAAAGT
>NZ_JBHFFD010000011.1:0-184442 GCF_043359565.1 Shewanella sp. S23-S33 | reverse complement strand
GCTTATTTATCTTTTTGAAGAGCACTTAATTCATTTACTTTAGTCAATCCAGCCTAGTCAGTTCATTCTAATCAATTTTCTCGGTAACCCGCTCAACCCTTACCGAGCAGACCTTATATTCTGGGATAAAAGCGACAGGATCGAGTGCATTGATGGTGAGTTTATTCGCCGCAGCTTCCACAAAGTGGAAGGGCAGGAATAGTACGCCAGCTTGGGCTCTTTTCGTCACAAAGGCGTCGATTTCAATTTCGCCGCGACGGGTAGTAAGTTTGATTTTATCGCCATTGCCTATGCCGAGTTGCTCGGCGTCATAGACTGAAATCATTACCTTAGGCGAGCCGAGTAAGTCGAGTCCGGCCGTTTTACGGGTTAAGGTGCCAGTGTGGAACTGTTCCAGTAAACGTCCGGTCGAGAGGGTGAGCGGGTACTCACTGCAGGGCATTTCTGCGGGTAAGCGATAACTCACTGGCGTGAACTTACCTAAGCCGCGGGTGAATTGCCCTTGGTGCATAATGGGAGTACCAGGATGAGCTTCATCTGGGCAAGGCCATTGAATACCTTGGGGAATTTTACCGTCAACTCCAGTGCTTAATCGCTGCCAAGTAATGCCGCGATATTGTGGTGTCAGCTCATTGATTTCCTGCCAAATCGCTTCTTCATTAGGGTAATCCCAAGCGGCACCCATCGCATTGGCAATGGCTTGGACAATTTGCCAATCGGGCAGGGCTTCACCTGGCGGTAGCAGGGCTTGTTCGAGTCGCTGCACTCGTCGTTCAGTATTGGTGAAATGACCGCGTTTTTCGACAAAGGCTGCGGCGGGCAGAACCACGTCGGCAAGCTCGGCGGTTTCGGTGAGAAAGATATCCTGCACCACTAAAAAGTCGATTGCATTAAGCGCCCTAAGCACATGGGCTTGATCTGGGTCGCTTAATACGGGGTTTTCGCCCATTACATATAAAGCCTTGATTTTCCCTTTGGAAATATCATGCATCATATGGGTTGCGGTCACGCCAATTTCTCCCGATAACGGCGTTTGCCAATGTGCCTCGAAACGCATTCTTGCATGAATGTCAGTGACTTTTTGGTAACCACTGAAGAAGTTAGGCAGTGCGCCCATGTCACAGGCACCTTGCACATTACTTTGTCCCCGTAGTGGGTTAATCCCCGCTCCTTCAACCCCAATATTGCCGCACAGAAGTTGTAGATTAGATATGGCGGTAACATTGTCGTGTCCCGTCGTGTGCTGGGTAATGCCCATGGCATAGTAGACTGCGGTTTTGTCGGCAGTGCCTATGGTGCGTGCGATGCGGGCGATATCTTCGGCTTTAACGCCTGTTATCAAGGCTGCATTTTCTAGGCTGTAATCTACTTTTTTGAGTTCAGCATAGAGAGCATCCACGCCTTCGGTGCGTGCGGCAATGTAGCTTTTATCCTGCCAGTCATTACGGATGATTTCCGCCATAATTGCATTGAGTAGCATGACGTCTGTGCCGGGTCTGTGGGCGACATAAAGCTGTGCACTGTCGGCAATGGAGACACGTTTAGGGTCGGCCACCATTAGTCTCGCGCCATGCAAAGCCACGGCTTGCTTAATTTTCGAGGCGATGATCGGGTGAGCACTGCTGGTGTCTGAGCCTATGATAAAAATCACATCCGATGCTTGAATGCTCGGAATGTCATTGGTCATGGCACCACTGCCGATACTTTGCTGTAGCCCAGTGACTGTGGATGAATGGCACAGACGGGCACAATGGTCGATGTTATTGGTACCGAGTATGCTTCTAACAAATTTTTGCAGGAGGAAGTTTTCTTCATTGGTGGCTTTTGCCGAGGCCAAGCTTGCCAGTGCATTGCTGCCATGTTGCTGTTTTATTTGCTGTAAATGTTCGGCCACATAGGCGATGGCTTCAGGCCAACTACTTGGCGTGAGCTGGCCATTTTTACGAATGAGTGGCGTGGTGAGGCGTTTTTCACTGTGAATAAAATCGAAACCAAACCGGCCTTTCACACATAACATGCCTTGGTTTACCACAGACTCTTTATTGCCCTCAATATGACGGATCTGATTCGTGCTGGTATCGATTTTAAGGTCAAGCCGACAGCCTACGCCGCAATAGGTACAAATCGTTGAGGCGGTTTTGAGTGGCGTTTCATTGCCTTGGCGTTTATCCCGCGCATCGACGAGTGCGCCCGTTGGGCAAACCTGCACACAGTTGCCGCATTGCACACATTTGCTATCGGCCATGCTGGCGCTAAAGCCGACTCTCGGTGCGCGGCGCGTGGCGGTTTCGCTTATATCTTGCGGCAGTGCTTGATAGGAATCATGGGCAAATTGAATCGCACAATGGCCACTCTGCAACTGGCACACATCGACGCACTTACCGCAGCTAATACAACGATTTGCATCAAATTGAATGAACGGACTCGATTTATCGACCGAAAACTTGCGCGCGCTTTGAGTGCTGAGTGACTTAGGTTCGACATGGTAGTCGGTCGCATAGTCCCTTAATTTACAATCAGTATTGGCTTGGCAGGCGCATTCGAGGCAGCGCGCAGCTTCTTGCATGGCGGCATCGGGAGCAAAGCCTAGCTCGACTTCGCCGTAATTGAGTAAACGTTGCACCGCGTTCAATTCGGGCATGGTTAAACGGGGTTTACGTGCGACAGAGGGGTAGAGCTCGGTAGTTGGCAAACCTTGTTTTATTGTGTTGCCGATTGCTTTTGATGAATTAAATTCAGTAGCATGCAGCTCACAGCTTAGGCCTTGTTTGAGCAATTTATCTATGGCAATTGCGGCTTTATGGCCATCGCCTATCGCGGCGACTGCGGTAGCAGGGCCGCGGCGTGCATCCCCCACCACAAAGAGTTTTTCAACCCCTGATGACATAGTGTGCTCGCAGCCAATAAAGGTATTCCAGCGGCTGAGAGCGAGTTCACCATTGCTTAAGTGGCTCGCGGGATCTTGCATAAAACTCATGTCGGGAGTTTGTGATACTGCGGCTATCACAGTGTCGAAATCTTGAGTAAAGGTTTCACCGGTATCAACGGGAGCGCGTCTGCCAGAGGCATCGGCTTCGCCGAGTGCCATCTTAGCGAAGGTGACTGAATGGACTCTACCTTGCGCATCGCTATGGTTTTCAAGCGGATTGGTTAAAAAATGAAACTTCACCCCTTCGACTTCGGCCTCATGTACCTCGTAAGCTTCGGCGGGCATTTCGGCGCGGGTGCGACGGTAAATTAAGGTGACATCGCAGCCTTCACGCACTGCTGTGCGGGCGCAATCAATAGCGGTATTGCCACCGCCAATGACGGCGACTTTCTTACCTAAAACAAGAGTCTTTTCGAGACAATGATCTTTTAAGTAATCGACACCTAAGTGGCAACCCGCAAGTGTACTGCCGGGATAATCCATAGGCACAGCTTTTTGGGCGCCAATGGCGAGACAGACGGCATCAAAATCTTCAACTAATTGATTTAAATGTATCTCGTGACCGAGACGTGTTTCTGTGTGTATGGTTAAGCCATTGCGGCACAGGAGTGCGATCTCCTTGTCTAGTATCGCTTTAGGTAAACGATACTCAGGAATACCATAACGTAGCCAACCACCCGCCTGTGGCATAGATTCGAATATCTCAACGCTATGGCCTTGGTTTGATAAGTAATATCCGGCACTTAACCCTGCTGGACCCGCACCGATAATCGCGACTTTTTTGCCCGTGTCGGTTTGGCGTGGCGGGACATAACTCATGCCCCCATTTTCGCCATCAGCTAAGTCGAGATCGGCGGCGTGACGTTTTAATTGGCGTATGGCAATGGGCTCATCGACGAGTCCGCGGCGACATTGTGCTTCACAAAAAGCAGGGCAGACACGGCCAATGGAGAGTGGCAGCGGCAAAGTTTGTTTAATGACTTTAACGGCTTCAGTATGGTTGCCTTGGGCGATGTGATACAGGTAACTCTGCACATCGACGCCCGCAGGGCATGCTTGTTGGCAGGGGGCTTCGCAATCGGCAAAATGATCGCTCAAGATCTCAGTCAGCGCTTGTTTGCGTTTTTGACTTAATAATTCAGACTGAGTTATGACTCGCATGCCGACTGTGGCGGACGTTTCACAGGCGCGTACGCAGCGCAAACTGGCGTCGGAATTCTCAATCTGGACGACACACAAATTGCAGGCTTGCTTGTCTGCATGCTCGTGAACGCCTAATTGCTGCGAGGCTGCGCTGGGATCACATAAGCTGGGTATTGCTATGCCAGCAGCATGCGCCACTTGCAGTAGGTTATCGGTCGGATTAACCGACAACACTTGGTCATCAATTCGAAGTTCTATCATCCCATGGCCTTTTTATATGTAGGGTGCTTAGCTGCTATAGCGCGGGGCTGCAGGCTTAGGTTGTTTCGAGTATACCTAGACAGCTTTAGAAGACGCTTATGGGCGAGTGAAGTTTGCTGCAAAATTGCAGCTTGAATCACAAACCCGCCCAGATTGTGCGCTGGTGAATGTTTGTTCTAATTTAGTCGTGATGTGGTTGGCGTTATCAGGCCTTTTTAGTTGTGTTTCCTTTGATATTATGGGGATTTTTTAGGCAGGAGAGCGCTTGTGTGTCAGCCATTGGCCTCGCGCATAGCACTATCTTGGCTAAATTTAAGTAAGATCACAGTCTTAACTCATTGCTTTTTGTTAGTCTCGGCGTTAGTGCTGTGGTCTTTTAGCTTGGAAAATAATCCTTGTTATCCCATTTAATGAACAGTGCACCCCTAGGTTTACCAGTCTGGTTAGGTTAAAATGCGCGGTTGCAAATACTGTTAATCACCGCCCCTTTTAGTGGAAGATCAATTAAAGCGGCCAAATAAAGAAAGTTGAAAACTCATGTTTGAAGTTAATCCAGTAAAATTCAAAATTAAGGAGCTTGCCGAGCGCACGGAGCTTCTTAGGGGGTATCTTTGACTACGATGCCAAAAATGAGCGTCTAGAAGAAGTTACCCGTGAGCTTGAAAGTTCAGAAGTGTGGAACGACCCAGAGCGCGCCCAAGCCTTAGGCAAAGAGCGCGCTAGCCTAGAAGCTGTGGTCAAAACCATAGACGATATGGACTCAGGTCTTGAAGATGTTGAAGGCTTACTCGAGCTGGCTATTGAAGAGGAAGACGAAGATACCTTCAATGAAACCAGTAAAGAGCTGGATTATCTCGAAAGCCGCCTTGCCGATCTTGAATTCCGTCGTATGTTCTCCGGCCCGCAAGATGCGTCAAACTGTTATTTAGACATTCAGTCTGGTAGTGGTGGTACCGAAGCCCAAGATTGGGCCAACATGGTGCTGCGTATGTACCTACGTTGGGGCGAAGCCCATGGCTTTAGCCCTGAGTTGATGGAAGTGACCGATGGTGACGTGGCCGGTATTAAAGGCGCGACCATTAAGTTCACTGGCGAATATGCGTTTGGTTGGTTACGCACTGAGACTGGCGTGCACCGTTTAGTACGTAAGTCGCCATTCGATTCATCGGGTCGTCGTCATACGTCATTCTGCTCTGTGTTCGTTTATCCAGAAATCGATGACGATATCACGATTGATATCAACCCATCGGATCTGCGTATTGACACTTATCGTGCATCAGGCGCGGGTGGTCAGCACGTTAACAAAACGGAATCGGCGATTCGTATTACCCACTTACCGACGAATACCGTCGTGCAGTGCCAGAACGACCGTTCACAGCATAAAAATAAAGATGCTGCGATGAAGCAGCTGAAAGCAAAACTGTTTGAGTTAGAAATGCTCAAGCAAAATGCCGACAAACAGGCCGCAGAAGACGCTAAGTCTGATATCGGCTGGGGCAGTCAAATTCGCTCTTATGTATTAGACGATGCCCGCATTAAAGACTTACGCACAGGCGTTGAAACCCGCAATACTCAAGCGGTACTCGATGGCGATCTGGATAAGTTTATCGAAGCCAGTTTGAAATCTGGGCTGTAATTAATTCAAGGTATAGACGAGAAATAAGATGACTGAACAAGTAATTGATGAGAACAAACTGATCGCCGAGCGCCGTGCCAAGCTAGAAAGCATCCGCCCAAACTGTAGTGCTAATGCCCATCCAAATACCTTCCGTCGCACCCATAAAGCGGCTGAACTGCAAGCACAGTATGGTCAAAACACTAAAGAAGAACTCGAAGCCTTAGGTTTTAAGACCAGCATTGCTGGCCGCATCATGGCAAAACGTGGTCCTTTCTTAGTGATCCAAGACGTGTCTGGCCGTATTCAAGCCTATGCTGAAAAAAGCGTACAAGCTGATTTGAAAGAGCGTTTTCAAGGTCTGGATATCGGTGACATTATCGGTGTAACCGGTCAGCTGCATTTGTCTGGCAAAGGCGACTTATATGTCAACATGGAACAGTACGAGCTACTGACCAAGGCGCTGCGTCCATTGCCTGCTGACTATTATGGTCTAGCCGATCAAGAAATGCGCTATCGTCAACGTTACGTGGATCTCATCGTTAACGAAGATTCGCGCAATGCCTTTATCATGCGTTCTAAAGTGGTTTCTGCAATTCGTAACTTCATGATCAAAAAAGAGTTCATGGAAGTTGAAACCCCTATGATGCATGTGATCCCAGGTGGTGCTTCGGCGCGTCCTTTTATCACTCATCACAACGCCTTAGACATGCCAATGTATCTGCGTATCGCGCCAGAATTATATCTGAAGCGTTTAGTGGTCGGTGGTTTTGAGCGTGTGTTCGAAATCAACCGTAACTTCCGTAACGAAGGTCTGTCGCCACGTCATAACCCAGAATTCACTATGATGGAATTCTATATGGCTTATGCAGACTACAAAGATCTGATGGACCTCACCGAAGAAATGCTCAGCTCGATTGCTATCGAACTGCTTGGCAGTGCGCAAATGCCATACGGTGAGCACACAGTCGATTTCGGCGGCCCATACGCACGTTTAAGCATGTTAGAAGCGATTCAGAAGTACAATCCTGATAACGCCACTATCCAAGCTATGACCTATGAGCAAGTGAAAGATGTTGAATTCATGCGCGATTTAGCGAAAAGCTTAGGCATGAAGATTGAGAAGTTCTGGACTTGTGGTCAGCTGCTTGAAGAAATCTTCGGTGAAACTGCTGAATGGCAATTGATGCAACCAACGTTCATCACTGGCTACCCAGCGGATATTTCACCATTGGCACGTCGTAACGATGACAACCATTTCATCACTGACCGTTTCGAATTCTTCATCGGTGGCCGCGAAGTGGCTAACGGCTTTAGCGAGCTGAACGATGCTGAAGATCAAGACAACCGCTTTAAAGCACAGGTTGACGCGAAAGATGCAGGTGACGATGAAGCTATGTTCTACGATGCAGACTATATCACTGCACTGGAACACGGTTTGCCACCAACGGCAGGCCAAGGTATCGGTATCGACCGTTTAGTGATGTTGTTCACTAACACTCATACTATCCGTGACGTGATCCTGTTCCCTGCCATGCGCCCACAGGCGTAATGCAGTCGAACAAGGTATTTCGGTTAGTCATATTATCGATGATGAATGAGTGGGAATTGGCTAAACAGTAAAAGGTTTACTCATTAGCTGACAATCATAGTGATAAAATGCACCATAAAAACCAGCCATTTGGCTGGTTTTTTGTTTTCTAGAACTTTTTAAAAGGCGTGATTATTAAAGATGCAACTGGATAAGCTATATTATTACAGCTGAATTTTTATAAAAGCACAAATTAGCTATAAACTATTTGGCAAGTTTACATTCTTTAACATTCTTCATGCCTTCACCGTCAGTTACTGACTGCAACCCCGCACCACCAACAAAAACACCTATTTTTATATATTGCTCGATAAAGTAGTTTTTACCACCTTCTGTCGATAGTTTTAAATTATTTTCACTGAATTCTGATTCGGTAGAAAGTGTTTGCTCACCTGGTTCTACTTCCTTGTAGAAGTAGACTTTATTAGCAGATTCGCCAATCATCTCACCATTAATATAGATATTTTTCTTTAGAGCCTGACCCGCAAAACTATTGCGGTATATATAAATCCCTGTTTTATTGTCAGCTGGCTTCTGGAATGTCTTAAGCTTTGCATCTTCCTCTTGTGAAGCCATTGGTACTGTGGCACAACCTGAGAGTAGAAGGAAAATGGCCAGCATAGGCGTTAGAAGTTTTTTTAACATGATTTGTCCTTAAATAAGTGTCTTATTTTGATTGTGAAAATACAAGATTTTGTTATTTAGATAAATTTATCTTGATTTATAACGCTTTAGTTTATTGAGCTTTTAAAGTTTTTAAATGTGTTATCTCCTTTGGGATCGTTTGAACATTCAACATGAACGCTATAACATTGGCAGAATGTATGGAATGTCATGTTGGTAAAGTCAGCTATTATCATTTTTGCGCAAGAGCACTCGGCCAAAAATAAGTTATTATAAAGTCATTAAGAGGCAGATTAATGGTGTTTTTATTTTTGCTAAATATAACTTAAGTTTTATTGGTTTACTAATGATTTATTTTAAATTTTGTGATGTCAAATAGTAGTTTTTTGTTTGCTGTTATTTTAAAGGCTAGTGAGTATTTTATTTTTGATCTTTGATTTTTTCTTGCAGTTTTACGGTTTTTATAAATTGTAAAATGATTAAGTAATAAGTCGCTAGCGCTTAAGGTAGTTTTGTTTATGTTGCTGATTAACTAAATTAGACTCTATTGAAATATGAAGTTATAGAATGGATTAGGTTTATTACTTGGGTAGGGGTTAAGTGGTCTGATATTTAGCTCAATTTATAAAGAAGTTTTAAATCAGCAATGATTTAAGTATTCTACTTAAGGTTACTTGTATGTCCATGGTTAACTTAGTAGGTGTTGACTGACTAGCTTAGTACTACTAAATCGTGGAATGGAATAAGGACGATGAGAGGAACTCAGTTTTAGTATGATAAGTACTGTTGTAGACAAATTGAATACTTCATAGGGATTATTTTTAAACGCGTTTGTTCATCTATACCCACTCGTACGGCTGTTTCAGATAATCAACCCGACATTAGTCTAATAGTGTGTTGCTTGACCTCAGTCACTAACTCAATGAAACTCTCAATTAAATCACCTCCTACTAAAGTATGGATAATTAAATAATGTTAATTTTCTTTATTTGTATCGCACTCTTAGTGCTTGCATACAAGTTCTATAGTCCCTTTGTTGAGCGGCAAGCGGGTATCGATCCTAAAGCGATAACACCACAGGCGAGATTCGAAGATGGCGTCGATTACGTTCCGGTTCATCCGGCTAAAGCGTTTCTGATCCAGTTCCTCAATGTCGCGGGTGTGGGGCCGATATTTGGCCCGATCCTCGGTGCACTTTACGGCCCAATAGCCTTAGTGTGGATTGTACTGGGGAATATTATTGGCGGCGCAGTACATGATTATTTTTCTGGCGTGCTCAGCATAAAAGAAGACGGTAAGAGTCTGCCAGAGATTGCGGGCCACTACTTTAATATTTACTTTAAAGGCGTGATGTTGCTGTTTACCGCTATGCTGCTGTTTTTTGTGGGCGTGGTCTTCATCATGAGCCCCGCAGGTTTGCTGAGTAATCTCGATTATTTTAAAGACACCATCTTTGGCAATAATACCTTCTGGGTGTTAGTGATTTTAGTCTATTACTTTTTAGCGACTATGCTGCCGATTGATAAAATCATCACTAAATTATATCCCGCATTTGGTTTGTTGATGATAGTCATGACAGTTTCTATCGCTGTTGCTCTAATGATCAATGCGCCGCAGTTACCTGAAATGGGTGATGTGTTTGCCTATTTCGACCACAGCCATTACAACAATGAGTTACTCGAACCAAACCCAGATGGACTACCTGTTTGGCCACTGTTATTTGTGACTATTACCTGTGGTGCGATTAGCGGTTTCCATTCAACTCAAGCGCCCATCATGGCTCGTTGCTTGACGAATGAGAAGTATGTTCGCCCTGTATATTATGGCGCTATGGTTGCTGAAGGTATCGTTGCTTGTGTATGGGCAACGGCGGGTATTGCAGCTTTCCCTGGCGGTTATGTTGAGCTTAAGAGTTTGCTCGACCAAGGTGGCCCAGGTTTAGTGGTTAACCAAGTGGCAACTACGTATTTAGGTGTTGCGGGCGGTATTATGGCGATTGTGGCCGTGGCTATCTTCCCTATCACCTCTGGCGATACCGCATTTCGTTCGCTGCGTTTGACTATTATCGATGCCTTCCATATTCCGCAAAGTATGCGTAATCGTTTATTGGTTGCTGTGCCTATTCTGACCATTGCGTATTTTATGACGAAGATCGATTTCTCTTTGATTTGGCGTTACTTTGCTTTCTCAAATATGCTGCTATCAACCAGTGTATTGTGGTTAGCAACTAAGTACTTGTTCGATCGCGGGACCTTCCATTGGATTGTTAGCTTACCAGCGATTGGCGGCACCAGCGTTACTGTGTCTTATATTATGACTGCGGGTATTGGCTTAGGCTTACCGCAACCTTTGAGCCAGCCAGTGGGTATTGCTGTCGGAGTTATCTGTTTAGTTGCGCTGATCATTGCGCACAATAGACGCAAACCTGTGGCAGAAGCTAAATAGTTAGTTATCCCATAGTTTTACCCAATAAAAAACAAGGGCTGCATTTTGCAGCCCTTGTTTTTTATGATTGGTATCATTCTACTATCCTTTAATAGCTTATTTTAGAAAGGGTAATTTTTGCTGAATATTTTTTAATGAGCGGATTCATCGCGTTTCATCTAGAGGTAAGGTAAGGTCGTTAGACTGGTTTTTATTTCTCTATTGAAACGATTAGTCTGTGGTAGAGAGCGTTAAGCAGTACAAACTTGCGGCAAAAGTCATTTAGATTTTATTTACTTGAATATTTTTTGCGAACAGAAGGAGAGCACGTTATGTCTGAGAACAAATGTCCTATGCACCATTCTGCTGGTGGCACCTCGAATCGAGATTGGTGGCCTAAACAGCTCCGGCTCGATATTCTGCACCAACACTCTTCCTTATCTAATCCTTTGGGTGATGACTTCAATTATACTGAAGCCTTTAAATCCCTCAATTTAGCTGCTGTAAAGCAAGATCTCCTCGCATTAATGACGGATTCACAGGACTGGTGGCCAGCAGATTTTGGCCACTATGGGCCGCTATTTATTCGTATGGCATGGCACAGTGCTGGCACCTATCGTACCGGTGATGGACGTGGAGGAGCGGGGAGCGGTAATCAACGTTTTGCACCGTTAAACAGCTGGCCAGATAACGTAAACCTCGATAAAGCACGCCGGCTCCTTTGGCCGATTAAACAAAAATATGGCAATAAAATCTCTTGGGCCGATTTGATGATCCTCACGGGGAATGTCGCGCTGGAATCTATGGGATTCAAAACCTTAGGTTTCGCTGGTGGGCGAGTCGATATTTGGGAACCCGAAGCTGATATTTACTGGGGCGCGGAAAATAAATGGTTAGACGATAAGCGTTACTCGGGAGAGCGAGACCTTGAAGATCCCCTCGCCGCAGTCCAAATGGGGTTGATTTATGTTAACCCTGAGGGACCCAATGGCGACCCAGATCCTTTCGCTGCCGCCGTAGATATCCGCGAAACCTTTGCCCGTATGGCGATGAATGATGAAGAAACCGTAGCCTTGATTGCTGGTGGTCATACTTTTGGTAAAACCCATGGTGCAGGTGACGCAGCATTAGTCGGACCTGAGCCAGAAGCCGCAGGTATTGAGCAGCAAGGCCTAGGCTGGCAGAGTCGCTATAAAAGCGGTAAAGGTGGCGATACTATTTCCAGTGGCCTCGAAGTGACTTGGACCTCAACACCAACCCAATGGAGTAACAATTTTTTTGAAAATCTATTCGGATATGAATGGGAACTGACTAAGAGCCCTGCGGGTGCCCATCAGTGGATACCTAAAAATGGCGCGGGTAAAGGGGTGATCCCCGATGCGCATGATGCCTCAAAACGTCATGTACCAACCATGTTGACTACTGACCTTGCACTGATCTTCGATCCTGATTACGAGAAAATATCACGTCGATTCTTTGAAAATCCCGATGAGTTTGCCGATGTATTTGCAAAAGCTTGGTACAAGCTGACACACAGAGATATGGGGCCATGCACGCGCTATTTGGGTCCTGAAGTGCCTGCAGAAACGTTTCTTTGGCAAGATCCCATTCCAGCGGTTGATCATCCCCTGGTTAATGAGCAGGATGTCACGGATCTTAAACTGAAGATTATTGGTTCTGGATTAACGATTTCAGAAGTCGTTGCAACCGCTTGGGCCTCGGCGTCGACCTTCCGGGGTTCCGATATGCGCGGTGGTGCGAACGGTGCGCGAATTCGACTCGCGCCGCAAAAAGATTGGCCAGTGAATCAGCCTGAGCAACTTGCTAAGGTGCTCAAAGTGCTTGAGAGTATTCAGTCTGAGTTCAATCAAGGAGGTAAGACAATCTCCCTTGCTGACTTGATTGTGCTAGCAGGCTGTGTCGGTATTGATCAAGCGGCTAGAAATGCGGGGGGTGAAGTGACGATTCCATTTACGCCGGGTCGTATGGATGCCACGCAAGCACAAACTGATGTGGAATCTTTTGCGGTACTTGAACCTGTCGCAGATGGCTTTAGAAATTATCATCCCACTCCGTTTTCTGTTTCGGCGGAGGAGTTATTGGTCGATAGGGCACAATTGCTGACCTTAACTGCGCCGGAAATGACAGTGCTTATTGGCGGTCTGCGGGTGTTAGATACGAACTCTGATCAGTCAAAAACAGGTGTCTTGACTGCGCGTCCTGAGTTTTTGACCAATGACTTTTTTGTTAACTTGCTCGATATGGGGACGACGTGGAAACCCACTTCTAAAGCGGAGGATATGTTTGTGGGTGTTGATCGCGTCAGTGGCCAGCAAAAGTGGACTGCAAGTCGTGTTGATTTGATCTTTGGCTCTAATTCGCAGCTGCGTGCACTCGCAGAAGTGTACGCGAGCAGTGATGCACAGCTGCGATTTATCGATGATTTTATCGACGCTTGGACTAAGGTGATGAACTTAGATAGATTCGATCTTCGCTGAGCTTATATTTATTAGTCTTTTTAGTGGTATATGGATCCAATTTAGGCGCCGCTGGGGTTAATGCGGACCGAGCGTTTAAGTGGATTTTTAGTTAAATGATCGCCTAATCCAAAGTGGTTAAGCGGTCATTTTTATTCATGTGCTTTGACGCTCATCAATTTAGGTGGATTATGAATATTCAGCAAATGTCGGGTTTAGCCATTTTACAGGCAATGGCAAGGGGGGAATTACCCGCACCTTCTATCTCTCTCACTATGCCAATGTCGCTGGTTCAAGCCGACGAAGGAACGGTGACATTCCATGCGACTGCCGATGATAAGCACCTCAACCCATTGGGCGGCGTTCATGGTGGTTTTGCCGCGACTGTACTGGATTCGGTTACCGGTTGCGCCGTGCATACATTGCTTGAAGCGGGTGTTGGTTACGGCACTATCGATTTGAATATTAAAATGATTCGACCTGTGCCTAAACATCAAGTGTTAGTGGCTGAGGGCAAGGTGATCAATTTATCTAAGTCTTTAGGAATTTCGGAAGGTACGCTAAAAACACAGGATGGAAAACTGCTCGCCACTGCTACGGCGACTTGTATGATTTTAAGGCCATAAACCGATTTTGCGGGCTGGCGTATTATCTCTTCGAGTTAACATGCTGAGCAGATAATTAACCTATGCCGAACGTGCACTTTATCTTCAGGTATTAAGTCGACGGCCTTCTTGCTGGCAGTGAAGTTTTTATGGGCGTGAATTCAGTAAATAACGGAATTTTTTAATCATATTTTCATAAATAGGCCTCAAGATTGAAAATAGCTAGCATGCCATATTCCATTCGACAGAAAGTATGCTAGATTCTGGCGAATTGTTGCTGATCGCTGTATTGTTACCTCTGTCATCAACAGTTCTCCACAGGGCCATCGCTGCAATTGAGTCAGATTTGCAGGGAAGTGTCAGGAAGTTACACCAATTCAGAGTCTGCTTATGCAACCCAATTTATTTCCCGAACAAAGAAACGTTTATCAAGAATCGATGGCGACACAACCCTCGATTGAAGCCCAATCTTCCTCTCGTCGCGGCCGTTTGCAGCGTATGGTTGGCGGCGTATTGTTAACCTGTAGCGTATTGCTGAGTCTTTCAGCATGTGCGGCAGGTAAGCAGGCGTCACCACAAGAAGGTGAAGAGTTTAGTTACGCTTGGCTTAAGGGTTATGCCCGTACTATGGCTGCACAACCCTATGAGAGTCATAAAGGCGAATTACCTAAAAGCCTTCAGGGCATGAGTTGGGATGATTACCAACAATTCCACTTCAAGAAGAAAGCCGCACTATGGCGTGATCAAGATTCGGAGTTTCGTGCCGAACTGTTCCATCTTGGGCTGTTTTTTGATACCCCTATCCATATTTATGAGCTAAATGAGGGTAAGGCTAAGTTAATCGAATATTCACCTTCAATGTTCGATTACGGCAAGTCAAAGGTCAAAGGTAGTCAGTTGCCTAAGGATCTTGGTTTTGCGGGTTTCCGTATGCAATTTAATACCGATTGGCAGCGTGACATTGTTGCCTTCCTTGGCGCTAGTTATTTCCGCGCAGTGGGTCAAGAAATGCAGTACGGTTTGTCGGCTCGTGGCTTAGCGGTTGATACTGCACTGCCAAAACCCGAAGAGTTTCCAATGTTCACCAATTTCTGGTTAGAAAAACCTAAACCAGGATCGAATATCACCACTGTGTATGCCTTGTTAGATTCTCCGAGTGTCACGGGGGCTTATCGTTTTGATATCGAACCGGGTGAACGTTTAAAAATGAAGGTGGATGTGGCTGTTTATCCACGTAAAGCGATTGAACGTTTAGGCGTTGCGCCACTGACCAGTATGTTTATGGTGGGTGAGAATGATCGCCGCACCGGTTATGACTGGCGTCCAGAAATCCATGACACCGATGGTCTAGCCATGCACACGGGCAATGGTGAATGGATTTGGCGTCCGCTAGGTAACCCTGAAAACCTGCGATTCAATGCCTATAGCGATGAAAATCCAAAAGGTTTTGGTTTACTGCAACGTGATCGTAACTTCGATCATTATCAGGACGACGGCGTGTTTTATGATAAACGCCCAAGCCTATGGATTGAACCAACCAGCAGTTGGGGTAAAGGTTCAGTGCAGTTGGTTGAAATTCCAACACTGGATGAAACCTTTGATAACATAGTGGCTTTCTGGAATCCTGCTGAGCCGATTGTTCCTGGTCAAGAGCTGCTGTACAGCTACAACATGTACTGGGGTGGCATTCCACCGGTTCAATCACCCCGTGCTCGGGTTGTCGATACCTTCACCGGGATTGGCGGCGTAGTTGGCCAGAAACGCAAATACTACAGTAAGCGTTTTGTGGTTGATTTCGCGGGTGGAACTTTACCTATGATAGGTAAAGACACCCAAGTTAAAGCCGTGATCACAGCATCTGAAGGCAAAGTGGAAATTGAATCAGCCCGTCCTTTAGCCTCGATTAATGGTTACCGCGCTATGTTTGACGTAGTGCCACCCGGAGACGGTACTGAGCCGATTAACCTGAGAGTCTATTTGGAGGTTGATGGTCAGCCATTGTCTGAAACTTGGATGTATCAGTGGAATCCGCCTGCCAAGGATGATCGTGAATTGCACAATGCGGGTCATTTGCAATAAGCGATTTGTGAGTCATTAATCTAAAACGCCAGCTAACTTAGCTGGCGTTTTTGTTTTGGCTTAGCCCGCAGAATCCTGCAGCTTCAGGTTGTTTGGGTATATACGGCTTGATAGGTTAGGACTAGATTATCTAAAAAATGCCCCAGCAACTGATTCATCCTAGCCGTTGATTGCCCCAGTATGAACTCAGGGCTTTGAATATATGGCATTTTCTGTGTGCTAGAAAAAGCATTTTCTTGAGCAATTAATGGCGCTAATTGGCTACTGATAAATTCAAGATGGCATTGAAATCCAAAAACTAAATGTGTGTAACGTACAATTTGCCGCGGGCAAGCTTCACTTGTGGCGAGCACTTCGCAATCGGGAGTGAGGCCAGGCATATCGTTATGCCAGTGGCCAACCACTTCAGTTGTCGAAAATGTCGTAAGGTTAACATCACTTTTTCCTGCCGCAGTCAGTTCAATGGGGAAGTAACCAATCTCGGTATGCGGGCTCTTTTGATAACGGGCACCTAATGCCTCTCCTATTAACTGTGCCCCAAGACAAACCCCCACAACGGCTTTATTTTTTTGGATAGCTTGTCTGATAAACCTTTGTTCTGCTTGGCTATCAAAATATGGACAATCGTTTTGGCATGTCGCGGGAGACTGAGGGCCACCGAGGATAATTAAAAGATCAAAACCATTACTATTGTCGGGTAAAGCTTCATCTAGATAGATTCTGCTAAAGCTCATACTGTAGTTTTTGCTTGCAGCCCAATCGCTAAAATAGCCTGGACCTTCATAGCTTTCATGGATAATGCAATGAATGCGCATCGAGTTTTCCTGTGTCTTTTATGGGATAACGCTATGCTACAATCCTTTTTATTTGGCTGAATAACGTTATATGGACAAGTAATGATGCTAAGTCGCCAACTCGATTCGATTAACGCCATTATTGAGCAAGCGCCTAATATGCCTTCTTTTGTCAAAACGATTGAGATGCAGAAGGGTTATGTGGATGTTTTACACCAGCACTGTTGGCATCAGCTTATTTTTCCGCTTCAAGGCCTGTTACAGACAGAGGCAAATGAGGCACTTTTTTTGGTCCCCCATACCACTGCGCTTTTTGTGCCTGCAGGTGTCATGCATGAGTCTGTTGCGATTACAGATACTTGCTTTATTGGTGTCTATTTGAATCCTATGTATGGTCGAGATTATGGTGCCATGGTTAAGCCCGTCGCTATGAGTGCTTTTATAAGGGAGTTAGTGTTAACGCTCAGAAAACAATGTGCTTTTAATACCCCAACGAATGTTGAACCAATGGTTCAGGCGCCAATACTGCGTTTGCTTGAGGTGTTATATGATCAAATTAATAGTGCCGGGGGGCAGACTTTTAAGTTACTGATACCGCAAGATAGGCGCCTAAAATTGATTTTTGAGCATTTAACCCAAACGCCAGCTTTAGATTTCTCTTTAGTGAAATGGGGTGAGATGGTTGGGGCATCGGAACGAACATTGTCGAGGCTATTTGTGAGGGAGTTTGGTTCTTCATTCGTATTATGGCGTCAACATTTACGGCTGATCTATTCGCTGTCGTTATTGGCCACTGACCTATCAATACAGAATGTGGCCCACCAAATTGGTTATCAAAATGATTCATCCTATATCAAAGCCTTCAAGGAGCGTTTTGGGATGACGCCACAGCGATTTCGGTTAGGCGATCATGGGATATAACCCTGTTACGACGTATGGTCATGAACAACTATTTCTAGTTGGCTTATTTAATATTGAATCAATATATTGCACCTTTTTGCGGCACAAATATTCATTTGGCCGAATAAAATCAAGCCAGTTGTAATTGCAAGCATGCTACTGAGTTATTGGGGGCTAATTCACTTTTTGACAATCTAAACAATTTTTCACTGTAAAAGACCCCAAACTTGGGCGTAACCTGTGGGCGTTCTCGCCATGGGTAAGTATTTTATGTTTGAAATGTTCACAACGTTAGGCTTTGCGTGGTCGGTGGGTTTAGTCCTTGCCGTACTTTTTGTACTGGCATACGAATTTATTAATGGCTTCCACGACACGGCAAATGCGGTGGCGACGGTGATCTATACCAAGGCAATGCCGGCAAATCTGGCGGTCGTTACCTCCGCACTATTTAATTTTGCGGGTGTGCTGTTAGGGGGGTTAGGGGTGGCCTATGCGATAGTGCATTTATTACCTGTAGACTCCTTGCTCGGTATGGACTCAATCCAAGGCTTGCTGATGGTGTTTTCCCTGCTATTTTCGGCAATTATCTGGAACTTAGGTACTTGGTATTTTGGTATTCCGGCATCGAGCTCCCATACCTTGATTGGTTCGATAATGGGTGTGGGTGGCGCGTTCGCTTGGATAAATCATCAGCCTATCTTGCAGGGCATTAATGTCTCTAAAGCAACGCAGATCATGCTGTCCTTGATTATTTCGCCGACCTTAGGGTTTGTGATGGCAGGGATTTTTTTGCTCATCATGAAATACGTTTGGCAGAAACATAAAATTCACCGTACCCCCGATGAGCAGATGCAGATTAATGGTAAAAAACATCCTCCATTTTGGGCAAGGGCGAGTTTAATTATCTCCGCTATGGGGGTGAGTTTCGCCCATGGTTCTAACGATGGACAGAAGGGGATAGGTTTAGTGATGCTAGTGCTGATTTGTATGGCACCGGCTTATTTTGCCTTGGACATGGGCAGTCAACCCTATGATTTAGAAAGAACTCAAGATGCTAATCGTCGCATTATGGCGATTTATGACCGTAACCAAGCCGTTATCGCGGATGTTATCGACTTTAAAGCCTTAGTCAACGTTCCCGAATATATGCTGGCCCATTGCTCATCTGCCAATGTATTACCGGCGATGTCGTTGCTTGACCGTCGCTTAGCAAAAGTCTCAACTTACAAAGATATGGATGTAGAAGAGCGACGCGAGGTGCGACGTTTATTGTTGTGCATCGATGATACTGCTCGCCAAGTGGCTAAATTGGATCTTCCTGCTAAGGATTTGAGTTCATTGGCTAAATGGCGAAAAGATCTCACTAGAACTACTGAGTATGCGCCCATTTGGGTGATTATTGCCATTGCTACTGCGCTGGGTTGCGGCACGTTGGTGGGGTGGCGGCGGATTGTATATACCGTGGGGGAAAAAATTGGTTCATCGAGTATGACTTACAGCCAAGGCATTGCCGCGCAGGTCACCGCTGCCGTCTCTATTGGGATTGCCAGTATGACGGGGATGCCTGTATCGACGACTCATATTTTGTCTTCCGCTGTAGCGGGTACTATGGTGGCTAATCGTTCAGGGCTTCAGATCCAAACCATTAAGCAGATCATGCTTGCTTGGCTGCTGACACTACCTATTACTATGTTGCTCTCCGCGAGTGTGTTTATCCTTGCCAATGCACTTTGGGGTTAGCCAAGAATACTCAAGTTGAATGCTCACATAGCCAAGCCTTGAGGGCTTGGCTTTTCGGTTCAGTGCCGTTTCCCGCGATAATTACCTAAGCCATCTTGTTAGAGTTGAGCCTTCAACACCAACAAGGACATAAGATGGCTGAGCAATCTAGAATACTTTTCAAAGCACTACATCAACAATCAGAGCCGCTGATATTAACTAACGTTTGGGATGCCGCCAGTGCGGCCATCATCCAAGCATCGGGCGCCCGTGCGATTGCGACCAGTAGCGCGGCATTGGCTTGGTCGCTCGGTTATCCCGATGGCCAAGCGTTACCTAAAGTGGCTTTATTGGACGTAGTGAACAATATCCTACGGCTGAGCCGAGTGCCCGTGACGATAGATATTGAATCTGGTTATAGCCAAGATCCCGATGAGGTTGCTGCTTTTGTTGCGCAGCTCGCTAAGCTTGGCGTAGCAGGAATTAATATTGAGGATGGCAGTGCAAGTGTTGCTGAGATGGTGGCAAAAATTAAAGCTATTCGCGCCCATCCTCGTTGCCAAGGATTATTTATTAATGCGCGAACTGATGTGTATTTACTGGGTTTAGCCAGTGGTGAGGCCACTGTTGTTATGACTATCGATAGGTTAACTCAATATCAGGCTGCGGGTGCGGATGGTGGCTTTATCCCTGGCACGAATCAGGTCGAGACCGCTAAGCGCTTGTCTGCCGCTGTGGATATGCCACTGAATTTTATGCTATTGAATGAGCAGATGGATATCGGCGAGTTATTTGCCGCAGGTGTGCAGCGTTTTTCCACTGGCCCAGCTTCATTTTTACAGGCCTATAGCACTTTGCTTAATCCAATTTTGTTAAATTCAATTAAGGCAAAACCGTTTCAGCGAGAGTCAAATGATGTGGTTATTGCCGTTGATAATGATTCAATACCTAAAGCCATTTCCCTTGGTTTTGAGCAAATGAATAACTTATTTATCCCGAGTTAAAGCTGTTTTTCATCTATACCCAAGCTACCTGAAGATACGAGTTTCAGAGCGCCCAGGGTGCTTCAATTCAAGGCGCATTAATGACAGAATGTCGGCCACCTTTTGAATTGATGCAACACGGAAGTGGAGTGCCCTGGGCGCTCCGTCACGGCGGGTTTTAACGCACTTTATGCTGCGTTGGTTATTTTTAACTTAGCCCGCTAGGCCTGCAAATAACCGCAATCGCCATGGATGGCGTGAATGCCATTTATGCAGGAGCAATAAATGGCCTTGCCTAAAGTGCGTTAAATTCCCGCTGAATCCTGCATCTTCAGGTTGTTTGGGTATATACCCACGGCGAGTTTGCCGTGGGTTTCTTCTTACGTCCATTTTACTTAGCGTCCGTTTTACCAAGAAAGTCCCAGCTGCGTGCTTGTCTCCTCAGGTTTCTTATCAAGCAGGCATAGCTCGGCGAGTTGAATGTGCGCTGCAATTTGGCTGCGCAATTTTTGATAGAGACGGATGGCTAGTTCAGGCGCGGCTTCATTGTCGGGAGTATGAATAAATAGATAGGGCTCTCGACCTTCTGCGAGCCATTGCGGGAGTTGGGTCAGCCAATTAACAAAAAAGGCATCGTTATCCTTAGGTAAAGCAGTAACGCCTTGCTGTGCGAGTTGTGTTACGGCATCGTCTGGTTGGCCGATAAAACGCACCACTGGATTATTGGCGGTGGCAATCGCATGCACTGGCACTCGAGGTTTTTTCTTGTGAGCGTCGATAATTGCGACATTGCTTGGCGGCAGTGCAAACAAGGGCCTGCTGTCCATGATGATGCGATTCACTTTTTTATCGATGAGTAATCGATTAAGCGCACGCTCGGCATCTCCCTTAGCAAAAAACGCAGCATGCCTGACTTCGACGCCATAGGTTAACCCTTGGGGGATTTGATCTAGAAATTGCGCTAACGCAGGCAAGTTTTCTGGGCCGAAATGGGCGGGCAGTTGAATTTTCCAGATCCCTGTTTTATCGATTAATGGTGTCATTATCTGGAAAAAATCTTTCAATTCTTGGCCGCAGTGTTGCAATAATCTTTGGTGAGTGATGGTTTGCGGTAGTTTGAAGGTAAAACGAAAGCTCTCGGGCGTGGCACTGTGCCAATTCATTACCGTTTGCTGTGCAGGCGTTGCGTAGAAGCTGGTGTTCCCTTCGACAGTATTGAATATTGTCGCGTAACGGGCGAGTCGCTCCGCTTGTTTAGTTCCGTGACCATACACACTTTCTTGCCAATTCGAGTGCGACCACATGGCAAGCCCAAGGCGAAAATGGTTGGGTTGATGTAACGGAGAGCACAATCGGTCCAAAAATAAATTCCTTTAATGCGATTTGCGCGTACCAAAGCTGCGCCCTGATGTTGACCAACATTTTAGGGTATTGTGCCGATATCTGTCGTCCAGAGTCAAATAGTGCCACCGATGACCTTAAGTATTGTGTTTGATTTTGTTTGAATTTAACTCTGTAAAAGTCGGACTTAACTTAGCCAACTCTGGAATGACATTGAAAATTAACCTACTCTAATAGTGCGTTATTATTATTTTTATGCTTATGATCAAACTTAGGACTTAGCCAAAGACGGACGTTTATTGGAGAATTACGTGAATAATGATGGCTACACTTCCTTAAGCAATTTTATCGACCTTCTCTTGGATGCTATTTGTGTCGTCGATAAAGCGGGGAGGTTTGAATTTGTCAGTGCTGGGGCAGAACGTATTTTTGGCTATACCCCAGAAGAAATGATGGGTATGCAGATGCTAGATCTTGTCATTCCAGAGGATAGGGAACGCACTCTCGCAACGGCCAATGAAATTATGGCAGGTCGCTTTAAAGTCGATTTTGAAAACCGTTATGTGCGTAAAGATGGTGTTATCGTCGATATTCTTTGGTCTGCACGTTGGTCCGATGCTTATCAACAGCGTGTCGCAGTCGCTAGAGATATTTCTAAGAGCAAAAATGCCGAACGTAGACAAGCAGCCTTATATGAGATTTCAGAGGCTGTGCATGTCGCTGAGGACTTGCTAGCCCTATATCGTCGAATTCATGAAATTATTGCTAAATTATTGCCTGCAGCAAACTTTGCTATTGCATTGTACGATCAAGATTTAAATGAATTAAGTTTTCCTTATAAAGCCGCTACTGGCGAGGATTCACTTATCGATATTGCAAGTTTCAGTGTGTTCACTGACCAAGTGATCCGCAGTGCTGAGTCTTTACTCCTGTGCCCCGTGACCTTAACTGATTATCCCCAAGCGATTCGTGAAGATTTGGGTAATGGCTGTTTAAGTTGGCTGGGTGTGCCGCTGAAGCTACAGAAAGGCGTTATTGGCGCTTTGATTATGCATAGCTTGCCCACTTCGGCTTCATATACACACCAAGACCGTGAGTTATTGGAGTTTGTTTCTACGCAAATAGCCTTTGCGATTGAGCGTCGACAAATGCTCGCGCGATTAGAGCATATTGCACTTTATGATCAGTTAACCTTGTTACCCAATCGTGAGCTTTTTTACGATAGATTTCAAAAGGCGCTATCTCGAGCCCATAGGGAATCAAGTTATTTCTCTTTGCTTTATTTAGACTTAGATAAATTTAAGTGGGTTAACGATACTTTTGGTCATAGCGTGGGCGATTTATTACTGCAAGTGACAGCGCAGCGAATAGTCAGTTGTGTGAGGGGCTCAGATACCGTTGCGCGTTTTGGGGGGGATGAGTTTGTCATCTTACTTGAACGAGTCGATTCAGCACATAATACCCTGCTGGCCGCGCAAAAAATATTGCAAGTATTCGAGCAACCCTTCGAGCTTGCCGAACAGCAGATCCATATTCTGCCGAGTATCGGTATTGCTCTGTATCCAGAGCACGGTGAAAATGAGAAACAGCTTATTTCCTGTGCCGATGCCGCTATGTATAAAGCTAAAAAGAATGGCGGAAATCGAATTGAAATGGGTTATCAAGGATTAAGAAACTTACATGCTGAGCTTCGACCTGAGGCCAATATTCCTGAAAATAAAGCGATGAAGATCATTTAAGCTTGCTTTAGGTAAGCCATTGTAAGTCTATAAAGAAATAATATGTAAAGAAATGCCCGCAAATGTCACTGACACTTGCGGGCATTATTGTATGGAACTGTTGATGTAATCTTTATATAAAATAAGGCTTTTGATTACAGTTTGAAGCGATTAACTTCCTGCTGCAATGATGCGGCTAAATGGGCGAGCTCTTGAGCTTGGACCATAGACGTTTGTGCCTCAATCGAGAGATTCTCTGACACTTCACGAATCGACTCTGTATTACGGTTGATTTCGCTGGTGACTGAGGTTTGCTCCTCGGCTGCTGTGGCAATTTGGCTCGCCATATCTGAAATATCATTAATGGCTTTGCTGATTTGCAACAGACTTTCGCTGGCTGAATTAGCATCGGCCACACTGGTTTCTGCCATTTCATGACTTTGAGTCATAGACTTAACGGCTTTGCCTGCAGTTTGTTGTAGGGTTTCGATCATCGCTTGAATTTCTTGTGTCGATGAATGCGTACGTTGTGACAGTACACGCACCTCATCAGCAACTACAGCGAAGCCACGACCTTGTTCTCCTGCACGTGCCGCCTCAATGGCTGCATTGAGTGCAAGTAAGTTGGTTTGCTCTGCGATGCCGCTAATGGTCAACAAAATGCTGTTGATCTTTTGTGAGTGCTCGTTCAGTTCACCGATAATTCGCCCTGCAGTTTCGACTTCACTGGCTAAATTACGGATAGATTGCTGGCTTTGCATTACCTGTTTATGG
This sequence comes from Shewanella sp. S23-S33, assembly GCF_043359565.1. Classification (NCBI taxonomy): domain Bacteria; kingdom Pseudomonadati; phylum Pseudomonadota; class Gammaproteobacteria; order Alteromonadales; family Shewanellaceae; genus Shewanella; species Shewanella sp. S23-S33. The sequence continues at coordinate 160,465 of NZ_JBHFFD010000011.1, read as the reverse complement.
CCATGGTTTGAAAGTCCGACCGCATTTTGAGCGGTCTGCGCTGTATGCTCAGCATTACTGGCAATTTCCTCGGTGGCGCTGGCCATTTCGGTCACCGCAGTGGCAACCATAGTCACTTCATCTTGCTGTACTTCAATGCGCTGACTGTTATCCGTTGCCGACGCACTACTTCCTTTGGCTTGATATTCCAATTGACCCGCAATCTTGTGCATGCGGGAAATCATACCGTGTAGACGTTCTACAAAGCGGTTAAAACCCGAAGCTAACATACCAATTTCATCGTGACTGTTGGCAGTATGAATGCGCACAGTGAGATCGCCATCGCCTTCGGCGATATCATTGAGTGCTTGGGCAACGCGTTCGAGATCTTTGAATTGGATTTTAAAGATGGCGATTAAAATCAAACCAAACAGCACCAATAGTGCAACACCTACGGCAGACATCCACCAAGCAAGATCGGTTGCCTGTGACATGATTTCTTGCTTATCCATCACGAAAATCAGTGCCCAGTCAGTTGAGGGTATTGCCGCAACATAGACTAACTTAGTGGCACCATCGAGGTTTCGCTCTTCCATCGTATTGGCATTAGTGCGCTGTGATAACCAGTTATTGCTAAAATTACTATCGATTTTAGTGAGTTGTTGAGTATTTAGCTGGCTATTGGGATGACTAATAATGAGCCCTGCATTATCGACCATCAGAGTGTAACCTTTACCAGGTACTTGGAGGCGCTGCACTGCATCTGTTAACTGATCTATGGTTAAGTTTGCAGCCGCTACGCCTATGAGCTGGCCTGAGCTCATCACAGGTTCAGCTATAGTTACGACTTGTTTTTTCAATGTGGCGCTGACGTAGGGCGCCGTCATGATCATTTTACCCGCCGTTTTAGCATCCATATACCAAGGGCGAACGCGGGGATCATAATTTGCGGTATTCAGCGACGGATCTTGGCGATACATGTTGCCTTGCTCGTCACCATAGTAGGTGAGGGCAAAGTCAACCGCAGTATGCGCTTGCAACAAATGAGGGGTAACGTTGGTACTAGGATTGGCTTCAATGGTTTGCTTTAGGCTAGTAATGGCCATTTTTCTGTCTTGTATCCACTGACCTATGCCGGATGAAAAAGTCTTCGCCAGTTGGTCAATTTCATGTTGGGTGTTTTCTAACGCATTATTTCTAATGAAATAACTAGAGATACTCACGAGTACAGCAATAGTGATCAGTACAGCGGAAAGACTGCTAAACAGCAGCCGCGTTTTGAGTGTCGATCGCATAATCTATATCCTTTATATTCCGTTAGCTCTCTAACGTTGTTTTAGTATAGCGGCAGTACGGGGCAAAACATTAAATCATTGAAGAATTATAGTAATAAATTTAGAAGTGACGCCCATAATTTATGAATTTAATAATTACATGATTTTTATATCAATAACGATTGCGTCAGCAGTTGTTTATTTGATGAGCTGATGGAACTTAGCAGACTAAACTGAAGAGATGAATAATATTTTACAGGTGATAAATAACATTAGTTATCGTCAGTAGGCCGTTAAAATACATAAGCTCAAGCTAACAATTTAATTAAATATGTCACTGGTTGTGAGTGTGATTAATTCATTATTCAGAATGCTGGCTTGTTTATATCAAAGGTTAGTGAGCTTAATTTCGCACAGGTAACATTTTGTGTGCTGGTTCAAGTTTAAGGTTCATCTGTAACAGAACATAAAAAGGGACTCCTAGGAGCCCCTTGTTAATTTTAAAATGACCTAAATATTAGTGAGTCATTTTATTTTTGATCAGCACACAACGCTGCTCTATTTGACGGGTTTCCAGTAGATTACGGCGGGTAAGGTTAGATAGCCCAGTTTGGCGATCAAGTACTTTGTCCAATGCCGCTATGCTAGTGTAATTACAATCGGTTGGGATGAGGAAATGGCTATAATTACGCATAAATACTGGCCCTTTTTTGTCCATATCCATTAAGCTCGCCAGACGCTCTTCCGCTGTAGCTGCGCTTAATAGTTTTTGCTCAGCAGGATAAAGATTTTGCATAATAATCCGCTGTTTGGAGAAAGGCAGGCTGTCTAGATGGACTTTACTTAACCAACGACGTTTTGCGGCCGCTTCAGGGCGGATCACTTGTGCCGCAAGTGCCGCTTTTTCACCAGAGTCTGAATTATCCTTGGCAGCTTCTTTGGTTAAGCGCTGCAGCGCGTTAGGAAAATCATAGCGATTAAGCTGGGTGATGATTGCCCATCGTAAATCTTGATCTAAGGTTAATCCCTTAATTTTTGATTCACTGTCAATGAGTTGTGCTAAATGACGCAGTGAATCTCTGTCGCTTGCTAAACTGACATAGGCATTGAACCAGATCCGTTGGAAGTCATTATCGCCTTTATTTTCCATTGCTTTTCTCAGACTCATTTGGCTTAAGCCTTTAATTGCATTTTCAGCGTAGTTTTGCTGAATAGGGGCGATCTGCGCGAGATATTCCTTTGAGCGCAACATGCTATCGATGATCTGACCAACAATCGTGTAGTCCGTCTCAGCAGGCGCGTTAACAAACACTGTGCTTAGGTATTGATCTAAGCTCAATTTACCTTCGCGGACGCTGTCCCACAGACTTTGCCACAGCATAGATCGCAGTAGTGGATCGGAAATATTACTCAGTTGTTGTTTTGCGGTATTAAATGACTTGTCATCAAGCTCGACTTTCACAAAGCCCCAATCATCAAAGTTTGGATAGACTAGGTCTGGGCAGCGCTCACCAATCAGTTGTTTAACTTCAGTACGCTCGCCTTTGTAAGTCACTGGCACTGTAATGTCATTTCGCAGATCAAAGCGACCTTGGGTAAATAGAGCCACTTGGACTTTTTGTTCACGTAATGTGGGTAGCTCTGCGCTTGCAGGGAGCTGTCGTAGGCTAAATTCGCTGATTCGGTTGCCCTCACAACGATATTCCGCCTTGATGGTGTTAACGCCCGCGCTGTAGAGCCATTCTTGAGTCCATGCACTTAAATCGCGGCCAGCGGCTTTCCCTAGGCTATTGATAAAATCGTCTAACTCAGCGTTTTGATAACTGTATTGTTTTAAATAGTTACTGACGCCACGACGAAACACCATATCGCCGAGTAAATGGCGTAATTGTTTTAGCGTTGATGCGCCTTTTTGGTAAGTGATAGCATCGATATTGTCGAAGGCGTTCTGAGTCGTTGCTACGGGTACTTCAATGGGGTGCGTGGTGACTAAGCTGTCTTGCTCATAGGCTTTTTGCTTGCCTTTAGCATAGAAGGTACGCCAAGCATTAGTGAACTCTGTAGCTTCTTGAGTCGCTAGTGTGCCCATAAATGAAGCAAAACTTTCATTTAACCACAAGCCGTTCCACCATTTCATGGTGACGAGATCGCCAAACCACTGGTGCGCCATTTCGTGCATGATCACGCCCGCAAGATTTTGCTTCTGATCCGCTGTCATAGCCGCTTTATGAAGGAAGATATCTTCGGAAAAGGTCACTGCGCCCGCGTTTTCCATTGCGCCATAAAGGAAGTCTGGCACTAGAATTTGATCGTATTTCTTAAAGGGGTAAGGAATACCAAAGTAATTATCGAAAAAAGTTAACCCTTGTTTCGTATAGGTAAACCAATCTTGCTCCGTGACTTGGTTAGCAACGGATTGGCGGGCGAACAGGCGCATAGGATAGCGGCCTGAGTTGTCTTGCCACATGTGATAAGGGCCCGCGTGCATTGAAAAGTTATATGGGCTTAGCTTAGGTGTTTGTGGGAAAGTCCAACGATTGTAAGCACCCGCTGGGGTGATTTGGCTTTCACGCATCGAGCTAATGACTTGCCAGTCTTTGGGCGCTGTTACCGTAATTTGATAGTTAGCCTTGAGATCCGGTTGGTCGAATACTGCGAACATCTGCTGAGCTGCAGCGGGTTCAAAATGAGAGTAGAGGTAGACCTTGCCATCGATTGGATCTTTAAAACGGTGTAAACCTTCACCATTGGTGCTGTGGGCACGGCTAAATTGCACTTCAATGGTATTTTCACCTGAGGTGAGCAAACGCGTATTTAAGCTGATGTAAGCGCCATTGTAATTGGGGTATACGGCGGTACCGTTGATGATAAAGCGTTTTATCTGCGCCTTGTTTAAATCTAAGCTCAGTTGTTTTGGCACTTCACTTAATTGAAATGTCACTTTGGAGGTGGCGGAAAACTCGGCATCCCCTGTGAGCTGAAAATCCAAGTCATAGTGAATATCGGAGATGACCTGCGAGCGAAGCGCAGCCTGATATTGGCTAATATAAGCGCTAGCATCACGTGGACCCGTATTGAGTGTACTTTGGGTTGCACACGACATTAATGTGCCGCAGGTAAGGGCAACGAGACTGGCTTTAAACAAGTTCACAACTTAAATCCTTCAACGATTTGTTTTGTTTTCTGCTTGGATGTTTGCATTCAATATCGTGTGTGTAGGTTTGCCTTTGTGGCAAATTATCCCTCGCGCCAGCGCCAATTTTGAGCATCATCATCGCAGTGTATTTTGGCCGAGTACACTACCTTATTTACCTTGGATTACCAATGTTAAAAATGTAAAAAAAAGCCAGCGTTAACGCTGGCTTCTTGAGATTACTGTTTGGCAGAATTAAGTGCCAATAGGACAATTACATGCCTAAGAAAGACTTAGACTTCATCTTACGGATTTCTTTTTCATCAGACCATTCGATAAGGCCTGTTTCTAAATCCATTAAACGCATTGTCATCTTATAGTAGACGTCTTTAGTGCTACCGTCTTGCTTCACTATGCTAGATAAATTGCCATATAACATGTATTGAGCGCCAATTTGACGACCAAACTTGATGGCGGTTGATGGGTCAACCATGCCAGTGTTGTTTTGGTAATCCAGTTGTTTACGGACTGAATCTACTTTAGTCATGTCGATAAAACGGAACTTGCCTGAGCGCAATAATTTGTTACTGATAGAGTCAGTGACAGACTCAGTGTCGATATGTTCTGAGGTTTTGTTTTTGATGCTGTCAACAAATAAAATCGGGCGGTCATTGGCTGTTATTGCCACGATAGGAGGGAAAGTCATCATGCTATCCACCATCTTGGCTGCAATAGCTTGTAGATCCGTCGAGCCAAAGTTCTCATTGACGGTTTCAACTTCTGTGGCATCGCCATATTCGACTTTAGATTGACATGCAGCTAGACCCATAACGGCAGCCAGTACAAAAATCAGTTTAAATTGTTTCATAGTCAGTTCCATTTTGTGATTGTATAAACTTAATGACACACGTCTTATTCAAATACCACAACCGCTAGGCTAAATGATTATTGAATAAATTCGGGTGTAATTACCAGTATCAATTGCCCAGACTAAGGTGGTTTTGCCTGCTGCAACATCAATTTTAGCCGGTGGCGCTTTGTCTAACTGCAAAGTGTATTCACCTGCACTCAAATAACGCCGCCCGATCTGTGCTTGTTTAGGGAGCGTCAGCCAACTACGACGATCCGCTTGTTCTGTTACTACGTTAAAAATCTGCATCGCTATACTGCCAATATCGGCAGCATTGTTCCCTGGTTTACCACTCTTCTCAATCTGATAGGCCATCTCAGATTTAGCATAGACCCTAGCGACTTGACGAACTAGCGTCGCGGGCAGATCTTCCTTGAGTGCTGTGATGGCTAAGGCATCGATATTGGCAATAGGTTCAGTTTTCAGCACTGTACCTAAACCTTGCACTTGCGTCTCTGGCACAAAAGTATTGTTTGGCATGTAGGTAGCGAGTGACACTGTCTGCCAGTTACCATGGATAGTAAAAGGTACCGTGAGAGCTTGTTTTGCAGGCACAAAGCCGCGCTCGACCATCAAAATCACTTGACCATCTTTGGGATTGGGCAACTTAGCATCGCCCCAACGGCGCTTAAACTCATCATATTGTGGCATGCCGAGTTGCTTGGCGAGGCGGACCAGATCTTGCTGTAAATAGGTGTTATCTGGAGTGATTTGTGCTGCTTTACGATAATCGATATAGGCATCATTCGGCTCACCCAGCACTTCGTGCAGTACGCCAGTGGTGTAATAACTGTAAGCGTTTAAGAAAGAACTGGTGACTGTGCCCGCAGCTTGTCCTAGTTTATTAACCTCGGCATCTATGGTGCCGTTTGCCATGGCTTGAACTGACTTTTGTGATTTTTGATAACGTTCTTGCTCGCTGCTCTGTAGTTCGTTACTGCGACGAACTTCGACGAGAGCCCCCTGATAGTCGCCACTAAACAAATAGTTAAGAGCTTGGTATTGGTGCAGCATAATGCGTTCATACCCAGGGCCTCGGTACGGAATCGCATTGTCGTTTAACACTAAGCTGCTGGCTGTTGCGCCAATGTCACTAACGCTGACTTTGGCCTTATCATCAAAGGCGGTATAAGCATCTACTGCTTGCTGATAATATTTTTTACTGGCAGCAAAATCGCCGGCGACTTGAGCAATTCGTCCCGCTTCTTGGGCATAGAGTAAGCCGTCATTGCCATTGATATTACTAGCAAGTTTGTCGATATCGGCCATGGGAGTCGCACTATTAAGTTCTTGTTTGAGTGGTTCGATCTGCGCAGGATAATTAATGAAAATACTGTTATAAGCGCAGCCAGATAAGTTTAAAACCAATCCCATTGCCAAGGTTGGTGCAATAAATGCGCGAGAAAAAGGTGTTATGAAGGACAGTTTCATTATTGCGCTTCACCTTTTTTGATGGATTGGGCTGAAATCGCCTGAGTCTGTTCTGGCATAAGTGAACGCTCGAGTAATGTGATCCCTTGAAGGTGATCAAATTCATGTTGAAAAATCCGTGCAATAAAGCCCGTTAATTCGGTTTGTTGCCACTCGCCTTGTAAATTTTGATAGCGTACTTCAATGGCTTGATGTCTTTGTATCGTAAATCTTTGCCCCGGTACAGATAAGCAGCCTTCTTCTCCGCTGACCAACTCGCTTGATGCATTAATGATTTGCGGATTAACCACGACCACAGGCGCCATATTAGGCGCGTCGGGATAACGCTCATTAGGACGAGAAGCCATAATAAATAAGGCTAAAGGGCTGTGAACTTGGGGGGCTGCGATACCAACGCCATTGGCAGCGTCCATGCTGGCAGACATTTGCTCGGCAAGATGCACGAGCTCGGCATCGAAATGGTGCACTGTGATTGCAGTCTGCCTTAGAATGGGTTCACCCACTAACGCTATGGGTAATAGAATTGGGGTTTCTTTTGGCATTAAATGTTTAAACATCGCATTCCCTGGATATTTTGCAGTAACTGTTTTTTAATCAAAGTTAACATCTAAAGCGTCAGTGTTAATAATGTGGTGGTGGCGTTTCTTCAGCCTGAGTCGCCATATTACTCGGTTCCATATCCTGCAACTTACCAATTAACATGTGAATTTGGTGTTGCTGGTGAGCCACCAGTCGATTCAATTTGATGACTTCTTGGTTTAATTCTTCGACTGTGAGCTCTTGAAAAGCCAATTTGGTTTCTAGATCTTCAATCTGTGCTTGTACGCCTTGCATGGCTAACCTCTATTTCTGCCAAGTTTCAACTAAGCCTTGGCTACTGATACTAACGACTTTATTGGTATCTCGAATTGCCACAGAGTATACAACGGCTCCTCGATTTTGGCTGTTTTTAGTGAGTGCAACCTGCCATTTTTCAATTTGTTTACCCGAGTCACGTTGCCAGAGTATAACTTCCCGCGCTGGCGTACCTGTTAATAGCTGGCTGTCTTGTTTGATAAACCTCACCGCTGAAAAGTTCATTTGGCGACGGGTAATATCCAGCTTATTTAACAGCTTACCGCTTGTGTTATCCCAGATTTTTGCTTCATCTGTGCTGCCATTGGTAAAACTTAAACTACCACTGTCGTTGAGTGCCACTTTGGTTATACGGCTGCCGAGTGTCCACGTATGAAGCGGTTGGCCAGTTTGTGCCTGCCAGAGAATCGCCTGCATATCATTTGACCCCGTTAATGCTAATCGGCCATCAGCAGAGAGGGCTACACTATTGACGCGCTCTTTATGTCCAAGAAACTTGATTAAGGCAGATTTTTCGGCATTAAGCGACATGACTGAACCATCATTTAAACCAATAAGTAGTGCGCCATTATCGGCTACCGCGACACTTTCACCGGATGAAGGTAAGGACCACCAGCCCAAAGGCTTACCGTCGGCTATTTTCCACATAGCAACTGAATCTCGGCTTAACGATGCTGCAAATATCCCGTTGGGAGAAATCGCCGTACCTGTGACGCCAGTATTAATATCGCCATGTATCCATTGGTATTTGAGGGTATGGGTGCTGAGATCCCAACATTGAACTCCACTACTTTGAGTGGCAACTAAGGCGAATTGCCCATTACTTGATAGGCTCGCGCTATAGCTGGGCTCTGTTGTGAGAACACTGATATCTTCTGCTTTGGGGTGGCAAGCGATTAGAAAAACTGTGCAAATTACCAGCAGTAGATTTTTCTTCATGAACTTGCTCCCTAAGTTGTTGTCTTTAGACTTGATCAAGTGACATTAATCACTGTTAACCCATAAAGAATCTAGTTGGTATAACCGAGATAACTAGTATAAAGTTGTCACGCTTAGGTTATTGTAACCGCTTGAGGATGCTGAGGAAGCTTTAATGAAATCGATTTATAAATTATCGTTAGTTGCATTGGCTATTATTGGCCTATCTGCTTGTAATCAAGAAGAAAAAGCAGCTACGAGTACAAATGTTGAATTAACGACTGAAGCTCAAAAAGAAGCTTACAGTGTAGGCGCTTCAATCGGTCGTTATATGTCTGGCCATATCAAAGAGCAAGAAGAATTAGGCCTGCCAGTTGATCGCACTCTGATCGTCACTGGTTTCACTAATGGTCTGAATGACCAATTAAGTTTAACCGAAGAAGAAATGCAAACCATTCTTCAAGGTCTAGATAAAAAGTTAAACGATAAACGTCAGGAACAAGCAACAGCTATTTCTGCGAAAAATATCGAAGATGGTAAAAAATTCCTTGAAGAAAACAAGGTTAAGCCTGGTGTAGTGACAACTGAGTCTGGCTTACAATATGAAGTATTAACTCCAGGCACGGGTGAAAAGCCTGCCGCAGAAGACACTGTAGAAGTGGATTATGTCGGTACTTTACTTGATGGTACTGAGTTTGATAGTTCTTATAAACGCGGCGAAGCGGCTAAGTTCCCTTTGAATCGCGTTATTCCAGGTTGGACTGAAGGCGTGCAATTAATGCCTGTTGGCGCTAAGTTCAAGTTTGTGATCCCATCGGAATTAGCCTATGGCGTACGTGATACTGGTACTATTCCACCAAACTCTACGTTGATTTTCGAAGTTGAGTTGAAATCAATCGAGAAAGCTTCTGCGGCGCCAGTAGCTGAACCTGCTAAAAAGTAATTGATTAGCTGCGACGTGTAATACGCCGCAATTGAAAATACCGCTCCTAAATGAGCGGTATTTTTTTGTCTGTAAAATTCGCATTATTGTTTTAATATTGAGCTCACTATCTTACAGCCGTTGGTTCTCAGACTGGCTCTGTGTTTCATTTTTATACCCATCATCAACATTAATCTGCTGCAATAACCAAGGGTATAAATCATCCACTTTAGCAGTTTGACTGTTATGTTTATTTCAAAATAATGAATGCTAAATTAAGTTTTAATTATATCCATTACCTTTTAAGGACCCGTGTTCCTTATATTTTATTGGGTATTGCATACTGAATAATATCATCAAAATATCACATTAAAATATTGATTATTATTTGAGCGGCACACTAGATGCTTTGAGCTTATGTGTATTGCTCTTACTGTTTGTTTTTACATGGCTAATACTTTTGATTTACCATCCTGTTCTGTTAGGTGAACAGTGAGGTGTCTATAATTAGTTACTCATCAATGTGTTACATTGGCAATGTGCGATCTTGCCCTCTTTTTTTACGCATTCAACTCTGAAATAATCCGCTCGCACGTTAATAGAAGTTAGCGGCAATATTATAATAATGGGGTTGATGATATGGATAATGTTAATAAATTAACGGCTATTTCTTTAGCTGTTGCAGCGGCTTTGCCTATGATGGCAAGCGCAGATGTGATTATCACCGAATATGTTGAAGGTAGCTCAAATAATAAAGCGATTGAACTGTATAACAGCGGCGATACGGCAATTGATCTCGCGGGTTATAAACTGGTTCGTTATAAAGATGGTGTTACTGTTGCGTCGGATATGGTGGCTTTAGGTGGTCAAACTATTGCGGCAAAATCGACAAAAGTTATTTTAAATACTAGCGGTACTATTACTGTTGCTCAAGGGGTTGATAGTTACTCTGGTAGTTTAAGTTTTAATGGCGGTGATGCGGTTGCCTTAATGAAAGATGATGCAGTCATCGATATTATTGGTGATGTGCCGACGCCAGCGGGTTGGGGATTAGACGTTACCTTAAAACGTAAATTAGATGCGTTAGTGGCGAATACTGTATTTAATGCCGCCCAGTGGGAACAATTACCTAAAGACACCTTCTCAGGTTTAGGTTCACTAGAAACACCTGCTGAGCCAGAAGTGCCGCTCTTTAGCTGTACTGGCGCTAAAATTGTGCCTATTTATCAAGTACAAGGTGCGGGCGAGTCGAGCCCATTTGTACCAGCAGGGGCATTCGAATCTGAAGCCGAAGTGACTGTGCGTGGCGTAGTGACTGCCCGTGGTGAAAGCTTGTTTAAAGGTTTTTACTTACAAGAAGTTAAGGGTGATAACTCACCGTATACCTCTGATGGTGTATTTGTATTCTTAGGTGAAGCTGCACCTGAAGCGATTCAACCAGGGGTTGAAGTGTGTGTGCAGGGTAAAGTGAAAGAATACTTTGGCTTAACTCAAATCGATATTAAAGCCGATAAGAAATTTGATGTTGGCGCTAAGGGAGAAGTCCCTGTTGCCGCACCTTTCTATGTGGCCGATGGCGAAACCTTAGCGCAAGCATTAGAGCGCTATGAAGGCATGAATGTGGCCTTAGATGCGGGCAGCGATCTTAAAATCAGCCGCACCTTCAGCTTCGACTATGCGGGTAGTCGCAATAACATGCTAGTGTCATATCAAGCACCTTTGATGAAGCCTACACAGCTGTATCCAGCGCTTTCTGCTGAAGCAACAGCATTAGTTAAATCTAACCGCGAAAACCAACTCTTTATCGAATCCGATTACAAGCCTGCCAATGGTGTTATTCCATACTTCCCTGATTTCAATGTGGAAACGGGTTACATCCGTGTTGGCGATCAACTGACTAACCTGCAAGGTGTGATTGGTTACAGCTACGGCGCTTATCGTTTAGTGGCGACTAATACTATTACAGCGGGTGATTTTATCCGTGGTGACGATAGAACCGAAGCCCCAAGTGTTGCAACTAAGGGAGATCTGCGCGTGGCTAGCTTTAACGTGCTGAACTTCTTTAACGATGTTGATGGTGGCGATACCAATCCATCAGGCAGTAACCGTGGCGCTCTAACGCTGGAAGAAATGGTGCTACAACGTACTAAAATCGTTAGCGCTATTACCGCCATGAATGCCGATATCGTCGGTTTGATGGAAATTGCTAACAACGGTTTTGGTGAGAAGAGTGCGATTAAGGATTTAGTCGATGCACTAAATGACAAGCAGACGCCTGAAAACGCCTATAGCTTTGTTGAAATCACCGATGCTGATAAGTATGACGGCAAGTACTTTGGCACAGATGCGATCACTGTCGGCATGTTATACCGTGGTGGTAAAGTGGCTTTAGCGGGGGCAGCACAAGTTATCGGTACTCCAGAACAGCACGCCAGTGCTGGCAGCGTGACTCGCACAAAAGATGGCAAAACTGAGACTAACCCTGGCAATGATGCTTATCAACGTCACAGCTTAGCGCAAACCTTTAAAATCCATGATGAGTCTCTGACCGTAGTCGTTAACCATTTGAAATCTAAAGGCTCAGGTTGTTTAGAAGATTGGGTTAACTTCGAAGAGTCAGTTGATCCTGCCGATCAACAGGGCAAGTGTAATGCTTTCCGCGTATCTGCAGCCAAAGTCTTGGGTGAAACGCTAAAAGACGTGAAAGGCGACTTACTGATCATCGGTGATATGAATGCCTATGGTATGGAGGATCCTATCCGTGTACTAACCGACTTCGATGCGAGCAAGTCAGAGCGTGACATCATGACCGCTTCGTGGACGACGCTCGACGGCAAAGTGTTTGAACGCCAAGGCAGCAAGATTGAAAAAGGTTATGGCTTTATCAACTTGAACACGAAAGCCCACGGTGCAAGCACTTTCTCTTATAGCTATAACGGCGAGTTAGGTAACTTAGATCATGCTTTAGCCAATGCTAGCTTAGCCAAACGTTTAGTGGATATTGAAGATTGGCATATCAACTCAGTGGAATCTAGCCTGTTTGAATACGGTAAGAAGTTCTCTGGTGATCTGGTTAAATCTGAAAATGCTTTTTCTGCATCGGATCATGATCCTGTGATTGTTGCTTTAAGTTATCCTGCGCCAGTAGTGCCGCCAAAACCTGAGCCAAAGCCTAAAGATGATGGCGGTGCTTTAGGTTATTTAGGTTTAGCACTGATGTCCTTGTTTGGTTTGCAGCGTCGTCGCCGTTAACCTGTATATGGGGTTAACTCACAAGTGCAATTTGTGAGCTAGACTGAAACAAAGGGATGGTTAACCATCCCTTTTTTATCTCTTTTTTTCAGTTTTTATTAGGAGTGAGTATGGATACCACCTCAAATCCGCTGAAAACCATGAATATCAAGGCGCCACTGTGGTTTTACTTTGTCGCAACGCTCAGTTTGTTGTGGAATATCATGGGGCTGATGGCTTTTGTGATGCAAATGACTATGACGCCAGATGCACTCGCACAGATGAGCCCAGATCAAATTACACTCTATGAAACGACGCCAATTTGGGTTGATGCTGTGTTTGGCTTTGCCGTGGTTTCAGGGGTTCTAGGATGTTTATTATTGTTATTCAGAAAATTAATTGCTTATAAAGTGCTGGTCGCCTCGCTTATCGCTATTTTGTTGCAAATGACCTATGTATTTTGCATTCAGCAAGCGGCTGTGGTGCTAGGAGCTGACGCGTTAATTATGCCAAGTGTAGTCGTGGTGTGGGGATTATTTCTTGTCTGGTTTAGTCAGCTAAGTACCGTTAAATCTTGGTTAGTTTGAGCCTTATTTTTGCTGATATTGATGTGACCAGCTGAGAGTAAACTAGTTGAACTTCATCCACTTCACAGTAAACTGCTGATTGGTTTTATTGACTAGGAAGTTGCAATGAGTATTTGGTTTAGAGCTGTAACGTTAGAGGATTGCGCGCGTTTAGACGCAGGTATGGGTGGCAAAGGCACCTTGATGCAGACTTTAGGAATTGAGATCAGTGAGATTGGCGACGATTACATGAAGGCCACTATGCCAGCCAGTCCGGCGGTGCATAACCCTTTGGGCATAGTGCATGGTGGCGCGAATGTCGCGCTTGCTGAAACCGTTGCCAGCTATGCGGCAAATTTCGCGGTGGATTTTGAGCAGTACTATTGTGTCGGTCAAGAAATTAACGCTAACCACTTACGGGCTTCCCGTAATGGGGTATTAACCGCCACGGCTAAGCCTATCCACTTAGGGAAGCGCAGCTCTGTATGGGAGATTTTAATCCACAACAGTGCGGGTGAACTGACTTGTATTTCACGGATGACGGCGGCTGTCGTTAAACGCTAAATGCAATGAGCCAGCTTATTACCTGTGGTGTGAATGGCGTATCAATCGTTTGATTTAAATAATATATAGATAAGGATTGGATATGGATAACGCTACAATTTGGGAATGGGTTGGTTATTTAGCTTCAGTGGTTGTTGCAATATCACTGATGATGTCAAACATTAAGAAACTGCGCTGGTGGAATCTCATTGGTGCGGCTTTATTTGTGGCCTACGGTGTGGCAATTGGGGCTTATCCTGTTGCCTTAGTTAACTTTTTTATCGTGCTGATTGACACTTATTATTTGGTTAAGCTTTATCGTGAAGCCGACTTATCCAGCAGTTAATGGCAGTGTATCAGCTTAACTCCGCTTTCTTGCACCGCACTTCGCTCCATTGTCCTGAGCAGCTATTTGGTTTTTCAACAGCATCTTAAGTGATGTGAGCGGACCATTGGCTGTGAGTCCGTGTAATTCATTAACTGTCTTGCCAAACCTATTCTTAATCTTTTTTTTAGATTATGAAAATCTAGTTTAATCGTTTTATTCTCAATTGGTAATTCTCTATTCTTGTTCTATCGACAACACGTCGCAGCCAAGGAGATAAACCATGGCCACCATTTACGATTTAATTGAAACCTGGTTAACCAGCAATCAAGACTAAGGAGCAGGGCATGAGTCAACAACATCAAACAAGTCAGTACTTAACGAGCCAAAACGGCGCCCCAGTGGCCGACGATCAAAACTCACTGTCGGCGGGTGAACGTGGTCCTCTGCTATTACAAGATTGGCATTTAATTGAAAAGTTAGCCCATTTCAACCGTGAGCGTATTCCTGAGCGTATCGTGCATGCCAAAGGTACTGGGGTTTACGGTACATTTACGCTGACTAAAGATTTAAGCGATTACACCATTGCTGACCATTTCAATGGTGTTGGTAAGCAAACCGAAACCTTTATTCGTTTCTCAACCGTAGGTGGAGAAATGGGTTCTGCCGACGCAGAGCGCGATCCACGTGGCTTTGGTTTACGTTTTTATACTGCCCGTGGTAATCACGATATCGTGGGTAACAATACGCCGACCTTTTTCTTGCGAGATGGGATTAAGTTTCCAGACTTTATTCATACGCAAAAGCGTAATCCTAAGACAAACTTAAAAGATCCGCAGGCTATGTGGGACTTTTGGTCATTGAACCCTGAAGCTATGCATCAAGTAACCATTTTGATGTCGGATCGTGGTATTCCGGCGAACTACCGTCAAATGCACGGTTATGGTTCACACACTTTCTCGCTGTGGAATGCCAAGGGCGAGCGTTTCTGGGTGAAGTTCCACTTTAAATCGCAGCAAGGCGTGGTCAACTTAACCAATGAACAGGCTGATAAATTAAAAGGGATTGATCCCGATTCATCACAGCGCGATATGGTGGTTGCTATTACTGATGGTAACTTCCCGCGTTGGACGGTTAATGTGCAGATTATGCCTGAGGCGGATGCCAATACTTACCATATCAATCCATTTGATTTAACTAAGGTTTGGCCGCATAGCGACTATCCATTACTTGAGATTGGTGTATTAGAGCTGAATCGTCTGCCACAAAACTACTTTGCTGAAGTTGAGCAAGTAGCATTGGCACCTAGTAATTTGGTCCCAGGCGTCGGGGCTTCACCTGACAAGATGTTACAAGCGCGTTTATTTGCCTACGCCGATGCGCAGCGTTACCGCATTGGTGCTAACTACAACCAATTGCCAGTGAATTGCCCGCATGCCGCTAAGGCAAATCACCATCAACGTGCAGGTGCGATGGCGGGTACACAATGTCCTTATCATGGCAGTCAAACTGGTGGCGACGCTTCGGCAAACTATGGCCCGAACAGCACTGCTGATGCCTTGGTTGAGCCAGTAAACTTTAGCGAACCACCATTGCGTTTAGAAGGTGAAGCGGCGCGTTACAGTCGTTATAACCAAGACGATTATACCCAAGCGGGTAATTTGTATCGCATCTTCTCTGAAGCTGAGAAAGCGCGCCTAGTGGCAACAATTTCGGGTTCATTAAGTCAAGCGAGTTTAGATGTGCAGCAACGTATGGTGGCGCATTTTACTCAAGCCGATGCGGATTACGGACAACGTATTAAACTGGCATTAGGTCTTTAAACTATTACTGTTGCGAATGTTTGAATAATAGTAGAAACGATAAAACTGAGTAGAAAGCCTCTACTCAGTTTTTATTATCAGCGACAATAATATTAACATTCTCGTTAATGTGCTCTTAGGCCGCGATGAGTGCCGCGTTAGGGCTATTTAGCTGCTTTAACAATCCAAATGCTTGCTGCATTTTATCCTCGGTTACGATAAATCCTATAAATGTTTCATCCACGTCGAATGCTTTAATACAGCTTCCTTGAGCATCAATATCGACTTGCCAGCGATGGACGCCATTCACTGTTATACCGCTGAGTTGCATAGGTAACAGTGGCGTTTTCACTTTAATGAGCATGGCGGGAAAATTCACTGCTGTCGGTTGGTTCAGTAATGTGTTCGCCAGCGCATTGGCGCTCAGTAACGCAGGTTGCAAATAGGCCCTATTTTGGCCGTTGATTTGGGCGCAATCACCTAGCGCATAAATATGGGCATCGTTGGTTTGTAAGCATTCGTTAACGACGATACCTTTATTGACCTCTAGCCCCGCATGCTGGGCAAGTTGACTGTTAGGGAGAAGTCCGGCTGCACAGATAACCGCATCACAAATAAACCGCTGGTCATTATCTAGGCACACAGAGATACTGCCATCTTGGTGTTGCAGTTGGCTGACTCGGGTTTGCAATTGCACTGTGACGTTATGCTGCTTTAGTACAGCGGTCAGTTTGTGGTTTAACATTTCGGGTAGCATATTCGGCATTAAGCTCGCTTGTGGATCGACCAAAAACACTTGCTTACCTGCAGTTGCTAAGTCCATTGCCAGTTCAACTCCGACCAAACCAGCACCGATAACCAGTACTCTCCTCGCGCCATGGATGTCTGCTTCGCAGGCCTGATACTCCATTAAGCTGTTAACTGTGTGGATGATATCGACGCCATCCCCCTCTATAGGCGGAATAAAGGGTCGCGCACCCGTGGCAAGCACTAATTTTTTGTACGCAATTTCGCGTCCTTGATGGCAACAGACTACCTGACGAACTTTATCTATTTTTATGACTTCACAGTGATTTATTACATCAATTTGTTGCTCATGTGCAAATTCAGTCGCGGTCAATTTTATGAGGTCTGACGCCATTTTTTTAAGGCTAAACACATGGCTTAAATCTGGTTTATGGTATTCGTCACCAGAGTCGGCTGTGATAACTGTAATCGGTTGTTCGCGGTTTAAACGTCGCAGTGTTTTGACTAGCTGATATGCCGCGAATCCACTGCCGATAATGACGATAGGTTTAGACATTAGTCACCTCATTTTTTATGACAGCGAAAACGCTTTTACCTAGGCCACATTCGGGACAGAGGAAGTCTTCGGCCACTTGAGTCCAAGGTGTGCCAGCAATGACATCTTGATTAGGTTCTCCTTTTTCAGGGTCGTAAATCCATTGGCAAACGGTGCAAATCATTGATTGTGTATCATTTAATTCGCACGCTTTTGTTGCAATCGGTGCTGTCACAGGGACGTTATTAGTAGCAGTATTTTCAGCTGTTTGACTGGCCGTGGTGGCTTGGCTAGGTTTTGACATGACTTGATTAATGATAGAGCGACTATTAGCGCTATCGAGGGGCCGCAATGCCCATTCTCGCGCGATTCGCTGGCCGTGCTGACGGCATTCTTGCATCGCATCTCGATCGGGACGCCATTTGACTTTTAATCCCACTGAGGTTTCAAAACCAGCATCCATCAAACGAGTGTGAATTCTATCGACTGCGCCGCCATTCCAGCCATAACTACCAAAAGCTGCCGCCTTTTTATTGCGAAAACGCAGGCCCGTGATTTCTTCAAGCATGGCGGCAATTTTAGGCATCATCACATTATTCATGGTGGATGAGCCGACTAAAATACCTTTTGACCTAAATGCCTGTGCAAGGATTTCGTTTTTATCATGACGTGCGACGTTATACACTTTTACCGCTACATTGGGGTCAACATCATGGATACCTTGAGCGATACCGTCGGCCATCATGCGAGTATTATTGGACATGGAGTCGTAGAAAATCGTGATGCGGTCTTCTTGATAAGCGTCGGCCCAAGCTAAATATTGGTGAATAATTTGGGCTGGATTATCACGCCACACAATGCCGTGTGAAGTTGCGATCATATCTACAGGTAAATTAAAGCTTAATACTTCGTGAATTTTAGCCGTTACTAGGCTGCTAAAGGGCGTTAAAATGTTTGAGTAGTACCGTAGGCATTGTTCCATTAATTCATTTTGATCAACCTCATCATTGAATAAATGTTCGTCGCAATAGTGTTGGCCAAAGGCATCGTTACTGAATAAAACCGCATCTTCGGTGAGGTATGTCATCATGCTATCTGGCCAATGCAACATAGGTGCTTCGATAAATATCAGTTGCTTACCATTGCCTATTGCTAAACTATCCCCTGTCTTTACGGTAATGAAATTCCATTCTGGGTGGTGGTGATGTCCTACAATGGAGTCGACCGCATTTTCACTGCAGTAAATTGGAGTGTTAGGAATTTTGGCCATTAATGCAGTCAGGGCGCCTGAGTGGTCTTCCTCTGCATGGTTCATCACAATATAGTCTATGTCGGTTAGATTAATTTCAGCTTCAAGATTTTGTAAGAATTGCTGGCTAAAACGATGATCAACTGTATCAATTAACACGGTTTTTTCTTCACGGATAAGGTAGCTATTGTAGCTTGTGCCTTTAGTTATTTTGTACTCAGTACCATGAAAATCTTGCACTTCCCAATCGCGTTGGCCCACCCAGTGGATATTGTTTTTTACATGAATAGTCATAAATACACCTGTGATAATTAATAATGAATGCGCTACGTAAATCTTGCTTATTTAGTTAAATCTCTTATTGCACTCACTATGCCAATATTCTAATGCATTGATTTTTATTGGTATTAACGTATTTCAACATTTAAAATTACTTGCTGGTGTCATAATGACAATTTGATGTTGGTCAAATTGACATTACACTGTTGTCAATATGACTTTATTTGACTGTGGATGTGCTATGAGTGCCCATGCTGATTTAACTCAGTTAGCCTTAGATTTAACTGTCGGCGTGTCGACGCAAGACAGATTTGAGCGTTTGTTGGCAGTGGTCAGGCGGCGTGTCAATTGTGATGCTGCGGCATTATTGGCATTTCGGGAGCAGCAATTTGTCCCCTTGGCGATAGATGGGCTCTTTGCCGAAGTGTTAGGGCGGCGCTTTCAAATTAGTGAGCATCCGAGATTAGAGGCTATCGCCCGTGCTGGCGATGTGGTTCGTTTCCCGGCCGACAGTGAACTTCCCGATCCGTATGATGGTTTAATTCCACATCATAGTGCGAACTTACATGTACATGCTTGCATTGGTTTACCACTAATCGCGAACGATCGCTTAATTGGTGCGCTCACCATTGATGGTTTCAACCCTCATCAGTTTGATGGTTTTAGTGATAGCGAGTTGCGTGTGATCAGCGCACTGGCCGCAGCCAGTCTTAATACTGCGTTATTGATGCAACAGCTAGAATCCCAAGTTGTTGAAGTTTCCAATGGAACTGAGGTGCTCAATCGTCCTGCTAGTCAGCAGGAGATCATAGGGCAATCCACACAGATCCAATCGCTAAAGCAGCAGATAAGTGCCGTGGCAGGCACTGATTTATCGGTATTAATTACCGGCGAAACTGGCGTGGGTAAGGAGTTAGTGGCCGCGGCGATACATAATCAATCGACCAGAGCCGATAAATCACTTATCTATTTGAACTGCGCTGCATTGCCTGAGTCCGTCGCCGAAAGCGAGTTATTTGGACATGTAAAAGGGGCATTTACGGGGGCAATCAGTCATAGGCAAGGCAAGTTTGAACTCGCTGACAAGGGGACCTTGTTTTTAGATGAAATCGGGGAGCTTCCCTTGGGGCTGCAAGCTAAGTTATTGAGGGTTTTACAATACGGTGAATTACAGCGAGTGGGCAGTGATAAGAGCCTAAAAGTTAATACTCGGATTATTGCCGCCACTAATCGAATTTTGCACCAAGAGGCAACGGAAGGGCGTTTTCGTTTCGACCTTTACCATAGGTTGAGCGTATTTCCTATCCACGTAGCACCATTAAGAGAGCGTGGGCAAGATATTGTTATGCTGACAGGTTTTTTTCTTGAACGTTGTAAAGCGAAGTTAGGACTCACCCATATCAATATCACACCCGCAGCGCAGCAGTTATTAGAGCAATACACATGGCCGGGTAATGTGCGTGAGCTAGAGCATGCGATACACAGGGCTGCGGTGTTGGCGAAAGCCGAGCTAAAAACGGCTTATATCAGCTTAAGTGATAAACATTTTCAGCTCGATTCTTTGATGAATCAAGCACACAGAATAGTCGACGAAGATAGACCATCAGATGCCGCAACGCCAGCCAGTGAATTAGCATTTAGGTCTGAGTCGGCCTGTCGTGAGGGACAATCGCAAGATAATTCCAGTGTTATGCTGGGGCTTAAGGCTGCGACTGAGAGATATCAGCGTCAACTTATTCGCCAAGTTTTAGCCGCGAATCAACAAAATTGGGCTGCGTGTGCAAGAATATTGCAAATCGATACAGGTAATTTGCACCGACTTGCAAAACGGTTAGGTTTAAAAGAATAAAATATTGCGTGAAGAAATTTTATTCTGCAGCAAAACCCCTGCCTCGATTCTTAGAAGAACAGTGTTGCTACGCCTAAGAGTGCGAACAATACGGCGCAGCCACGGTGTATCCACAACATAGGTAATTTTTCGGCGCTGAAGTGGCCTGCGATCACTACGGGTACGTTAGCAAGCAGCATACCTAAGGTTGTGCCAGCAACCACCATAGTTAATGAATCGTATTTTGCGGCTAATACCACAGTTGCGATTTGCGTTTTATCCCCCATTTCGGCGATAAAAAACAGAATAAAGGTGGCGAGAAAGGGGCCCATTTTATAGAAACGGCTCTCTTCTGCATCGACTTTATCGGGGATTAACACCCAAAGAGCGATCGCAAAGAATGACGCAGCCACTAAATAACGTGCAAGATCAGGGCTTACCCAGTTAATGGCCCATTGACCAATCCAAGCTGCGGCAAAATGGTTAAATAATGTCGACAGCAAAATACCTAAAATAATGGCGGTTTTATTTTTAAATCTTGCGGCGAGGATTAGTGCAAGCAATTGAGTTTTATCACCAATTTCGGCGATAGCAACCGTAAAGGTTGAGGCAAGTAGGGCTTCCAAGTGTGATCCTTTAGGGGTGGTTATGACATAAGCACAATAAACCGTCCACCCCTAGGTGCGGTAATTGTGCTCAGGTCTTGCTGGGCAAATCTATTATTTGCTGTGAACACCATGGCATGTTGCCAAGTATGTTGATGTTCACCCTAGATGACGATGGCTCGAAATCCAGTTAGCTACTCCCCCGAAGCGAGGTGGGCATTATACCTAGGTAAGATTTAGTTTCAAGCACGAGTTTATAACAGTAGGTGCTGATAAATGTTTGACAGGTGTCAGAAAAATACCGATTCACATTCTGTAACTTAATGAATATAAATGAATTATTTTTTGACAACGTTGTCTTTTGTTGCTAATTTAGCCAAGTCATTTCTACTTGGTTACATACTGTTAACTCGTAGTGACTCAATGATAACGACTGTATTTGGCAAACTAATTGAAAAGTTAGGACGCAAAGCTTCCGGTCTAAGGTTGTAAATGGATTTTTTAGTGAACTAAGATAGCGGAGTTGCCGCAGAATTCGATTTCTGTGAAAGATAAACGACTGCTGTTTAATGCTGTTGTTTGCCCAAATACCACTTTTATATCTAAGCCTATCATTATGTTTAGGATGATAGGCAATCAATGGAGTGCATTAAAGTGGCAAATCCTACTGTTTTTTCCCCTATTTCTAAATTGAGTTTATTGGCCGCGGCAGTAATGGCGATGAATGCGTTTGTGAGTATCTCTGCGCAGGCGCACGGTTATGTTGTGGCACCTGAATCGCGTTCATATGCCTGTAAAACAGGTAAAAATGCCAATTGTGGTGCGGTGCAATGGGAGCCGCAAAGTGTTGAGGGGCCATCGGGTTTTCCTGAATCAGGTCCTGCTGATGGCAAATTGGCGAGTGCTGGCAATGGTGCTTTTTCACCTTTGGATGAACAAAGTCCGAGCCGTTGGGCAAAGACGGATATTAAAGCGGGCTGGAATAAGTTCAGTTGGCAGTTCACAGCAAACCATGTCACCCGTAATTGGCGTTACTATTTAACTCGCCAAGATTGGTACCCAAACCAAGCTTTGAGCCGAGCGAGCTTTGACTTAGCTCCCTTTTGCGTAGTTGATGGTGGCATGGAACAGCCGCCTAAGTTAGTGACCCATGACTGTTACGTGCCAGAAGGTCGCAGTGGTTATCAAGTGATCTTGGCCGTGTGGGAAGTGGGAGATACGACGAATAGTTTCTACAATGCTATCGATGTGAACTTGGGCTCGGGTCCTGTTGTGCCGAGTGAATGGCAAGATGTGGGGGATATCAATCCGTCACTCGATCTAAAAGCAGGCGATAAAGTGATGACCCGGGTGTTTGACGCCAATGGTGAGCAAGCGGCTAAGCAAACAGTCATTACCATTAGTGATGCGACTCAAGGTGATAAACAAAATTGGCCTTTCCTATTAGCGAGCGCGATTAATGCCCAGCAGTCCCAGTTAAAAGCGGGACAAAAAAATGCATCGGGTGTGATTGAGCCTGTGTATGGCAAAAACGACATTTTTACAGCGAAAAACTCAGGTATTGAGCGTGTCGAAGTGGGATTTGATTTAGCTCCTGCTCCGGGCAACAGCTTAGAAGTCACTTCACTTGCCGACGATTATCAAATTATCGATGGTGCGGCGAAGGTCAGCTTTGATGTGACCAGTAACGCCGAGATGCTAGTGTCAGCGTATTTGTTTAGCCATGATGGCACCGCGGCAGGTTTTGTGAGCCAAACTGTTAACAATACCAGCGCGAGCTTAGTGTTAGACGTCGTTGAGCCTAAAGCTGGGCATTATCATTTGCAGGTAAAAGCTGAGCCTAAACAAGGCGATGTTATTCAGCAGAACTTTGATCTCTTCTTAAAGGATCAAGCTCCTGCACCAGAAGCTGATTTTGTATTCCCAGCAGGCGTGAAAGGTTACGTTGCAGGTACTACAGTGTTACAGCCTAAAAATGGCAAAGTGTATCAATGTAAGCCATTCCCTTATAGCGGCTATTGTGTGCAGTGGTCGGCTTCTGCCACAGGATTTGAGCCAGGTGTTGGCGCTTCTTGGGCTATGGCGTGGACTGAGCTGTAAATTAACTTTTTGAGCTAACCTAGCTTCAAAAAGGTGTCATTGGGCTTAAACATATCCGTGTGTTTAAGCCCTTTTTGTCTGCATCGGATGGAAAAAGACTGGCTTTATTTTGATTCGAGCCTAATACAAGATTACAGGTATTCTCAACAAAGGTAGCGATTTTGTTGGCTTGTTTATTTTCGTTTATCACAGCGCTATTAAGTTGTTACCGTACCGTTTGCTACCCTTCTTTGTTCACAACTGGCTTGCCCACTGGGTTTGGCTCTGTTAATGTCCCAAACTATCTATTTAATCGATGCTTATATCGGTACATTAATTTGGGCTATCACAATTGAAAGTCATGCCATTTTTCAATAATCGATTTAGTTAGCCTCAATGGCTACTGGGTTGAAACATTCAAAAGCTATTGGGGCCAATTGATCTGCTAGGTCGAGATCTGATTGGATGCTTTAAGTGATGTGTCGCTTATTTCGATTTAAGACGCAAGGCTTTATCGGTTCAAATCTTACTCAAATAAAATAATAATTAATTATTGAACAGGACTATTGTGTGAATTCAAAAATGTTAGGCTCGATCGCCATCGTTGCCGGGACGGCCATTGGCGCAGGTATGTTAGCGTTACCTTTAGCCACAGCGGCTTTAGGTATTATCCCTGCTTTAGTGTTACTCGTCGTTATTTGGGGCGTGTCCGCCTATACCTCATTACTTATGCTCGAAATTAACTTACGCACTGGCGTGGGGGATAACGTGCATGCTATTACGGGTAAGTTATTGGGTAAAAAAGGTCAAATAATTCAAGGTGCTTCTTTCCTGAGTTTATTATTTGCCTTGACCGCGGCTTATCTCACCGGCGGCTCTTCGTTATTAGTGCTTAAAGCGAAGAACATGTTCGATATCGTGCTCGATAATCAAGTCGCAGTGTTGTTATTTACACTGGTGCTCGGTGGCTTTGCGGCGCTAGGTGTTGCTTGGGTCGATAAAGTTTCACGTTTCCTATTTTCGTTAATGATTCTATTGCTCGTGGTGGTGGTATTATTTTTATTGCCCGAAGTCAGTATTGCTAGCATGGCAACGGGCGCGATTGCCGAGTCGATGACCAGCAATTGGATGGCGGCAATTCCCGTGGTGTTTACTTCGTTTGGTTTCCACGTCTGTATCGCCACTTTAGTGCGTTATCTCGATGGCGATGCGGTATCACTGCGTAAAGTGTTGTTAATCGGCTCGACGATCCCACTCGCTTGTTATGTTCTGTGGTTATTGGTGACTTTAGGCACAGTCGGCGGATATGAGGTGAATAGTTTTGAAGGTTCACTACCTTCACTCGTCACGGCATTGCAGGATATTGCTCATACGCCTTGGATCAGCAAATGTATTTCATTATTCGCTGACTTAGCTTTAGTGACATCATTCCTCGGTGTGACCTTAAGTTTATATGACTTTATCGCCGAATTAACTCGTGCCAAAGAAACGTTTGCCGGCCGTATTCAAACTTGGTTACTGACCTTTATTCCGCCTGTTTTGTGTGCCTTGTATTTGCCTGAAGGCTTTGTGGCGGTACTGGGATTTGCGGCCGTACCATTGGTCGTGATGATCATCTTCTTGCCAATTGTTATGGCACTGCGTCAACGTCAGTCGCAGCTCGGTGGTTATCAAGTGTCTGGCGGATCTGTTGCATTAGTCATTGCTGGCTTGTTAGGTGCCGTGATTGTGGGTGCCCAGCTATTTGTTGGGATCTAATTCATTGCGATAGGTGAGGCTTTTTAGCGAACGCGGCAGGGTAACTTTGATTAAATGTATTTGCTTTGTAAGCGAGTTTTTCAGAGTCTGTTATAGAGAGTGTCGCATGTGATAAAGTCAGGCCCCGGCCTGACTTTTTGCTTTTTAGGTTTTAAAGCGAGTGATGCTGGGTTTTAGCACAGTTATTTAAAATTAAAACAACGCTATTAAAACGAGAAAATGGCCCAGCTTGCGCGTGGCTTCATTCACATAAAACGGACTTAACACAATGAAAAAATGGTTACTCACAGTTGCCGTGGCCGCTAGTTTTGGCGCACAGGCTGACGAAGGTATGTGGCAGCCTCATCAACTGCCTGCAATGGCTGATGAGCTGAAAGCAAAAGGCCTTGAAATTGATGCAAAATCGATTTCTAAACTCACCGAATTCCCGATGAATGCCGTGATAAGCCTCGGCGGTTGCACTGCATCATTTGTATCGCCAAAGGGCCTAGTCGTGACTAACCATCACTGTGCCTATGGAGCGATTCAATACAACTCCACTCCTGAGAAAAATCTGCTGCAGGATGGTTTTTTAGCTAAGACCTTCGCCGATGAATTACCTGCGACCCCTGGCTCACGTGTCTATGTGACTGAAGATGTCACTAATGTCACTGAACGAGTTAAAAACGGGCTTGAAGGTAAAGTGGGCAGCGCCTTCTATCAAGGCGTTGAAAGCCAAGAGAAAGCCTTAGTTGCTGAATGTGAAAAAGAAGATGGTTACCGTTGCCAAGTGTATAGCTTTCACGGTGGTCTCGAATATTATCTGGTTAAACAACTGGAAATCCGTGATGTGCGTTTAGTCTATAACCCAGCCGCGAGTGTGGGTAAATACGGCGGCGACGTAGACAACTGGATGTGGCCACGTCACACAGGCGATTTTTCTTTCTACCGTGCTTATGTATCTAAAGCAGGTAAACCCGCAGAATTTAGTGCTGACAACGTGCCATACGAGCCAAAAAGTTTCTTAAAAGTATCGGCTAAAGGTGTGAGTGAGGGTGATTTTGTGATGGTGGCAGGCTACCCAGGTCGCACCAACAGATATCGCACAGCCACTGAAGTTCAAAATGAGTTTGAGTGGGCTTATCCCGAAGGCAAAATGCTGCGTGAACGCTTTATTGAAATCATTAAAGAAACCGCGCCAGAGGGCAGCGACGAGCGTATTAAGTACGAGAGTCAAATTGCTGGCCTTGCAAATTACGCGAAAAACTTCACTTCTATGATCGAGTTTTACGGCAAATCAACCATGTTGGCCGACCGTAAAGCCCTCGAAGCTAAGCTGGCGGCGTGGATAGCCAAAGACAGCAGTCGTGAAGCGAAATACGGTAAAACCTTAGCGGAATTAGATGCCTTGATTGCCAAAGGCAAGACGCATCAAGAGCGTGACATGATCTTAAGCTACATAGGCAGCACGACTATGTTGCCGACGGCGCGCAGCTTATATCGCCTCGCGAACGAGAAACAACTGCCAGATATGCAGCGTGAACCGGGCTTCCAAGATCGTGATATGACACGTCTAAAAGCCAGCATGGAGCGTATTGACCGTCGTTATGCGCCAAGCGTTGATAAAGCGGTATTGCTCGACATGCTAAAACGCTACGCCGCACTGCCAGAAGATCAGCGCCTACCCGCATTGGATAAAGCCTTTGGTATTGATAAAAAGTTTAGTGAAGCTAAGCTTTCGAAAACCTTAGATAAAATGTACGCCAAAACTGAGTTAGGTAAGAAAGATGTTCGTCTGGCGTGGATGGATAAATCCGTTGCCGATTTTAAAGCCTCTAAAGATCCTTTCATTCAATTCGCTGTCGCTATGTATGACACAGATATGGCCGAAGAAAAGAAAGAAAAAGAATTAGCGGGTGAACTAATGAAGGTGCGTCCGCAATATATGGATGCCATTATTGCTTACAACCTAGAGCAAGGTAAGCCAGTGTATGCCGATGCTAACTCAAGCTTACGTGTCACGGTTGGTCATGTGAAAGGCTATTCGCCAAAAGACGGTTTAGTGGCCATGCCATTCACTCGCCTTGAAGGCATAGTGCAAAAGGACACGGGTGTTGACCCATTCGATGCACCGAAGAAAGAGTTAGAGCTGATTAAGCAGAAGCAATATGGTGATTTCTATATGAAATC
Source organism: Shewanella sp. S23-S33 (assembly GCF_043359565.1). NCBI lineage: Bacteria > Pseudomonadati > Pseudomonadota > Gammaproteobacteria > Alteromonadales > Shewanellaceae > Shewanella > Shewanella sp. S23-S33. The sequence goes on along the minus strand of NZ_JBHFFD010000011.1, from coordinate 133,327 downwards.
AATAGATTCTGTACCAGTAAACTTTTTATCAACTTTAGATACTACTGGCGGAAATTCTGGCTCACCGACCTTAAACGGCCGCGCTGAACTCGTCGGCCTATTGTTCGACGGTGTGTATGAAAGCATTATCGGCGGTTGGGCATTTGATAACGAGATTAACCGTTCTATTCATGTCGACAGTCGTTATATGCTGTGGGTAATGAAGTATTTAGATCATGCCGACAATTTATTAGCTGAGATGGAAATCGTTAAGTAACCCATTGCCGCATCAGCAATGGTGCGGCCTGTAGTGACTGGATTATCAGCATTTAAGCGTGATGTGGCGTTTAAAAAATACTGCAATAACAACACAACAAAATAGCGATAAACTCACTGGGTTTATCGCTATTTTTGTAGGTGTAATGGCCTGCTGACGGCTGTTAAGATAGCTGCCGTGATAGGTGCGCCAGGGCATTAGCTCACCTTTTTAGCATTAGCGTAACCAGTGGATTGAAAATATATACGCAACATATTTTTAGACTGAAATGTGTTGGAAAGTAGTGCCGGAGGACCTGCATCTTTAGTTAGATTTTTTAGTGGGTTAGCATTGGCAGGTATCCACGCATATAGGCTCGCCATGGCATTGACTCGTCGACACGCAGCAAGTCCATCCTTGGATGCTCGACCGCCCCGTCCATGGGGCGGACGGTCGTCTCGCAAATCACCATGGCTCACCTTTTTAGCGTTAGTGTAATCTGTAGATTTAAAAGCCTTACGCTGCACGCTTTTGGACTATTTTTGAGTTAGACTTTTAGCTCGAATGAGTGAGTTTTGAATTAAAATTTCTATGGGCAACGCCCGCCTAAGGGGCTGGCAACGCATTTACACTAAACTTAAACACAACAACCAAAACCACTGCAGCTCAATAGTACTGGAAATGCCAAGCGTTGACAGTCCCTCTTAAGGCGTTTGTTATATGCGTTCTTCAAGCTCCCTGAGCCTCTGCTTAACTTCAATAACTGCTGCTAAGACAGACTCTTTGTAGACTACATACGAAGTTTCTGACAATTTCTCAGCGCGATGAGCGATCTCATTGCGCTTACGACGATATTTACCTTGAGAATCCATTAGAAGCTTTAATTTTGGTAACTCACCAATAGCCTCTTTGATGAGTGTCATAGGTGGTATAGATGTCTCTGTGTACTCTGTTTTGAAATTCTTGATTTCCTTTGGTTGCTTACCCGGCGTTGGATTTTGGACATGATTAACCCACTCAAGCAACTCAGATTCAAGCTTCTTTTTTACACCAATCGAAGCGATGGGTTTCATTATGTGTTCTAAAATAGTCCACAAAGCAACATATGACATTTCATATGAGCCTTTATTTTCATAATATTCTGCAAGGGAATAATGCTCAGTTTCCAACTCATCTAACTTTAGGGATATTTCTTCCACCACCGTACCTCATAATTATTACTTCGTAGCGCATAACGCCGCATTAAGGGATGAGCAACGCCACCACCCAACCTAACGCATTGTGCCGTAGACTCTAAATTTGAAGTAGAAGCATAAAGTGCCAAGCGTTGAGAATCCCTCTTAAATGCTTTGTTCGGTAAGTATTGGGGTGCATATCGAGCGCAATTTATCAATTTTAGAGTTGAGTTCAGCAGTTAAGTCGACTGGTCGATCTAGCTTACTTTTATCTGCATCAACGTACATTTCTCGAACCGAATCGCTGATTGCAGGGTGACGGATTGCGACGTCATAAAAGCGAACATCATACAAAGGCTGACTCTCACTTAAATCATGAACTAAGCCATCTAAACATTGCTTAATTAAGTCGAGAAGCTCTAACGTAAACTCAGTGCAGATAGTAGCAATATCTTCAGAAGGTGCCGTAATGAGCTCCACCTCTTTAAAGGCTATCCGATGAAAGTCGCAGGCTACGTAATATTTTCCTTTTACCCACATATTGATAACTTGTTGACCATCATGAGTTATAGCATTGCGACAACCTTTGATAAATTTTGCATGCCTAACCGTCTCAAGCATTGCCCAAGATATTTGATCTCCAGATATTACAGGTAATACATCCTTAATGGTTTGTAATTGCCCACTGAATGCAGAAAATGCAAAGTTAAGTTCTTGACCTTTGATCTCTGAATTTCCATTTTGATAATGTTCAATGGATCTATCACATAAATTTAGAATTTCATTAAGTCGATACTCTAACTCAGAGAGAGTATTTCCAAGATAGTGTAAAAACTGATTTTGTCTTTGATTCAAACTCACAACTCCTGATTTAGTTACCTAACGTCTTAGTATTTATGCGCTGCGCTGTTTGCAGGGCATAAATCGCTTGTTGGACTTAGCCGCTGCCACATTCATGTCAATTGGTATAAATGATGCTATAGGAATTTACTTTTTTGCGGTAGCTATTTTTTATACAGCTTTGATGCTAATCACTTGATATCGTTTTAGCTTTATCATTTTTTCGCGCTTATTTTTTGCTGATGAATCGCTATCTAACGACTCAAAACTCCAAGGAATACACCTCCCCTCGGAGTTGCCGCAGGGCGAATAGACAAATTGCGTGAGTTCGGTCATGGATGACCGACTAGCTTTCGCAGGTGCAGGGACGCATCCTTCGGAAGCGATAGCAAATTTGTCAATGAGCACAAGGGGCTTTCAACTCCGTAGGGGACGTCTTGGAGCATCCAAGGAGGATAGGACGAGCAGTCCTCCTTGGTCGGGTGTGGGGTGAAGCCCCACGACTTTGATTTTGATCAAAGCATTCAAACTAAACTTGGAAAGCTCTAAGGTCTTGCTTTGGTGCTGACGATGACGATTAACAGCTATTGGCTTAATGTAATATCCCAACCAACTGTCTACTTATTTTATCGCCAGCACTGCTTTTAGCGCTGTAGTTTCCTGTGGTGTTAGTGGCCGCATTTGCCCTTCTTGTAACTCACCAGATGCTAATTTGCGTAAATTCAGCGCCATTATGGCGATGCGCTCAAGATCGATAACGCGATATCCGAGTGCCTTGGACATCCTACGAATTTGTCGATTTAATCCCTGAGTCAGCACGATTTCAAAACTGTCCGAACTGAGGCGGCGGACTTGGCAGGGCAGGGTTTGCACATCTTTATAACGCACTCCACTTGCCATTTGCTCAACAAAATCATCTGCGAATGGCCTATCGAGGCGCACATGGTAGGTTTTGCTGTGGGCAAAACTGGGGTGCATCAGTTTATGGGTCAGCTCACCATCGTTAGTTAACAGCAGTAGGCCGCGGGAGTCCTTATCGAGTCTGCCGACGGGGTAGAGTCTTGGTGCTTTGGGAAGTAGGTGTATAAGGCTCGCTTCATCCTGCTCAAGCAGACGGCAATCCGTGCCCACAGCTTTGTTAAATACCCAATAGGCGAGCGTTTCGGCTTTAGTGATAGGTTTGCCATCAAACTCAATACAGTCGAGGCAGTTTAATGACTCGTCCAAACAGATGGGATCTGTGTGGCGGGCGATACCGCCATTGAGTGTGATGCGCCCAGCCTCAATCAAACGGCAGGCTTCACGGCGTGAGCCTATGCCACACTGGGCGAGGTATTTTGCTAAGCGCATGGATTACCCTAAAGTATTTGGCGTTCTTGGGCGCGATGATACAGTATTTTTGATAGGCGCCGCATTGCAAAGGCTAGGCTTAAACACCAAATAATACTCAAGTTAGTTTGGAGCCACATATTGGCTGAAACAGTACAAAAGTGTGTTTGGGGCACACAGGGAGGGAAATCCAATATTGTCCAATCTAATTGCAGGGCTAAACTCACGGCACTACAAAAGCTGATCAGGCTCAAATAGAACAGTGGCTTTGGGCAAATAAACCGAGGCACTATCCCCGCTATAATCACAAGGCTGTGTAAGATGAGGGTGCTTAATAGATAACTCGTTGAAACTATTCTGTGTATGCTCAAAAAATTAATGGGGAATATTCCCATCAAAATCACAGAGACTCCTACCCAAGCACCTGTAAGTGCTATGCATTGGCTGAACGTATCCAGTTTTAGTAAGTAGAGCCCGGTCATTGAAATGAGTATGCAGAGCCCCGCAGCCAATAAGCTTAAATTAAACACATAAGCGAGGGGTGAGTTGATATAGTTACCTAAAAAATCAGCTCGTATTTGTAAGACTTGAACTCCAACGTTTTGATATTCAGCATAAATAGCAATTAAAACTCCAGAAGCACTAATAAAGGCTGCGCCTACAATCAACCATGTAATAAGACGATGTAGATCGTAATAACTTGGTTCTTGGTGATAAAGAGGATTCATGGAGACTAAAAATATGCTGATGGGATATGACCACATTGAATGCGGTAACTTGCCTGAATTGTTTAATGAAGGCAAGCGAGTTAATGCTTTTTCGCCAAAAGAGGGCTTTAAAATGACAAGGAACGCCTAGTGCGTCCCTTGTCATAAACGTTAGATTCTACTCATGCGACTCAAATATCATTTAGTGTCGTTTGCGGAAAATTACAATCGCAACAGCCACTACGGCTAAAATCATACAGTACCAAGCGTGTGATACCGCTGCTAATGGCGTGATGCTAAAGGTCGAAGCAATTAAGAGTGCCTGTGCACCATACGGGATCAAACCTTGGATAATACAGGCGAAAATATCGAGTATGCTGGCGGCACGTTTTGGACTCACGCCATGCTTCTCTGCTAAGTCTTTTGCAATATCACCCGTCACCACGATAGAAACTGTGTTGTTAGCCACACAAGAGTTAGTCACTGCGACTATACCTGCCATGCCTAGCTCTGCTGCGCGGCATGAAGCTTCACCTTGCGCCTTGGAGAAACGAGTGATCAGCTTTTCAATCTGTTTACTCACAAAGGCGAGACCACCTTGCTGCTGCATGAGTGCGGCTAAACCACCCACTAGCATAGATAGAATGAAAATCTCCTGCATATTGCTAAAGCCTGCATAAATATCTTTACCGAATTGGATCACACCGTAATCCATAGTAAATAGGCCGGTTGCGCCTGCTAATAAGATACCTAAGGTTAAGACGACAAATACGTTCAGACCCGCCACAGCTAAGATCAAAATGGTCAGATAAGGAATGACCTTAATAAGATCGATATTCTGCGTTGCTAATTCTGCTTGGCCTTGTCCGGCAAATACAAAGGCGATTAAAGTTAGCAGTGATGCGGGGATAGCGAAAATCAAATTTTCACGAAATTTATCTTTCATATCACAGCCTTGGGTGCGCGTAGCTGCAATTGTGGTATCGGAAATAATCGACAAGTTGTCACCAAATAGGGCGCCAGACATCACGGCTCCCGCCATCAGTGCATAGTCGATTTGCGCTTGGTCGGCTACGCCTAGGGCGATGGGAGCGACAGCAGCGATTGTCCCCATAGAGGTTCCCATGGCCGTTGCGATAAAAGCGGCGATCACGAAGAAACCAGGTAGTAACAGGTTCGATGGGATTAACGATAAACCAAGAGCAACAGTAGCATCGACGCCGCCAGTGGCTTTAGCGACTGCAGCGAAGGCGCCTGCAAGTAAGTAAATTAAACACATAGCAATAATATTGCTGTGACCAATACCGCCAATAAAGGTATCAATCGATTGGTTTAATTTCTGTTTTGATAAAATCAACGCCAGAATGATTGCAGGTAAAATAGCGATAACGCTGGGTAATTGATAGAAGGCAAAGTCGACACCTTGGCTTTGGAAATACACACCCGCGCCAATGAAAAGACCAAGGAAAACAAATAATGGCAACAGGGCAATAAAAGATGCCGGGCTGTGCTGTGCTGCTGTTGGATTGCTCAAATGTTATCTCTCTTTCGCTTAGGGTTTTTCCGCAGGATCCTTGGCAGTCAAACTCGCTTAAATTCAGTGTTGCCTCGGCATCGTATCCTAGCAACTTGAGGCAAAGCATATTTGATCCCTGATAACCTGTCAATTTAGACGTCTAGATGTTTTTACTTCCGTTGTGATCGCTAGGTTATTAATAGGTTGTATAAGATGAAAATTAGTCTTTATTTTAATTACTAATCAATACTTTACCTGTTTTCATTTAGATTGAGTTAGAGGGTTTATATCTGATTTAGCGTGTATTTCAACTGAATGGAATAGCGTAAAATTTAAGCGGATGACTGGTGTGATGGAGTAAGCCGGCTATTTATTGCTCCATTTAGTTTGAGTTGTTGGTGGGTAAGACAGCATAAATAGCGTAAATGATGAGTGGCATTAATCAATAGGGCTCATTTGGGGACGTATTGACTTAGTTCGCTTGTGCAGCGTTGTGATAGCAATGACAAGTCAAATAACTTTAATAAAACCTTAATAAGCAATCTATTGTTTTTAAATGTAAAACAGTTTCAAGCATCTAAAATCCCCATAAAAACTAATGGCAACAATTTGTATTGAAGTAGAGACTTTAATAGAATCCGCACAAATTATGTTAATTACTCTTAGTGCTTTGTTTAAATTTAACTGGATGAAGCGTTTATTGCTGATCCCTCAAATCTTCCTACCACAGTGGGTATTATCATGATACGTCGCGCTAAGCCATTACTCGGAACGCTGGTGGAAATCGCTGCCGAGTCACTGCCAAATCAAAGCGGTGAGGTACAACTTAAAGATAAAGCATTGGAAGCGGCTATTAGCGCGGCTTTTTCGCGTGTGACCCATATTGGGCGGTTGCTGAGCTTCCATCAACAGGACAGCGAGTTAAATCAGTTAAATCGGCAGCCGGGAATTTGGGTAACGTTAAGCCAAGATAGTTTACGAGTGCTCAAGTTGGCTAAGGGACTGGGTAAGGCGAGCAACAACTTATTCAATTGTACCGTTGGCGGCGAAATGATGTCTCGCGGCGCTTTGCCTGCTTACCTTGGTATGCCATTGTTATTGCAAGGTGACTGGCAAGATATTGAAATAAAAGGTAATCAAGCGCGATTAGCTAGACCGCTAATTTTGACCTTAGATGGCATAGCTAAAGGTTATGCGGTCGATATGGCAGTGAGTGAGCTGCGTCGCGCTGGCGTGAGCGGAGGTTGGGTCAATGCGGGTGGCGATTTAAAAGTTTTTGGCAGTGCATCTTTAAATGTAGTGTGCCGCGGTCCATTAGGAGCGAGCCAAAAGCTCTGCGTTAGCAATATGGCGCTCGCCAGCTCAAGGGTCTCACAAACCTTAAGTCATGATTACCCTGCACTATTACTGCCAACTGGCAATGTTGCCGATACGAACGTCGATGCTGAAAGCGAGCGTATTGTTAGTGTGAGCGCCTCTTTTGCTTGGCGCGCCGATGCCTTAACGAAAGTCGCAGGCTATCTTAATCCCGACTTGGCCGCTGAAAAAATTGCTCACTTGGGTGGTCAATTAATCAGTTTTGATTGATGTATCTTTTGGTTGTTTTACAGCTTTTGCAGATGATTGAATTAGAAATTCAATCATTACTGTGAGTTAACATTAAGCAGTTAGTACTGTTATTCGCACTTTAACGGGTGAATCGATACAACTTGGGTTTTGTTACCGTTATTTGCAACTTGCATACGGTTGTGGGCTTTTATTGTCTTCAAGCTTTTCTTGGTATTATTTCCATTAAAAAGAGTGCCTACATTGGGCACTCTTTTCGTTTCAATAGCTTATCGCTAACCATGTGTCGTTAGTCATTTATCTTAAGCGACTTTAAATCGCGCAACTTCTTTTTGTAGGTTGCTGCAAATGGCTTTAGTGTTGACGACTATTTGCTGCGTTTCTTGGATCACTAAGTTGCAGTATCTTGTTTTATCGGATAATTCGGTCAAGTTACGATTAATTTCTTCGGTCACATGGGTTTGCTCTTCGGTCGCAGTCGCCGTTTGAGTGGACATCTCACTGACCTTAGAAGTGGAGTTTAGAATTTCATCTAATGCATCTTGGGTTTGGCTGGCGAGGGTGACGGTTGATGTGGTCAGGCTAGCTCCCGATTCAATGCTTTTAACCGCATCATTTACACCGCGTTGCAGCTCTTCAATCATGCGCTGAATATCTTGGGTTGAGGTTTCGGTACGACTCGCCAGTGTACGTACTTCATCGGCAACGACGGCAAAGCCACGGCCCTGTTCGCCAGCACGCGCCGCTTCAATGGCCGCGTTAAGGGCAAGGAGGTTAGTTTGCTCAGCGATTGAGCGAATCACATCAAGCACTGAGGCAATATTGGCAGAATTGACTGAAAGTTTTTCAATAACAGTCACAGCATTTTTAACTGATTCAGACAGTTGCTGAATATGATTAACGGACTGGGCGAGGATATTCTTACCCTCTACTGTTTGGTCATTAACCTTAGTGATTTCGGTGGCTGTATGAAGAGCGTTACTGGCGACTTCTCTTACGGCTGCACTCATTTCATTTACTGCTGTGACAATGGTATCGACAAACTGCTCTTGTTCATGGCTGATGTTGATTGTGGTGGCTGACTTAGTTGCAAGGCTTTCAACGGTTTGGCTCACATCTTTAGTTTGACCAATAATCGAGATGACCATTTGCTGTAGCTGCTCTACAAATAAGTTAAATGCATGGGCGAGTTCGCCGATTTCATCCTGACGCGTGATAGGGATCCTTTGGGTTAAGTTACCGTCACCATCGACAATGTCATTGATCCTGCTAGTGATATCTTCAATTGCATTGACTATGATTTTAGGGCCGAAGTAGGCAATCAACAGCGCCACAATGGCGACTAAGCTCGCTATCGTTAAGGATATTTGGGTTTGGGTGGTTGCCTGTTCCGTTGCTTGTAAATCTAGCTCTTTTACTCTGTTATCGGCGGCTTCGCCCGCAGCATTGTAGATATCTCTTAATGCCTTAAATTCTTGCTTGGATTTGGTTTCGTGGAGTTGTTTCGCGCGTTCAAAATCATTACTTTTAACGGCATTAATGACCTCTGATGAGGCTTGATACCAGAGAGAAAACTGAGCCTCAAAGCCATTGGTTGATTGCAGTACTTGCAGGTGAGCTGTAAGGATTTTTTTAAATTCTCCCATTCTGTCACGGGCTTGATCGACATTCTCTTGCCAGTTATCAATCTCACTCTTGCGATTATCGGCAGATAATTCTTCCCTCAATAACACTTCTTCACTTAGCTGCGCTTGATAAAGGTCGCGATCTGCATTGAGAATTGCCGAAATTGCGGGATTAAATAACTGACTAAATTCCTGCATCTGTTTCACAGTAGCACGGCTTTGCATAGCATCGGTGACTGCCATGACAATGAGCGCTGTCGCCATAATGGCAAACATCAGTGAAAACTTAACGCGAATACTGTTAAACATAGGACGATCTCCATTAATAACTTAATAAATAGCTTAGCCGTTATTTATAGAATTGCCTTTGCGTGCAGCAGATTGCGATGGGATTTTGTACACATTGAAATAAGCGAAACCGCCTTGGTCACTGTTACCAAGGCGTTGACGCATTACTTTGTATTATTCAGGACAAGCTAGGGTAGGGATGACTTTAGGCTTAGGTTTTATCTGCACTAGCATGACGCCAATAATGACCATAGAACCGCCAATATAATGATAAATGGCTAAGGTTTCATCTAGGATGATGGCCGCCAGTATCGCCGCAATAATAGGCATTAAATTAAAGAATACGCTGGTGCGATCGGCGCCGAGTTTGCTTATGCCATTGATCCAAGCCCACGGCGCTAAAAGTGAGGCAGCGATAGCAGCGTAAAGTATCAGTGGTGCTGATTGGGCACTGATCGCCATGCTGGGACTCGTAAACAGCAGTGGCGTTAGCATGAATACGGCTATGAGTCCTTGAATATAAACCGATTCCCAAGTCGGTAGTGGCAGTTGCCAGCGTTTCAGTAATACGCCATAGAGCGCATACACAAAGGCGCTAAAGAGCAACAGTAAATCACCTTGGGTCACGCCGATGGCAAGGTTCATCATATCGCCGTGACTGAGCATAAAAATCAACCCAAATAGCGAGATTAAGGTGCCACCAAAGGCTAACGGTGATAATTTTTGCTTGAGTAATGGCACGGCTAAAAACAGACTGATCATAGGCACGAGAGAGGTGATTAATGCCATATTTGTTGCCGTGGTGGTTGCCGCCGCAAAATAGGCCAGACTTTGGTTTAGCACCATACCTAACAAAGCCAAAGTAGCGAACTTAGGTAACAAAGGTAGTATCACTTGGCGTTTTTGCCAGACGCGACTTGCGACAAAGGGGGTTAACAATAACATAGCGAAAAACCAACGGTAAAACGCTATGGCTTCAGGATCGATAATCCCAAATGAGAGCTTGTTGACTATCGAATTGCCTGCCCAAATTAATACGGCCAACAGGGGAAACAAATACAGCATGGTCTTGCCTTTAGGTACTGGCTAAAGTGACTGGCCATAGCTTATGGCTTATCACTTAAGCATCCAGATAATAGATTAGTGGCTATTATCCATGGTCGGTTATGATATAAATATCGCTTATCAGACAAGGTCAGTTCCTCTACGGACAAGCGTAATCTGGGTTAGCGATTTCGTTTGAGTTTTTGGACCACCATAGCTTTGAGGGCATCAAAATGCGCACGGTTTACCATCCGCTCACGGCAGAGCAAGAGCCTGCTGCAGATATCTTCTTCAACTATGAAGCTTTCCTGCCAAATACGGTAACGCCAAAACATCAACATATTTGGGGGCAACTGCAGTTAATCAGCGGTGGAATTATGGAGTTACATGCTGCAGGGCAACGGTTTTTATCGCCGTCACAATATGCGATTTGGGTTCCTGCGGGTATAGAACATGAAAGTTATACTCGGCGCAGTATTCATTATTGCTCGATGAATATAGTTGCTGAGCGGGCTGCGGCTTTTCCCATAGAGACCTGTCTTTTAGCCGTGACACCCATTGCCCAATCTATCGTTAACGATCTGCGGGAACGGCAAGTCACTGTGGCAGAAACTGCGGCGGATAAGCGACTGGTTGAGGTTTTACTCGATCAGCTGACCTTGGGTAAAGCTCTACCGCAATTTCTGCCCACCGTTTCAGATAAACTGTTACAGCCGTTGTTGCTGGCACTTGAAGCCGACCCTGCGAGTTCGAAAACCTTTAAATCTTGGGCCAGTGAATTACATACCACAGAGCGTACCTTAGCTCGTCGCTGCCAAGAGGTTCTGGGGATGAGTTTTACTGAGCTAAGACAAAGGCATAAGTTTATCTATTCATTACATCTATTACGTCAGGGACTTGCGATCAAAGAAGTGGCATTGACGCTCGGCTATAACCAAACTTCGCCTTATATCGTGATGTTTAAAAAATATGCTCAGTGCTCACCTGAGCAGTATCGCCGCCGATTGTGATTGAGTGGCTGATGGAGCAAGGCTTAATAAAGGCGAGATGATGAGATCTTATGCGAAAGTCGCGCTAGATGATGCACTAAAAATATTGGGGTAAACTGTGAAATAAGATAGGGTGCTAAAGTATTAACACCCTATTTTCGGCCTATTTAAAGAGAGGATTTAAGGTTTTTTACAGAGTTAGATAAGTTAGTCGGAAGCCTTTTGGCGGTTCCGTTTATCTTGACGCTTCTCTTTTAAGGTTTTCATTGGCGGTTTTTTGTTTTTTTCTTTACTCATAGATATAAACTCCAAAGTGAAGGTTACTATCCGAACCCGCGCCGCAAATCGGTTTCGATAGTTGGGCTCAATTTTTTATTTCAGGCTTTAATTGAGACGGTTTATTTATAAAGAGTATAAAAATAAATTTAACGATTGAGGCGCCGTGCTAAACCTCTTAACCCCTTTGCTGTTTACTCTAAAGCACTGCCATGACTTATACGTAAATAGTTGCAAAGAGTCGTTAATTGCAGTGTTAAACTTATTTAAAGTGTCTCTTTAATAAATATCGCGGCCAGTTAATGACTTCAAAATAACATTCCCTCTTATTATATCATGTTGAAAATGCCGCTATAAGCCGCCGCTAATAGCGAGTTCAAAGCATGTTGCCACTGAATTGAACATGCTCTATTTTAAAATGCTTACAACCTTATAATCATATCTTTAAAATTTTCTGAAATGTTATCAAGTAGCAATACTCAATAGCCATTTACAAAAAGTATGCCCAAATGATTTTTTCCTATACAGACTTTTTAGGTTGTTTTTTCGTTAAACTGACATCTTTAATCATAAACAGAACTGGTTTGCCTAAAATGCTCACCTCTGCCAGTTCGCCCTTTGATAACCCAAGTAAGCTGACGCCTAAATCTGATATGACAGAGAAACGTCCTGCACTGGGTTTATGCCTTGGTGGATACACGAGTTCAATTTGGTACTCTTGCTGATCCTGCAGATTAACTAAGTGAATTTCCCGTCCCACAGTCACTTTATCACTCGTCGTATCATGCTTTAGCTGCTCAAGCTTACTAATCACGCCTGCCAAAGCCGTTGGGCGTAGAGAGGCATTAAAACTGTTTTGTAAATAATAGGTTTCAGTTTTTAGAATAAAATTCTGGAAAAGACCACTAAAAAAAGAATATGCCATTGCCGCCTCTGAAATAACAAAGTTAAAATATAAGCATAGAAATTAAAATGAGTATTACTCTGTGCTTATTTCACAAGAAGTTATAATTCTGCCGAGCGCGAGTGACGCTCGGCTTAGACTGGGAATTTGAGCGAGAGGCGGATTGAGCTTACGGAACTAGATGTGTTAGCTAACACATGGGAAAATAGTGATGAAAATGCAGTGCTAAACATAGTGTTACATCTCCAGTCAAAAGTTGATATTCGATTGATTATTTATTTTTTGTATATCGATTTAGTATATCGGCCTTGCTGTTAACTAAATCTTGCCATTAACTAAATAAGTAATTGCTTGGCTGATACCATAGGTCAAGTAAAAATATAAAGCAAGCCTAACTAAGCTAATCTTGCTGAATATACTGATAACAGCAAAGCTAGATTTAACATAGTTTTAACTTTGCTACATTGAGGCTAGTCTTCGTCAATTTAATGCTAGCACTCGTAAAGTAAACTGAGCACTTGTTAATTTGGCGGAACTGAAAGCCAAATTAATTCAACCATTGAATGTTCTAGTGCATTGTCGCTAGATGCTATGGGCACTAACTGAATTAAGCCTTAATATAAGCTTCTAAAGTCAATATTTACTTAGGTTGTTAAGCCCGCACCTTTTAAAAGTATTTTGATACACATAGAGACGAGGAACAGACAGCTTACGCTTGTACACCAAATCAGCACTAACCAGCCGAGTCGATAGGCGAGGGATTTCGTTTGGGTCGTCATGTTGATCTCCTGCATATGTAAAGTTATCTAAGGTGAATCAGCGACCTAAGCCAAGTTAGCTTAGGTCGCGTTTTGGGGAGCCTCTTTTACCTGAGTCATGGCTAGTGATAGCCTGCATCCTTGGTTACTTTGCCGCGGAACACGTAGTAGCTCCAAAAGGTATAAACCAAAATCAGCGGGATGATCATCAGGGCGCCGACGAGCATAAAGCTTAGGCTGCTGTCGGGGGCTGCTGCCTGCCAAAGGCTGATGTTGGGTGGAATAATGTGCGGCCAGATACTGATCCCTAAGCCACTAAATCCTAAGAAAATCAGCCCTAGAGTGAGTAGGAATGGCTGATAGTTATCATCACGATTTAGGGATTTTATCAAGGCCCAACCGCAGGCTAATACCAGTATTGGCACTGGGGCGAAGTAGAATAAATTCGGCAAGCTAAACCAGCGCTGGGCAATATTGGGTTGCACGAAGGGGGTCCATAAACTGACTAAACCTATGGTCATCAACAGGCATAAGGTCAGTGCTTTGCCGAGTTGTTGCATGGTCGTTTTAAGCTCGCCTTGGCATTTTTTCACCAGCCAAGTCGCGCCGAGCAGAGCATAGGCCAGCATAAGACCAAAACCGCAGAAAAGTGAGAAGGGCGTTAACCAATCGAAACTACTGCCGCTAAATTGTTGGTTACTCACCGAAATGCCAGAGATAAACGCCCCCAGCACTACGCCCTGTGAAAAGGTGGCCGTGATAGAACCGAACATAAACGCTTTATCCCAGAATGGTTTAGCTTCTGCGCCCGACTTAAATCTAAACTCAAATGCCACGCCGCGAAAAATCAATGCCAGCAGCATGATGAGCAGCGGTATGGTTAGCGCTTCGAGCACTATGGCATAGGCGAGGGGAAAGGCACCGAGCAGGCTGGCGCCGCCGAGCACTAACCAAGTTTCGTTTCCATCCCAAACGGGGGCGACGGTATTGACCATAATATCCCTGTCGTCCTCATCGTGAATAAAGGGAAACAGTATGCCGATGCCGAGATCGAAGCCATCCATCACGATATACATTAAGGTGGCAAAAATGATGATCCCGAACCAAATCAAGGGTAGATCGAATTCCATGGTGAGCCCTTAAATATGTTTAAGATTGAATAAGTAAAACTAGATTCATTTACTTTAAAATTAATGGCTTGTTGCCGCGATATCTGGCCCTTTGCGGATGAGTCGCATCATATAGCGATAACCAACGCCAAAGATGCCGCAGTAACTGACGATGAAAATCCCTAGGCTGATACTCAAGTGGGTAACGCTGTGGGAAGACACGGCATCCTGAGTGCGCATCAATCCTTGGATCACCCAAGGTTGACGGCCAAGCTCGGTGGTAAACCAACCTGCTAGTGTGGCGAGCAATCCGGCGGGGCCGAGCACCAATACAAATCGCAGAAAGTGTTTGTTGCTGTAGAGGCTGCCTTTGCGCCTGAGATAAGCGCTCCACAGTCCAGCAAAAATCATCAATAAGCCTAAGCCGACCATGAGCCTAAAACTCCAGAACACTAACAACACATTGGGTCTGTCCTCGGCGGGATACTCAGTCAAGGCTGGCACTTGTTTGCTTAAATCATGCTTTAAGATCAGGCTCGCCAGCCCTGGGATTTCGAGACTGAAGTGGTTTTTCTCTGCGTCCATATCGGGAATCGCAAATAAGATAAGCGGTGTGGGTTTGTCACCCTCATTACGCCAATGGCCTTCCATTGCCGCGACTTTTACAGGTTGATATTCAAGGGTATTTAAACCATGAAAATCACCAATCACAGCTTGCAGCGGCGCGACAATTAACGCCATCCACATCGCCATAGACAACATCTTGCGGATCGCGGGCGTGTCGTTACCTTTGAGTAAGTGCCAAGCCGCCGATGCGCCCACAAAGAAAGCCGATGAAATAAAGGCCGCCACTGTCATATGGGCTAAACGATAGGGAAATGAAGGGTTAAACACTATCTGAAACCAATCCACAGGAATGACGCGATTAATCACAATTTCAAAACCTTGGGGCGTCTGCATCCAGCTGTTTGAAGCTAAGATCCAGAAGGTTGAGATAATCGTGCCCGTGGCGACCATACAAGTGGCGAAGAAATGCAGGTTTTTGCCTACCTTCTGCTGACCAAATAGCATGACCCCCAGAAACCCCGCTTCGAGGAAGAAGGCGGTGAGGACTTCATAGGTGAGTAGCGGCCCAGTTACGCTGCCCGCGAAGGCGGAAAAAGCGCTCCAATGGGTACCAAATTGGTAGGCCATCACTATGCCTGAGACCACGCCCATGCCAAAGTTTATGGCAAAAATCTTCGACCAAAATTGATAGAGTTGTTGGTACACCTCATTCGCTGTTTTCAGCCATAAGCCTTCTAATACCGCCAGATAGGTGGCGAGGCCGATAGTGATGGCGGGGAAAATAATGTGAAAAGAGATGGTAAAAGCAAATTGGATCCTAGCGAGCACTGTGGCATCAAAATCAAACATAATTTCCTCGAGCGATAGGCATTTCTCGTTACAAAGGCATTGTTCTAGTCGCGTTCACTGAACCCTAAATTGGCTTGACGGTGAAAGCTTGTGTGCTATTAGACCATGGGATATGCTGGCTATAACAGACACAGAATATCTTGGATTGGCTATAACAGATGACGAAGTACGAGCAGTTAGCGCAGGAATTAAAGACACGAATAGCCCAAGGTGTCTGGCAGGCGGGGGACAAGTTGCCGTCGCTGCGCCAAACTGTGGCCGATTCGGGCTTGAGTCTGATGACAGTGCTCAATGCCTATCAGCTATTGGAAAGCCAAGGCGTGATCTCGGCGCAGGCAAAATCGGGCTATTTAGTGGTGCCAAAGCCGGAATTAATCGCGCGGCAGGGAGAAGCCTTTCGTTATCCCGAGCGACAAAAGCCGATTTATCTTTCCGATAGCGTGGATATTAATGAGTTTGTATTCAATGTTCTGCAGGCTTCAAAGCAGGCGGACATAGTGCCCTTTGGCTCTGGATTTCCCGATCCTAGTTTATTCCCGCAACAAGCACTGGCGCGATCTTTAGTTAAGGTGACTCGGCACATGTCACCTTCTTTTGCCGCCGATAATTTACCGCCAGGAAATGCGGGATTGCGTAAGGCGATCTCCCAACGTTATGCCAAATTGGGCATGAGCATTTCGCCCGACGAAATCATCATTACCTCGGGTGCCATGGAGGCGCTCAACTTGAGCTTAGCGACGCTGACTCAAGCGGGTGATTGGGTTGTCATTGAATCACCGACCTTTTATGGCGCGATGCAAGCCATTGAACGGCTTAAACTCAGGGCGATTGCGGTCGCGACCGATCCACAACAGGGGATTGATCTCGAGGCGCTGGCAGAAGTGTTAAATACCTATCCAGTGAAAGCCTGCTGGTTGATGAGCCAACATCAAAATCCCTTAGGTTGCAGCTTATCGGATGCTAAAAAACAGGCGCTTTATCAGCTACTAAACGAGCATAAAGTCAGTTTGATTGAGGATGATGTTTATCAAGAACTCTATGTCGACTCCAGCGCGCCAAGGCCAGTAAAAGCCTTCGATACCGAAGGACGGGTGTTGCACTGTGGCTCATTTTCTAAGTCTTTGATTGCTGGTTATCGTGTCGGCTGGGTGGCGGCGGGATGCCATGCACCGCAGTTACAACGTTTACAAGTCATGTCGACGTTATCGACCAGTGCGCCCATGCAGCTCGCCATCGCCGATTTTATTCAGTCGGCGCAATATGAACGCCATTTGAAACAGTTACGTAAAAAGTTAGCCAGCCGTAAATTGGCCATGTATCAATTATTGTGCGCGCATCTGCCTGAATCTGTGGGGGTCAACTTCGCGCAGGGCGGCTATTTTCTCTGGTTAGCGCTGCCATCACACATGGACGCTACACAAATTTATTATCAGGCGATTGAGCGTGAGATCAGTATTGCACCCGGAAATCTCTTTAGTAATCAGGTCGAATTCCGCCATTTTATGCGTTTGAATGCCTCATACGAGTGCTCGCCAGAGATAGTCTCTGCGGTCGTGGTGCTGGCCGAACTTATTCGTAACTATTCGCGCCGAAGTTAAAGGCTGTGGCTAAAAAGTTTTAGACTTCTAGATGTCTATCTGTTAGCTTGTTGAGCATGCACAAATCTTGTGCAATTCTCAATGTCGATTGAAAACTGGGCTGCTACGGATAAGGAAGGGAAAATGAAATTAGAGTCACTGGCATTACACTACGGTTATGAGTCAGAAGCGACCACGAAGGCGGCCGCAGTACCTATCTATCAAACGACCTCTTATACCTTCGATGATACCCAACATGGTGCTGATTTATTTGACTTAAAAGTCGCTGGTAATATTTATACACGGATAATGAATCCTACCACTAGCGTGCTAGAGCAACGTCTGGCGGCCATTGAAGGCGGCATAGGTGCGCTGGCCGTGGCATCGGGTATGGCGGCGATTACCTATGCGATTCAAGCCCTGACTCAAGTTGGCGATAACATCGTCAGTACCAGTCAGCTCTATGGCGGCACCTATAATCTGTTTGCCCATACGCTGCCGCGCCAAGGCGTTGAAGTGCGCATGGCGGCCTTCGATGATTTTGAAGGCCTCGATGAGCTGATCGATGACAAAACTAAGGCCTTATTCTGCGAATCGATTGGTAATCCAGCGGGCAATATTGTCGATTTACAACGTTTAGCCGAGATTGCCCATAAGCATGGCGTGCCTTTAATTGTCGATAATACGGTCGCGACTCCAGTGTTATGTCGCCCCTTTGAGCATGGCGCCGATATCGTTATTCATTCTTTAACTAAATACATTGGTGGCCATGGCACGACGATCGGTGGCGTGATTATCGATTCTGGCAAGTTCGATTGGGTGGCGAATAAGGAAAGATTTGCCTTACTCAACCAAGCTGATCCTTCCTACCACGGCGTGGTTTACACAGAAGCCTTTGGTCCTGCTGCATTTATTGGTCGTTGCCGTGTAGTACCGCTGCGTAATACCGGCGCCGCACTGTCACCGCACAGCGCATTCTTACTGTTGCAAGGCCTTGAAACCTTAAGCCTTAGAATGGAGCGCCATTGCTCGAATGCCTTGGCATTAGCGGAATATCTGGTGTTGCATCCGGCGGTCAGTTGGGTGAACTACGGCGCCTTGCCGAGCAGCCCTTATCAGGATAATTGCCACAAGATCACTGGCGGAAAAGCTTCTGGGATCATCAGCTTTGGGATTAAAGCGGCCACAGCTGAAGAGGGTAAGCTTGCTGGCGGACGTTTTATCGATGCACTGCAGATGATCCTGCGTTTAGTGAACATTGGGGATGCGAAATCCTTGGCCTGCCACCCTGCGAGCACTACGCACAGACAGCTCGATGCCGATGAACTGGCAAGGGCGGGCGTGTCTGAGGATCTTATCCGTATCTCGGTTGGGATTGAGCATATCGACGACATCATTAACGATGTTGCACAGGCACTCGATAAGGCACTGGCGAGCAAATAGCTCGTATCGAAGCTCGTATCGAATAGTCCATATTAAATAGCCGATACCTCATCGCTTTATTAAATCGTTAACAGTAAAAAGCCGCCATCGATTCAATTTGATGGCGGCTTTTTTAGTGCTTTAAAAACGATGTTAATCTTGCTGCAGTCGATTTCTCGCCTTCTGATAGAAGTAAGAAACTGTCAGTAAAATAACCCCGATCAGCATAAAGGCAATCACCTTTTGCACTAGCTCGAATGAAGCCATATCCAGTAATAGCACCTTAAGTGTCGATAAGGTAAATAGTCCAGCAGCGAGGCGGATCATATCGGCATTTTGTGGTTTTAAGCTGATAAACATCAACACACTGCCATGGATAACCAATAAAATCGCGCTGAGCGGTGCGGCAATCATGTTATCGAAGCTATAACTCCACATGAAGTAACTTAAGGCGAGTAACAGATGCCAACCCCACTTAAGTCCTTGTAAAGGTAAGATGCGTCTATGCAAGCGTATTGCTGCACCGTGCTGCAAGATAAGCCTTGCTAGGAGTGCCAGTGATAAAAACTCGATTAACACAAACGAGGCATTATCACGATTAAGCCCGAGTGTTAGCTCAAAATGCAACATGATGGGCAACAGGGCTAAGCCTAAAGTGAGGCCATAGGCGAGATGGTAGCTTTCCTTTATTGCGGCTTGGATTTCGGCTGCGAGGGGGAATTTTGCGCTATATGAGGATTGGCCTACAGATCTGTGACTTACACCTCTCAGGCTTAAACCTCTTTGGATCAGCAAGGCAAAATAACCACTTAAGGCTAATGCTGTCATGGCTATTCCTACTAGCTCAGAATGATTAAAACCATAAACGATCACGGCCAATACCAGTGCAAAGTAATAAGGGCTCAATTGCCATTGTAGTTGCAGCAAGGGGCGCCAATGCTCGGGTAACTGGCGGTAGCGGAGCAGGGTGAAGCCCATAAACAGGGCGCCAACGGCCAGCGCCGCGAGTCCTTGCCAAGCGTGAATAAGGCATAGCGAGGCTGTCATCAGAACCGCTAGCCAAGTGAGGATTTTGGCCTCTATGTTCAAACTCTTATGTTTAACAAAGTAGGCTAAACCTAGGCTCATAAAGGTGCTCAGCCAGAGTGCGATAGCGGTATATTCCCAATGGTTGCGGATGATTTTGGGCAGCAGAATAAGCGGCAGCAGCAAATAGCAGAAGATTTGCATCGTATAAGCGGCTTTGGCAAATAAGGCATCTTTATAGTGGCGACGATACCAATAATGGGCCAAGAGTAAGGCGGTAAATAACTCAAACCGTGCCAGTTTTGCTATAAGCGGTTGGGCACTAAAGCTAAAACTGCCTGTGAGCGTTACGCCTTCAACAACCTTAAACAGCAGCGGCAATAGTAAGAGCCAAGCAGCAAACTCGCTGATAACGAGTCTGTCCTTTGCGCTCAAATACAGCAGTAATAGGCTGACCAGTGGCAAGATGGCGAGGTAGTAATCGCTGCTCAAAAGGTAAGCCGCGAGGATAATTGTCCCCACATAAAAACCGCTTAATAGCTCTTTTAACACTCTGTTTAGCTGACTTTCTAGGGTCGAAAGTAACGTATGATGGAGTGTTAATAGCCGAATCACTAAGACTAAGGCGGCGCAACTTAAAGCCAGTGCCAACAGTGGAAAGCCAAAAGCTGACAAGGGAGAAATTGGCGCCCCATCGATAAAGCTTGATGCTAAAAGGCTCATGCCCGTCAGTACACTAGACGCATTGAGCCCTAATCCCATCAGCAGCAATACATAGGCTTCGGCGCGAACGGAAATCAGTTCTTCTTTGGTGCCAATCCACAAGAGTAATAAGGCTTCGAGCAGTAATACTAATCCAAGGAAATCGTTGCTGAGTAAATACAGTGCGGCAAATCCCGCAAAACTGCCTGCAAAGACTAACAATAAGCCACTACGGGCTTTTTCTAGGTTGCCTGTGCGCTTCCAATAGAGAGTCAGTTTCCAATAGAGAGCTGCGCAAATCAGTGCGTTGGCCGCAAAGATTTCCCCTGCGAACTCAGTAAATTGCGTCAACTCTAATAACACAAAGGCGAGCAATACTATCGGTAGGGCGAGTATGCGATGGCTCAGTGCATTATGTTTTTCATCATGATGGGTAAACTGCTTGGTAAATAGTAGGCTGGTGATGCCGTAGAGATAAAAGAACGCATTAATACTGATAAGCGCGAGCAGACTGACGCCGCCAACGTCGCTGAGTGGCAATTCAATGAAATGGCTAAAAGCTTCGATGCAGCCTATGTGCAACAGGGCGCTGATTTCCAGTAGCAGCGGCCACTTAAGTTTGCGACTCTGGGCAAGGGCGCCCGCACCAATAAGCACTAAATAAGGCAGATACAATAGCGGCGCATAGCTTTGGGATAACAGCATCATAGGCGCGGTCGAGCCACCGACTAAGGCGATCACGGCGATCACTTTGGCATCTAAGCGCATCGACAGGCCATAACCCGCCAAAGTGATCAATAACAGTAAGATAAAACTCGCGCTATTGGGAATTAACTCAAAATACGGCCCAATAAAGTACGCGCAGAGATAATTAAGTATGAGTCCGAGTCCGACAATACCTGAGCCAAAATCCGCCATGCCGGCGCGTTTTTGGCGAATAAAAATCCCGCCGGCTATGATAGCGTTCGCGCTGGCAAACCCGAGTAGCGCTTTGCCAAGTTCTGAAAACCAATGGTTGATTGAATATTGCAGTAAATAACCAAAGCCTAAGGTCAGGGTGATGATCCCTGCGACAGTCATTAAAAAGACAGGTCCTAATCCCTTAGCCTGATAATGATGGTAGAAAGATTTGACTTGCTCGTTGACTGCCGCAAAGGGTGCCATGACGGCCGCGAGTCCTTGGGATAACAACTCATCAAATTGACTCGCTGCTTGCACGCTTGCCTGCAATTTGACTTCATCACTCAGCTGTTGATTTTGCGCTTGAGAAAGGTGTTCGGTTTTAGTGGCTTGTTCCGTCGGGGTATTTTTCGTTTTTCTTTGCCAAGGGTCTTCTTGCCAAGATTCTGCTGGTATAGGGCCTTGCTGCCATGGGTTGGGTTCTGCTGGGGCTGGTTCTACGGAAGCTGGCTCAAGTGTTGGTGTTTGTGCCGCATAGGTTAATGTAGGCGCGTTATCGGCGGCGGTGAGCACAGATGCAATTGATGAAGCACTCGCTGCCATATTCAGAGTGGTTTCAGTGGCGTCTTCAGTTGCAATTTGCTGACTTAACGTCTCGAGCTTAGTGGAGAATTCTGCTAATTGACGACTTAGCGAAGATTGCTGCGATAAATGCAGCGATTGTAACTGTGCCAGCTCAGCTTTTAGTTGGGCAACGTCATCCTTTAACGGCATATCTCATTCCTAAGTGTTTAAGTGCTTAACTCATAAACCTTTGTCGGCAAGAAGTGTACTTGTATGTGTATTTTTCGGCTAGTTGTTGTTGATTTTTAGGAAATCTCCGACTGCTACTTTTCCAACATGTCATTGCTCAGCATAAAAAGAGCCCTGTATAAAAAAGAGCCAAACATTGCTGGCTCTCATTTAACGTGTCAATTTCGATGAGGTTATTTTTTCTGTGCCTGCAGGATCACAAATTTACCGTTGGACGCGACTGTGGTGCAGTTCTTAAATAAGCGCTGTAATTTTACATGGTAAGCCAGATGACGGTTGCCGACGATATGTAAGATCCCCCCCTCTTTTAAGCGGCGGCGGGCATCTAAAAACATCTGCCAGGCGATATGATCGGTAATGGCTTCACCTTGGTGGAACGGCGGATTACACAGCACCAGATCCGGTTGAACATCATCGGGCAGATGCGTCATGCAATCGTCCCAATAGAAGTGGCCTTTGTCTGCGGGCAATTGGTTGCGTGCCCAGTTTGCCTTGGCTGATGCGACCGCCATTTCAGAATCGTCGATAAAGTGAATGTCAGCCTCTGGGAATAACTGGGCTGTGCGTAACCCCAGCACGCCATTGCCACAGCCGAGATCGACAATCGACTTAAAATCCCCTTTGGGCAGATTCTCTAGCATGATACGTGCGCCAATATCGAGTTTGTTGGCGGCAAACACATTACTTAAATTGCTGATCTCAAGTTGATATTCGGGTATGGCCCAAGTCACTTCTTTGGCTAATGGTCTTGATTTGCCATCACTGACACAGGTGATCACTCGCGTGTTTTTCCACGCTAAACTGGCGCTTGCGGGGCCTAAATGCTTAGCAAAGATGTCGAGTAAGGCGCCATTAATCGATTTGGCTTTGGCGGCCACTAATACACGAGTGCCTGCGGGTAACACTTGCGACAAGCGCGTTAGCTGGTGGGCAAAGTAGCTTAAGTTTTTAGGCAACTTCATCAATACTAAGGCTAAGTTTTCTGGCAAGGTATCGCGGCTGGTAAACCATTGCAGATTATCCATTGGCAACTGATTGCGGCCATGGTTTTGTTCTGTGCCTAAAAAGCTGGTTCTGGCATCGGTTTCAACAAATAGCGGCCAACTTGGATGCAATTTAGATAAACCGCAGCTTAAGGCGCCGAAATTGTCGTTGATAATGGCGGTTGGCACGGCGGCTTGCTCTGACTCAATAAGGCTTTTGAGTAAGTGTTCATCGGCGGCATCCCAAGCTTGAAGATTAGATTCCTGCTGAGCCGGATACCGTAAGAGTTCGAGTTCAACACCCGCTACTGAAAATTGTGTTGTCATGTGCCACACTGCGCCAATAAATTTAAGGCGCAGATTATCGCAGATTTCATGGCGCAGTGCGACGGCTCGCATGGAGGACGTCAATGCAGCAAGGTAAGTTAGGGTTTGATACAGAGGGGGAGGCTCAAATTAAACCGCCCATCACCTTAGTGCGGGGTTATCTTAATGCTGAGCAGCAAGCGGCGCTAATGAAAGAAGCGCTGACCTATCCCTTAAGTCGCCCTGAAATCCAAGTCTTTGGTCAGTTTCACGTTATTCCTCGCCAGCAAGTGTGGTTTGGCGATTTGGGCTGCGACTATTTATATTCAGGACTGTTTATCCGCGCCTTACCTTGGCCTAAATATGCTCACAAGTTGAGGGATAAGTTAGCGCGGGATTATGGTTTGGAGAGCAATGGGGTATTAGTGAATCGCTACGCCGATGGTAAAGATTGTATGGGCGCCCACAGTGATGATGAACCTGAAATTACTCAGGGGAGTCATATTGCTTCTATTACCTTAGGCGCCACGCGGGATTTTGTGCTTAAGCATAAGCACAGCCAAACCAAGTACAGCATCAGTTTGCACAGTGGTGATCTACTGATCATGCACTGGCCTATGCAAAGTGATTGGTTACACAGTTTACCTAAACGTTTGAAAGTAAAAGAGCCGCGTTGGAACTATACCTTTAGACAACTCATCGTTAATTTCCATGGTTAATTGCCTCCCGCTAACTGCCTATGGTGAAGCACTGCGAAATATGACTGGATATAAAGTGGTAGGGCATCAACAAATTGAAAGCGTGAATTTGATCTTTTCAATTTGAAGCAGTACTCTGCGGCAACTGGATTTTCCCATTCTGAGACTCGAATATGTCCAATACTCATGTGCAGGGCACTGTGGCTAACACTATTTCGCAGAAATTAACCGAATGCTTTTCGCCGACCCATTTAGAAGTGATTAACGAAAGTAATCGTCACCATGTACCACCGAATTCAGAAACCCACTTTAAAGTTGTGCTGGTGAGCGAGCAGTTTGATGGCTTACGTTTATTAGCCCGTCATCGATTGGTCAACACTCACTTAGCCCATGAGTTAGCCAATGGCGTGCATGCTTTGTCTATTCACACTTTCACTCAAAATGAGTGGGATGCGAATGCACAAGTACCTAATACGCCAAATTGTCGCGGTTAATTAATCGCTCAGTAATACTGTTTAGCTTAGATTTCAAGGCCACTCTTCATAGAGTGGCTTTTTGTTTTAGGCCAACTTAAGACTATTTTTGAGTTTGCCGACCTTAGTTTCTAGTTTCCCTACCTTAGTTTCTGTGTTAACAATATGTTTTATTTTAAGAGGTTGGGCGATGTGATTGTCGATACCCATCTTGAGTGTATTTCCATGTCAGTTGGATCGATGTGCTCGTTTGACATCAGGGAGACTATTAAAAATGCGTAAGTTAGGGAGTTTGTTTATCTCAGTGCTGCTGATGGGACTGAGCGGTTGTAACCCCGTCTCCAGTGATGCGCAAAGCGTAGCCGCTTCCCATGCCGCAACTGATGTTCCCCATGCTTTACCTGCTATTGAATGGCGTCTTGCAACCTCTTGGCCGAAAAACTTCCCCGGTTTAGGCATGGCTCCTGAGCGTTTTGCGCATTTAGTCGATGAAATGTCTAACGGTCGGTTAAAGATTAGCGTTTATGGTGCGGGTGAGTTGATGCCCGCTTTTGCCGTATTTGATGGTGTGAGTCAGGGTAAAATTCAAATGGCTCACTCCGCTTCTTTCTACTGGAGAGGAAAAGCGCCCGCAGCGCAGTTTTTTTCATCGATCCCCTTTGGTATGACCGCGCAGGAAATAAATGGCTGGCTTCACTATGGCGGTGGTATGGAGCTGTGGACTGAAGTGTATCAACCCTTTGGTATTATTCCCCTCGCGGGTGGCAATACTGGGATGCAAATGGGTGGCTGGTTTAATAAACCCATCAATACCATTGCTGATTTTAAGGGATTGAAGGTCCGCATGCCGGGCTTAGGTGGTGAAGTGTTGAAACGCGTTGGTGCTGTACCTGTAAACATGGCGGGGCGTGAACTTTATGGTGCACTGCAAACGGGGGCGATTGATGCCGCAGAGTGGGTAGGGCCAGTGAATGATCTTGCCTTCGGTTTACATAAAGTGGCTAAGTATTACTATTACCCTGGTTGGCATGAGCCAGGTTCAAATATGGAATTCTTGATTAATACCGCTGCCTTTGAGAGTTTACCTGAGGATTTACAGGCCATAGTCAGAGTTGCTGCTAGAGCCATTAACCAAGATATGCTCGATGAATACACGACCCGTAACGTGACCGCCCTTGAAACGTTAGTGAAAGACGAAGGTGTGGAACTTAAAGCGTTTCCACCGAACGTCTTGTTGGAGCTTGAGAAAATCTCCAAACAAGTGATTGAAGATCAAGCGAATCAAGATCCCTTAATGCGAAAGGTGTACGATGCTTATCACGCGTATGAGCAGGGTGTGCGCCAGTACCATAAAATATCTGAGGATGCTTACAGTCAGCAGCGTCAACACTAAATGATGTTTTTTACTGCAAACTGTCACATTAGCATCTGATTTATATGAGATGATTTCATCTTAGATTATCTTGTTATCGGCGTAATTCATTTGGTGTTATGCTTGCAAGCCATAAATAGACAGTTACAGTGGCGTTGATGTCGCCCTGAGAATTTGGAGATCCCTATGCCATTACTTGATAGCTTTACCGTCGACCATACTCGGATGAATGCCCCTGCGGTTCGTATCGCTAAGCATATGAGCACGCCAAAGGGCGATGCCATTACTGTATTTGATTTACGTTTTTGCGCACCGAATAAAGAGATCCTCAGTGAGCGTGGTATTCATACTCTAGAGCATTTGTTCGCGGGTTTTATGCGTGACCATTTAAATGGCAGCGATGTTGAGATCATTGATATTTCGCCAATGGGATGTCGTACCGGTTTTTATATGAGTTTGATTGGTGAACCCACAGAGCGCCAAGTGGCCGATGCGTGGTTAGCCGCGATGGAAGATGTGCTTAAAGTGGTTGAGCAGTCTGAAATCCCTGAGCTGAACGAATACCAATGTGGTACGTATGAGATGCATTCATTAGAGCAAGCACAAGATATCGCCCGTAATATTATTGCTGCAGGCGTAAGTGTTAATCGTAATGACGATCTAAAATTAAGCGATGAAATTCTAGGTAATCTGTAATTGTTAGCACTCTTATAGTATGAGAGTGCTTCTTTAGTAAATTCAGTTTCCTGAAGTAAATAAGAGAAAGCGACGAGAGTCGCTTTTTTTTTCAAGTAAACTCAGCTATTTTACAAGTTAATAACAAAAACACCGTACGCTAACAAAGTTTTTGGGAGCTTGGTATGCCTAGTCGTTACTTCACTGTATCACTTTGTGCAATTTCTGTATCTCTTGCCTGTTCTAGCACAACGTTCGCCGATGATCTTCACAGTCAAATGCTTGAATTGAACAAGCTCAATGACACATTTCATTCAACGTCTAATCGTTTAGCGTTAGGTCAATTGACGGCTTTGACGGTTTTGCCTGCGGATCTGAGTGGAAATCCCGCGAGCATCAGCATGCGTAGCGCGACTCAAGGCGTGGCCGTATTGCAAGATAGAGTGTATTTCTCCCCTGCGCCGTATTCGGCACCGCAATTACAACTCTTACCTAATCTACTGCAACAACAGAGTGTTACTGCCGCCCCGATGGCAAATATGGCTGTCGGTGGGCAAGGTGCGTTTGGGGTGGTGAGTTATCAAACCTTACCTGTTGCTGAGCAGACCGAGAATAGTAAGGCGACTCTCGAGGGCAATACCGATTCAGACTACAGTGTCGATATGAATTGGGGAGTGAAGCAAAAAGAGTATGGCATGATACTCGCGGTTAATTATGCAGATAATAGCGGCGCAGATCACTTGCTCAATGGTCAAGACACAGACCACCAAACGACAGACATCTTATTTAAAATCAACGCCGCGAGTTTACTCGGCGCCAGAAGTCCACAGGTGACTGAGTTTACTTACCAGTTTCTCGATGATGATAGTTATCGCTCTCAGCTTGGGTTAACACAGGCCGATTGGCAACAAGATCCTATGAGTTTGTATTCGGCCACTGCGGCGGATAAACATCAGGGGCGACATCATAAGTACCAACTGTCTCACCAAGTTACGCTCAATGGTGGGCATAAGGTCACCACAGACTTTTACTACCAGTCTTATTCGCAGCAATTAAACCAACTCAATCAATTTGATGGGCAAATGCTCGATGCCCAGAGTCTTGCTGCGTTGGCCGCATTTGAACGTCAGCCGACAGTCGATGGCGTCTCACTGGCTTCTTTACAACAAGACAATGATTTCAGCTCCTTTGGGGCACAAACTGAATCAGTAAATCAGTATGGTGCCCATCAAATTATCTATAGCGCCCGTTATCATACGGATAAAGCCGAGATGCACTTTGGCGAACAACAGAGTCTATGGCAGCAGGACTTGAGTTTAGTGAGTGATGCACAAAATGCGTTATTGGCCTATACCGACGATGCAACTGCATTTACTTCGGCAATCGATTCCTTGTTTAATTGGGACGAATTACAGATAAAGCTCGCGCTTGCCTATGAACAAGTGAGCGTCAATCGCAAGGTCGATTTGGCTTATGTAGGACTGGATGCGGCTGATTTCTCCGACAGCGATTGGATGCCACAACTCGGTGTTTTATATGATGCTGGAGATTGGCGCTTTAGTACGGATATTCGCCGCTCATGGACCGCCGCGAGTGCGGGGAATCTTGAGCAAGAGGCGCAAGTGTCGCTGCAATATCAAGTCAGCGCCCAATATGCCAGCGAGCATTTTAGTGCTGATATCAAAACCTACGTCCAAGATTTTGAAAATCTTCATGTGAATTGTGATGCGTATACCCAATGCGCCGACAGTCGTTTGTGGGTTCAAGGTAATGTTGTGGATGTACTGACCAAAGGAGTTGAGCTGAATCTTGGCTACCAGTGGGATATCGGTAGTGTACAGTTACCATTAGTCTTAAATTATCAATATTCGAATTCGGAATATCAAACCAATAGCTGTAACGAAATCCAAGGTTGCGTTGTGGCTGGTGATAGAGTGGCTTGGTTACCTGAGCAGCAATTGCATTTTAGTGCTGGAATGAAATATGCCGAATATGAATTGAATGCAAATGTCTTTTATCAATCCGAGCGGAAAATGGGCCAATTTGGCGCTGAATTACAGCCTATCGCAGTACAATGGCGTGTAGATTTAGCGGCGAATTATCATTTTGATCGCCACCATGAGATTTATTTTAGGGTAGAAAATCTCTTAGATGAGTCATTAGTTACGACAGCATCAAATAGCGGAATTCGATCGGAAAATGGACGTATTAGCTATTTAGGTTATCAATGGCGCTTTTAAATTGAGTTTTATTTTGTTTGAATTTAAATCAATTGAAACAAATAAGATCGATTTCGGCTGCGTTTAGTGGACGTTTCGACTTTTTGCTAAATTAAATCTTTAATTATTAATGCTATAGTACCCAGTGGCCGTAATATTCTCTCTTTCTGATCAGTCACTAGGTCGGAAGGTGAACGCCGTAGCGCATGATTCTTTTCAATCCGTATTTTAGGTTTGAAATCACCTATAATTTTCGTGGCGATGCCAAGTCAATTGGGGTAAAATGCGCGCGACCAGCGTGATTGCGATCGCATTTCTGTGATAAATCTGCGCTAGCTCAATGCAGTAGGTTTTGTTTAAAACCTAAGTATTTAGCAGGAACGCGGCGCATTGTCTTTCCTTCAAACGTAGTGCTTGTGGATATGATTACAATTAAGAAAGGATTGGAACTGCCTATAGCAGGCGGACCAGAGCAAGTTATCCATAATGGCCCAGCCATTAAACATGTAGCTACTTTGGGTGAAGAGTATATTGGCTTACGTCCAACGATGAAGATCAAAGTGGGCGATAAAGTACAAAAAGGCCAAGTTCTTTTTGAAGATAAGAAGAATTTAGGCGTTAAATATACGGCTTTAGCCAGTGGTACTATATTAGACATTAACCGGGGCGCACAGCGTGTTCTGCAGTCTGTTGTCATTGAAGTGGAAGGAAACGACAGCGTTGCCTTTGCTAAATATGATGCCACTGCACTCGATACGCTCGACTCGCAGTTAGTCCGTGACAATCTGATTGAATCAGGTTTATGGACTGCTTTGCGTACTCGTCCTTTTAGCAAAGTTCCTGCTGTAGACTCTTCTGCTGCTGGTATTTTTGTAACCGCAATAGATACTCAACCTCTTGCCGCTGATCCCGTTGTGGTGATCCGTGAGCATAAAGAAGATTTTGCTAATGGTCTTAAGGTCTTAGCAAGACTTACTGACGGTAAAGTTTACCTTTGTAAAGCGCCTGGCGCTGATATTCCTGCCGCAAACGCCCAAGTTGAAGAATTTGCTGGTGTGCACCCTGCAGGATTAGTCGGTACTCACATTCACTTCTTATTGTCTGCCTCTGCAAAACGTACCGTTTGGCATATTGGTTACCAAGATGTAATAGCAATTGGTCAGCTATTTACGACGGGTGAACTCAATACCGAACGTGTTATTGCGATCGCAGGCCCTAAAGCGGCTAAGCCAAGACTCGTACGCACTGTTGTGGGCGCGAGCATGACTGAATTAACCGCAGGTGAAGCCTTAGATGGCAATGTTCGTCTGATTTCAGGCTCTGTTCTGAATGGTCGTACAGCCGTTGGCCCACAAGGGTATTTAGGTCGTTACCATGTTCAAGTAAGTCTGTTAGAAGAAGGTACAGAGAAAGAATTTTTAGGCTGGGTATTACCAGGCTCAGACAAATATTCTATCACTCGTGCATTCTTAGGACATCTTGCTCCTTCTCGTCTGTTCAGCATGACGACCAGTACAGGTGGTTCAGACCGCGCTATGGTGCCAATTGGTAACTATGAGCGTGTAATGCCATTGGACATTCTTCCTACTATGTTGTTGCGTGACTTGATTTCAGGTGACTTTGACGGTGCTGCTACGTTAGGCGCGTTAGAGTTAGATGAAGAAGATCTCGCACTGTGTACGTTCGTATGTCCAGGCAAGTATGACTACGGTTCATATCTGCGTGACTGTTTAGATACGATCGAGAGGGAAGGCTAATGAGCTTGAAAGATTTTTTCGAACGTATTGAACCCGACTTTGAAAAAGGCGGTAAATACGAAAAGTTTTATGCCCTATTCGAAGCGGCATACACGATTTTTTATACCCCAGGAAAAGTGAACAAGGGCAAAACCCATGTTCGCGATAACCTCGACCTAAAACGTATGATGATTACGGTTTGGGCTTGTGCTTTCCCCGCGATGTTCGTGGGTATGTACAACGTAGGTTTACAAGCTCAATTAGCTTTAGTGGCTGGTTTTGCTACCCCTGACGTATGGCAAGTGAGCTTGTTCAGCATGTTCGGTACCGAACTGACGGCAAACTCTGGCTGGCCTGCGCTGATGTGGTATGGCGCCTGTTTCTTCCTACCTATCTACGCGGTGACCTTTGCCGTCGGTGGTATCTGGGAAGTGCTGTTCGCCTCTATCCGTGGTCATGAAGTCAACGAAGGTTTCTTCGTTACCTCTATCCTGTTTGCTTTAACGCTGCCAGCAACTATACCATTATGGATGGTGGCGCTGGGTATCACCTTCGGTGTGGTCGTGGCGAAAGAAGTGTTCGGTGGTACAGGGCGTAACTTCTTAAACCCAGCACTAGCGGGTCGTGCCTTCTTGTTCTTCGCTTATCCGTTGAATATGTCAGGTGATACCTCATGGGTTGTGGCTGACGGTTACTCAGGTGCAACTGCACTGAGCCAAGCGGCGTCTGGCACTTTAGATTACGCCATTAACCAAAACTGGTGGGATGCGTTCTTCGGTTTCATTCCTGGTTCAGTGGGTGAGGTGTCTACATTAGCGATTCTGTTAGGTGGTTTGGTCATCATCTACACGCGTATCGCTTCATGGCGCATCGTTGGCGGTGTAATGGTGGGCATGATTGCCATTTCTACGCTGCTTAACGTTGTCGGTAGCGACACTAATCCAATGTTTGCAATGCCTTGGTACTGGCACTTAGTGTTAGGTGGTTTTGCGTTTGGCATGATGTTCATGGCGACAGACCCAGTGTCAGCGTCATTTACTAATCAAGCTAAATGGGCATACGGTATCTTGATCGGTGCAATGGCTGTGTTTATCCGCGTGATTAACCCTGCATTCCCTGAAGGCATGATGTTGGCAATTTTGTTTGCTAACTTGTTCGCGCCATTGTTCGACCACTTCGTGGTTCAGGCAAATATCAAGCGGAGGATTGCCCGTGGCTAGTAATAAAGATTCGTTCGGCAGAACCTTATTTATCGTCGTTGGCCTGTGTCTAATTTGTGCGATATTTGTGTCTACTGCAGCAGTGTTACTGAGACCGACTCAAGCAGAAAATAAACTGCTTGATAAGCAAAAGTACATTCTGGAAGCCGCTGGTCTTATCGATACTAAAGCTGGCAAAGTGACCAAAGCGCAAATTCTGGATACATACGGCAAACACATCGAAGCTAAACTGGTCGATTTGAAAACGGGTGCTTGGGTTGAGGGTGTTGATGCTGACACTTATGATCAACGTAAAGCGTCTCGTGATGTGAAAACCTCATTTGTACCTGAGAATGACATCGCTTCAGTGAAACGTGTTGCTGATAAGGCTGTGGTTTATCTTGTTCGTGACGGCCAAGGTAAATTAACCAGTGTCATTCTGCCAATCCATGGTTATGGCCTATGGTCTACTATGTATGCCTTCCTTGCTATGGATGCTGACCTAAACACAGTGCAAAGCTTAGTCTACTACGAGCACGGCGAAACGCCGGGCTTAGGTGGCGAAGTGCAAAATGCTCAGTGGAAAGCGAAATGGCATGGCAAAAAGTTATTTGATGAGCAAGGTAAACTCGCTATCAGCGTAACGAAAAACCCAACTGTTGCTAGCACTGAGTACGGTGTAGATGCATTATCTGGCGCAACCTTAACGAGTAACGGTGTACAACATTCACTGACATTCTGGTTGGGTAAAGAAGGTTTTGCGAGTTTCATTGAAAAAGCACGCAATGGAGGTCTCAACTAATGTCTGACGCTAAAGAACTGAAACAGGTTCTGACCGGACCTATAGTCAACAACAACCCGATTGCTTTACAAGTACTTGGTGTATGTAGTGCATTAGCGGTAACGAGCAAGCTCGAAACTGCACTGGTAATGGCGTTGGCGTTAACTGCGGTAACTGCGTTTTCGAACCTGTTTATCTCAATGATCCGTAATCATATTCCAAGCAGTGTGCGTATTATCGTACAGATGACCATTATTGCCTCTTTGGTAATCGTGGTTGACCAATTGCTGCAGGCTTATGCTTATCAGATCTCTAAGCAGCTGTCGGTATTCGTCGGTCTGATTATTACGAACTGTATCGTAATGGGTCGTGCCGAAGCCTACGCGATGAAAACACCGCCAATGATGAGCTTTATGGATGGTATCGGTAACGGTTTAGGTTACGGTGCGATTCTGTTAGCTGTTGGCTTCGTACGTGAACTGTTTGGTAACGGTTCTCTGTTCGGTGTTGAAATCCTGCACAAGATCTCTGATGGCGGCTGGTACCAACCAAACGGTCTGCTACTACTGCCTCCGAGTGCGTTCTTCCTGATCGGTGTTTTGATTTGGATTATTCGTACCTATAAGCCAGAGCAAGTTGAAGCAAAAGGGTAAGTGCGATGGAACATTATATTAGCCTGTTAATTCGCTCTGTTTTCATTGAAAACATGGCACTGGCCTTCTTCCTAGGTATGTGTACTTTCTTGGCTGTGTCTAAGAAAGTCACTACAGCCATGGGCCTAGGGATTGCGGTAGTTGTAGTGTTAACTATCTCTGTCCCAGCAAACCAAGTTATCTATCAAGGGCTGCTAGCTCCTGGTGCACTTGCTTGGGCTGGCGCACCTGAAGCTGACTTAAGCTTCTTGAAATTTATTACCTTTATCGGTGTGATTGCGGCTTTGGTTCAAATTCTGGAAATGGCACTGGACAAGTACTTTCCACCTTTGTACAACGCATTAGGTATTTTCTTACCTTTGATCACAGTGAACTGCGCGATTTTCGGTGCGGTATCATTCATGGTTGAGCGTGACTACAAGCTAGGCGAGAGTGTGGTGTTTGGTTTCGGCTCAGGAGTGGGTTGGGCATTAGCTATCGTATTGATGGCCGGTATCCGTGAGAAGCTGAAGTATGCCGACGTGCCTAACGGCCTACGTGGTTTAGGGATTACCTTTATCACCGCTGGTTTGATGGCCTTAGGTTTCATGTCGTTTTCAGGTGTGTCTCTGTAAGAGACACATAACGGCTTCTTGAATTGGACCTTCTAAGGATAAGTTAATGGATATTCTTGGTATTTTTAAATCTACTCCGCTCGAGGTTTACCTCGGTGTGAGTATGTTTACTGCTATCGTCCTCATCTTGGTATTAGTGATTTTATTCGCTAAGTCTAAGTTAGTGGCTAGTGGTGACATCACGATCGGCATTAATGACGATCCTGAAAAAGCGATTACAACCGGTGCGGGCGGTAAGTTGTTAGGCGTTTTGGCTAACAGCGGTATCTTCGTATCGAGTGCGTGTGGTGGCGGTGGCTCATGTGGCCAATGCCGCGTGGTGATTAAGTCTGGCGGCGGCGATATTCTGCCAACGGAACTTGACCACATCAGCAAAGGTGATGCCCGTAAAGGTTGTCGTCTTTCTTGTCAGGTTAACGTTAAGAACGATATGGAAATCGAGCTTGACGAAGAAATCTTCGGTATCAAGAAATGGGAATGTGAAGTTATCTCTAACGATAACAAAGCCACTTTCATTAAAGAACTGAAGCTGCAAATTCCTGATGGCGAGTCTGTACCATTCCGTGCTGGCGGTTATATTCAAATCGAAGCACCAGCTCATCATATTAAATATGCAGATTTTGATGTACCTGCACAATACCGTGGCGACTGGGAACACTTCGGTTTCTTCAATCTTGAATCTAAGGTTGATGAAGAAACTATCCGTGCATACTCAATGGCTAACTACCCAGAAGAGTTCGGCATTATTATGCTGAACGTGCGTATTGCTACGCCTCCACCACGTAACTTGACACTGCCTTGCGGTAAGATGTCATCTTACATTTGGAGCTTAAAAGCGGGCGATAAAGTGACAATTTCTGGCCCATTCGGTGAATTCTTCGCGAAAGATACCGATGCAGAAATGGTGTTTATCGGCGGTGGTGCAGGTATGGCGCCAATGCGTTCACATATCTTCGACCAGCTGAAGCGTCTTCAGTCTAAACGTAAGATGAGCTTCTGGTACGGTGCACGTTCTAAGCGTGAAATGTTCTACGTAGAAGATTTCGACGGCCTAGCGGCTGAGAATGATAACTTCGTATGGCATGTGGCACTTTCAGATCCTCAACCAGAGGATAACTGGGATGGTTACACAGGTTTTATTCATAACGTATTGTATGAAAACTATCTGAAAAACCATGATGCTCCAGAAGATTGTGAGTTCTACATGTGTGGACCTCCAATGATGAACGCTGCCGTCATTGGTATGTTGAAAAATCTTGGTGTCGAAGACGAAAACATCCTGTTGGATGACTTCGGCGGCTAATGTTCATTAGTCCTAGATAGAAAAGTTGCAGATGTTGAGGTTAACCTTTCATCTGCAACTTTTGCATTTAAGGGCCCAAATAAGAGTAGTAGGTCACTATGTTTCAGACCTTAAAGATCAATACCTCAGTGTTAAAGTATTCATTTAACTGGCTAGTCCTCGTGGGACTGGCCTTTTTTGTTTCAGCCTGTTCAAAGCAAAATGAAGTTATTTCGTTGGCCGGCAGCACTATGGGCACGACTTATCACATTAAAGTCGTCCCGAATGAGCAGATGCCGACGGCGCAGTTACTTCAAGCGGAAATTGATTTAGCCCTTGAGCTAGTCAATGACCAGATGTCGACCTATCGGCCTAATTCAGAATTATCCCGTTTCAATCAATTGCCATTGGAGCAAAGCGTTGAAGTCTCACCGGATACCATAAAAGTGGTGCAAGAGGGAATACGTTTATATCAAGTGACGGATAAGGCACTTGATATTACCTTAGGTCCTTTAGTTAATCTGTGGGGTTTTGGACCTGATAAGCGTCCAACGAAAGTTCCGACACAGGCTGATATTGATGCGGCTAAAGCCAAAACAGGGATTAGTGAACTTTCCATTGAAGGCAATCGTCTAAGTAAGCACAACACCCATTTATATGTAGATTTATCATCAATCGCGAAGGGATTTGGGGTTGATAAGATCGCTTCCATTCTTGATAAATACCACGCGACAGGGTATTTAGTTGAAATCGGTGGCGAACTGAGTATCAAAGGTGCCAAAGGTGATGGAAGCTCTTGGCGTGTTGCTATAGAGCAACCGACCAATGATGGCTCTGAAGCCGTACAACAGGTTATTGCACCTGGTACTATGGCGATGGCGACCTCTGGTGACTATCGTAATTATTATGAAGAAGACGGCCAACGTTTTACGCATATAATCGATCCGCGTACTGGTTTGCCGATAAATCATAAGTTAGCATCCGTGACTGTATTGCATCAAAATTGTATGACGGCCGACGGTTTTGCGACGGCCATGATGGTTTTAGGCACAGAAGCATCATTGGAGCTTGCCAAGAAGGAACACTTGGCGATAATGCTAATCGAAAAGCAAGGCGACGGATTTAAGGTCTATTACAGCGACGCCTTCAAGCCTTTCCTTATTTAGTTTTTGGAGTAAACCATGACCTCTTTTATCGCGGCATTTGTGATCTTGTTAGTCTTCTTTTTGCTCATGTCGATTGGTTATCTCATCAAGCGCAAAGCCGTTGAAGGAAGTTGTGGCGGTTTAGGTGTTCTAGGGATTGAGAAAGCGTGTGATTGTGATGACCCTTGTGACAAACGTAAACGTCGTATGGCCGCTGAAGAAGCGCGTCGTGAGAAGTTAACGAAAGACCGCATTATCTAAATAGTCTTGATTCGATCATAGCCTCCGATTTAGGGGGCTATTTTTTTGCCTCGTATTTTCTTACACGGGTTAATCATTTGAGATTTATCCTTGGGATTAGAGTGGGATAGCAAGTTAATCTAAGCAGGAATGAGAATGCTTTTCATCATTAAGTAGGTGAAATATAAAGATAATTTGAGTTGGTCGATAAATTGTACTAGGCTAGAAGCTTGATCTAGATCAATCTTTTCACGCTTACCAAGGATAGTAACTTATGAAAGGTCATCCTAAAGTGGTTGGGCAACTGAATCGGGTGCTTACCTGTGAGTTGACCGCCATCAATCAATATTTCCTCCATGCCCGCATGTTTAAACATTGGGGCTTAGAGAAGTTAAACCACGTCGAATACAAAAAATCCATCCAAGATATGAAGCATGCCGATAAGCTCATCGAGCGAGTGCTGTTTTTGGAAGGTCTGCCTAATCTGCAACAACTCGAAAAACTTCGCATTGGTGAACATAGCCAAGAGATGCTCGATTGCGATCTGGCCATGGTGCAAGAGCAGCTTACATTGCTGCGTGATGCGATCAGCTTGTGTGAAGCCGAACAGGACTATGTGAGCCGCGATCTGCTGGAAGATATTCTCGAAGACGAAGAAGAGCACTTAGATTGGCTTGAGTCGCAGCAAGAGCTCATTACGCTAACCGGTATTCAAAATTATCTACAATCGCAAATTAGCGACCAATAGGAGCAAAATATGAAAGGCGATAAAGACGTTATCGATGCGTTAAATCGACTCCTAACGGGAGAACTCTCGGCAATGGATCAGTATTTTGTCCATGCCCATATGTACGAAGATTGGGGCCTGAAAGAACTCTATGAGCGTATCGCCCATGAGTCAGATGATGAGAAAGCCCATGCAGCCAAATTAGTGCAGCGCATTTTATTCCTCGAAGGTACACCCAATGTTGCCGCCCGTGAGGCATTGAACATAGGTAAAGATGTAGAAGAAATGCTACGTAATGATCTCGCCTATGAATACAAGGTCGCGGACGATTTGCGCAAAGTGATTGCACTGTGTGAGCAGAAGCAAGATTACCAGACACGTGAAATCCTTGAAGTATTACTCGACGATACAGAGTCTGACCATATGTATTGGCTCGAAAAACAACTTGGGCTTATTGACCGTGTTGGATTGCAAAACTACCTGCAAACTAAGATGTGAGCCTTAGATTGTTAGGTTGAGTAAATACCTAGGCCACTGAGTGTAATGGCCTAGGAAACTCAGTTATTAAGCATGTCTGTTGTTCCTCACACTTGTCTTGTTCTCTTTTCTAGCGCTAGGCCACATCTTATTGGCCCCAAATCTATCAGGAACACTTGATTACTGTTTTTATATACAGTATTTTGGCGTTGGAGGAATTCAACGTGCGAAAAATTATTCATATCGATATGGACTGCTATTTTGCTGCTGTGGAAATGCGCGACTTTCCTGAGTACCGCGGCAAGCCTTTAGCCGTGGGTGGCAGTAGCGACCGTCGCGGTGTTATCAGTACTTGCAGTTACGAGGCACGTAAATTCGGTATACGTTCAGCAATGGCAACGGCTTATGCCTTTAAGTTATGCCCTGAGCTGATTTTAGTTCCGGGTCGGATGCAAGTTTACAAAGAAGTGTCGCTACAAATTCGTGAAATATTTTCCCGCTATACCCAATTAATTGAGCCGCTTTCCTTAGATGAAGCTTATTTGGATGTGAGTGAGTGCCAACAATATAAGGGCTCTGCGACCTTGATTGCCCAAGCGATTCGTCGCGATATCTTAGCCGAAACGGGTTTAACCGCATCGGCGGGTATCGCACCAGTAAAATTTTTAGCTAAGGTCGCCTCGGATCTGAACAAGCCAAACGGCCAATATGTCATTACGCCAGAGACGCTTTCTGAGTTTGTTAAGACCTTATCGCTGCGTAAAATTCCCGGTGTTGGCAAAGTCACCGCCGAAAAGCTCTCTTCGCTCGGGCTCAATACCTGTGGCGATGTGCAAGCTTATTCTAAACCTGAGCTCTTAGCGCGATTCGGTAAGTTTGGTGGTGTGTTGATTGAGCGTTCCCAAGGCATAGATGAACGGGGCATTTCTGCCGACAGAGAGCGCAAATCAGTGGGTGTTGAAACCACGTTAGCAAAGGATATTTATAGCTTAGAGCAGTGCCAGCAGGTGATGCCGAGTTTGATCCAAGAACTGTCGTTGCGTTTAAGTCGCAGTGCTAAGGAACGCAAAATACATAAACAGGTGGTCAAACTTAAGTTTAACGATTTCAAGCAGACTACAATTGAGCACCGCAGCGATGAAGTCTCGATTGTAATGTTCTATAAGCTACTCGCGCAGGCAATGGAAAGGCAAGAAGGCCGTGGCATTCGTCTATTAGGGATTTCAGTTGGCCTTACCGATTCTACTCTTGTCGTCGCCACAAGCTTAAACGGCCAGACTCAGCTGGATTTAGCACTCTAGCCGTTTATTGAGTCGATAAGCCGCAGACTCATGCCTGCATTGGCTCAATAAGCCTCGGGTGGATTCGCCAACATAAAATCAATTAACAGTCTGACTCGTAAGGGCAGGTTGTCTCGATCGCGATACATCAAGTAGGCGGTACGCGGAATACCTTGCCACTCGGGCAGTATTTGAATGAGTTTGCCACTTCGTATCTGTTCACTCGCCATGCTGATGGGTATGAGTCCAATCCCAAGCCCCGCCACCACGGCCTGACAGGCAATCGCCATATCATCGACGGCTAGTTTGATATTCCCCCTTGGTTCAAACTCGACATTTTGCCCTGTGCTATTGTGCTGTAAACGCCACGTTTTTGTGGGCTTGGCGATGATAACCGGATGCTGATCCAGCTCTTCAATGGATTGCAGCGCATGCCACTGCGTTGCCGATGTGCTGGCGCAAAGTACAAAGCTAATTGTGGTAAGTGGCCTTGCAATCCAATCGGGATCTTTAGGTTCGCCCACTCGAAAGGCGATATCGATGGCGTTTTCACTGATATCGATATTCATGTTCGACAGACTTAAATCGATATCAATATTGGGATAATGCCGTTGGAAGGCGTTGAGTGATTCACCTAGCCAGCGATAGGTTGTATTGATGGGCGCCGAGATCCGCAATTTGCCAACCGCTTGATGTTTATCCGCATGCAACTCACCAGATACCTGGTTTAACTCGATAAACAGCGGGCCGCAGCGTTCGAGATACCGCTGACCTGTGGCGGTAAGATTGACTCTATGGGCGTCTCTGTGCAGTAAACGCAGACCTAAGGATTGTTCTAACAGATTGATTCGACGGCTTAAGGTTGAAGGTGGAATGCCTAAGTGCTGCGCCGCGAGCTTAAAACTCCCTTGCTGTGCCACTACCCAAAATAAGCGCATATCGTCTAAGGAATAATTAAGTTTCATATTTGGAATTTAAGCTCTCAATCTTGTTGGTTTTAATAATATATGAAACTTATAAACTAAGCTCAATCCCAATTACCTCCCTAGAGTCCGATATGAAATCCCATACACCTTACATGACAATTGTTTGTCTACTGATTTGCGTTTTTAGCTGGGGCAGTGTGTTTCCGATTGCTAAGCGAGTGTTGGAGGAGATGTCAGGAGAGTCCCTCGTCTTCTGGCGTTTTACCATTGCGGCTGTGACTCTAGCGTTATATATCGTTTTTACTCGTCAGGCTTGGCCCAAATTGAGTTTGGCGCAATATATTGTCATAGCGTTAGTGGGTGTGATTGGTGTGGGCGGCTTAAATCTGGCGTTATTTAATGGCCTGCAGCATACCTCTGCTGCCAATGGTGCCTTGATTATGGCGCTCAGCCCGTTGGTGACTTCAATCGTCAATGCGCTATTACAGCGTGAATGGCTCAGCAGACAACAAGTGTTTAGCTTAGTGGGTGGATTGGCGGGCGTACTGCTAGTGATCACCAACGGTAGTGTGCAGCAGTTGCTCAACTTTAGTTTTAACCAAGGTGATGTGATGATTGCCGCCGGCATGTTGGCGTGGAGTGGTTATACCATTTGTTCGCAACGGGTCGGCCATTGGTTGCCTGTGTTGCCATTTACCTTGCTGAGTATGATAGCTGCCAGTGTGTCTATGTCCGTGGTTGGGCTTGGCCGAGGTGAGTTTCACCCTTGGCTGGAGTTGATGGAACTGTCGGCAACGGCTTTTTCTAGCGTACTCTACATAGGTTTGTTCGCCACTGTGCTCGGTTATCTGTTTTGGATTAACGGTGTTAAGGCGCTTGGCCCCGCTAAGGCATCGATCTTTTTTAATCTCGTGCCCGTTTTTGCAGCATTAACGGCGTTAGCCATGGGGCAGGCGGTGACGGAAATTCAGTTGGTAGGGATGCTGATAGTGATCCTTGCGTTGATGTTACCTATGTTAGTCAACTTACGCGCGGCAAGAGGCTTAGTGGTTAAGCGCTGCTAATCTGTGCTAGCTTTGCTGTTTAAATATAAGGGAGCACCTGAATTCAGATAATCACTGCGACAGGTTTATGCTCCCTTATTCGTTAGAGGGGACTTTTCAAACATCACTGATTTACAAAAGGTAACTTATATAAAAGCTTTCACCCTCAAAAATTACAGTTTAAAGCGGCTGACCAGCGCCGTGAGATTACTCGCCATTGACGAGAGTTGTACGCTTGCTGCGTAGATTTCATCAGTGGTTCGTAGACTTTCCTCCGACTGTTCGGCAATGTGTTGAATATTTTGATGACTCTCGTTGGCCATAGTGGTTTGCGCTTTAGCCGCGAGGGCGATTTGATTGTTCATCTCACTAATTTGGCTGACCATTTCTGCAATATGCGCTAAGGCTTCACCGGCATTACTGGCGGCTTCTACGCTTGAGATAGCCTTTTCATTACCGATATTAATCGCTGCCACAGCGCTTTGAGTGCCATTTTGCACATTGGCGATCATCAATTTAATTTCTTCGGTTGATTGGTGAGTCTTAGAGGCAAGGGATCGCACTTCATCGGCAACCACTGCAAACCCGCGTCCTTGTTCGCCTGCTCGCGCCGCTTCAATTGCGGCGTTAAGGGCTAATAGATTCGTCTGTTCGGCAATGGCTTGAATCACCTCAAGCACGCGGCCGATATGTTGGCCTTCCTGTTCGAGTTTATTGATCTGCATTTCTGCCGTGCCTACATCTCCCGCAAGTTCACGAATCACATTGATGGTTTTTTTCACTCTTGCCTGACCGTCGGCGGTAAATACGTCGGCTTGTTTAGCTGCATCGGCGGCATGACTGGCACTGACTGATACTTCTTGCACTGATGCGGCAATATGATCGCTGGCATCGGCGATTCTGTGGGTTGCAGCTTGTTGATCCATCAAGGTATGTTTTGCTGATGCGCTGGTTTTGGCTAGACCTTCGGCAGCGGTGTTGAGCTCTGATGTTGACTGTTTAAATTGCGAGATAATACCGTGTAAGTTATCGAGAAAATGATTGAATGCCTTGGCGAGATCACCAAGCTCGTCCTTAGAGGTTAAGTGGACTCGTTCGGTCAAATCGCCATCACCATCGGTAATGTCGTGGATTTTTGCGAGTAAAACCGCCAGCGGTTTGCTGATGAGTTTAGGCAGTGCAACGATAAAGAGTATACAGATCAAGAGACTGATGGCTAAGGCAATTAACTGCATCTGTTGTCCATGATTGGCATCATCATCTACTTGGGCTATCGCTGCGGTAGTATTACTATTTAAATCATTGATTAAATGATTAATGTTCTGGTGTAGTTGCTCGAATTGCGTTGCTGCTTGACCGAAACTAAGATCAATCGCCGTCGTTCTACCGTTACGGCCATTTTGGGTGCGTTGATTACTGATTTCTGTGGTTGTCGCTCGCCAAGTATCGAAACTGTGATTTAATTCATTGAGCTTATCTTTAGCGATGGGACTTGTGGTCACATCGGCAAACTTATCAATATGTTCTTTAACCAGAGAGATACTATTAGTGTGCTGCTTTAAAAGGTCGTTGTAAGAGTCTGTGCCCACGTTAACAAACATCAGGCTGCGCTCGGCCACCTGAGCTTGATAAAGCTCTTTATCGGCCTGTAGTAGCTCAGATTGGCTAGGTAAGTATTCAAGCGCGAGTGTATTCGCGCTGTGATTTAAGGCTTTGAGTCCTAAAATGCCAGTTGAAGAGGCGAAGATGACTACGCCAGCGAGTAGCAGACTCGGATAAGTCAGTTTCTGATTAACGGATAGATCTTTATACCATTCCATAGTCACGCCCTCCTTGATTGATGCACTGAAAAGGTGAGAGCCGCAATAACCTCTGTGGTAAGAGGATGCAGCCCATCACTGGCGTTCTCTGGTAATTAGAGTCCAAATTGATCTAGGTTGATCCCAATCGTGATAGCGCCAATTGCAGCATCGCCATCCATCACTGGAATAGAAATTTGTACTAGATAGGCTTGGGAGCTCTCGTCAAACTTGACCGGACCTATGTGTTTATCGCCTTTGCCATTGGCGAAGGATTTTTGCCATTTATCCTCATCACCCTGCCAATAATCTGAAGTTTTACTGATCATGGCGACGTTCGCGCCTTGATTGTCCATGAGGAAAATTTCTTGGTAGTAAGGTTTGCTGGCTTCGAAGGTCGTGAGATACTTGGCCGCTTCGTTGTTCATCAGGGATGACATAAAGTCATCAATACCTGCGGTGGCAATCCATTTTTCATCTAATGTTTTGATTGAATCTAAGCTTTTGCCTTGGGCGTTTTGCGCTTTAACGGCATTCACCAGTACCACTTCTCTGCCTAATGGCATCAGTGAATCGGCTAGGTTGATAACGGCTTTGGGGACTTCTTCGGCGAAACTGAGGTTACTGCTGAGCAGTAGTGCGGCGGCTGACAAGATTTTACCAAATTTCATGATCTCTATTCCTTAAGGTCACAGTATTGAAGGGGAAAGCGGTTATCTCTAAAAGTGCGATAAGCAAAAATACGTTAGGGTCAGACAGAACAAC
Source organism: Shewanella sp. S23-S33 (assembly GCF_043359565.1). NCBI lineage: Bacteria > Pseudomonadati > Pseudomonadota > Gammaproteobacteria > Alteromonadales > Shewanellaceae > Shewanella > Shewanella sp. S23-S33. The sequence continues at coordinate 89,717 of NZ_JBHFFD010000011.1, read as the reverse complement.
TATAGTAGAAAATTCAAGTTATTCAGTTCTTTCATAAAAATTTTATCGATGGCATTTCTACACAAATAGAATCCGCGGTAAAAAATAAGGCCACATCTGACTTGAGCAGATATGGCCTTGAATTGAGTGAGCTAGGGTAAGGTTAGAACATTAAGCCTTGACTGGAATGCGCTCGAGTACGGCTAATAATAATGTCCAATATTGGCCGACTGTGGTGATGTTTACCATTTCGTCTGGACCGTGTGGATAGCGAATGGTGGGGCCAATCGAGACCATGTCCATGTCTGGATAGGGTTTCTTGAATAGGCCGCACTCGAGACCCGCATGGATCACCATGATCACTGGCTCTTTGTGGTAAATGTCTTGATAGGTTTCGCGCACTATTGCCATTACAGGTGAGCTGTTATCTGGCTTCCAGCCTGGGTAAGCACCGCTTAAATCGATATCGGCTCCGGCTAAGTTGGTCAGCGCAGTTAACATGCCTTCGACTTGAGTACGGCCAGAATCGATCAGCGAGCGGATAAGGCACAGGATAGTGACTTCTTCATCGTTAGTGCTGATAACGCCAACGTTGAGCGAGGTTTCAGTCACACCTTCGACTTCATCACTCATGCGGATCACGCCGTTCGGGCACACATGCAGTAAATCGATCAGGGTATTTTGGCTGTTTTCGCTCATCACACGTTTTGGCGTGGGGATAGTGTTTAACACTAAACGCATATCGGGATCGGCAATGGCGAGTTCGGTGCGGATAAGCGCTTCAAACTCAGCGACTTTTTCGTTTAAGGCGCTGACGTTTTCTTCTGGCAACATAAAGCTGATGTTGGCTTCCCGTGGGATCGCATTACGCAGTGAACCGCCGCTAAATTGGGTCAACTCCAACGCTAAATCATCTGCGTTTTCAAAGAGGAAACGCGCCAATAGCTTGTTGGCATTGCCACGACCTAAGTGAATGTTCACCCCAGAGTGACCCCCTTTTAAGCCAGATAAGTGCAGGCTAAAGGCTGAGTAACTTTGCTCAGAGGCTTGCCACACCATAGGCAGGGTGATTTGAGCATCGACACCGCCGGCGCAGCCCATGTAGATTTCACCTTCTTGCTCTGAGTCGGTATTGATCAGAATGTCAGCGTCTAACATGCCCGCCTGTAAACCGAAAGCGCCTGTCATGCCCGCTTCTTCATCTATCGTCAGCAGCACTTCTAATGGGCCGTGCTTGATATTATCAGAGCCTAAAATGGCTAAAGCCGATGCCATGCCAATACCGTTATCTGAACCTAAGGTTGTACCCTTGGCTTTAACCCAATCGCCATCGACATAAGCTTCGATAGGATCTTTAGTAAAATCATGCACTTTATCGGCATTTTTTTGTGGCACCATATCGATATGGGCTTGAATAACCACGATTTTACGATCTTCCATACCCGGCGTCGCAGGCTTACGGATGATCACGTTGCCAACGGCATCCTCAACGACGGCAAGTTGTTTGCTTTTAGCCCACGCTTGAATGTGCTGGCTTAAGGCTTGCTCATGCTTAGATGGATGGGGAATCGCGCAAATTTGTTCGAACCATTGCCATAATGGCTGCGGGTATAACTGACTTAAGGCTGTCACTTGAGTGTCCCTCATAAGGTCTTGTGGGTATAGGGCAAATTTGCGGCCATTCTACCACATTCTGTGCAGCCAAATAATCTCAGTGTCACAGGCTTTTGGTGAGCTGGCAGCCAAAGTTTCCAGTTCGATTTTTTCTGGGAGTGTCGGTAGCACTTTTAGATTGGTAATTAAGCGATAGAGCGGGAATAATGCAGGCACAATAATGAAAAAGGATGGGTCATGTTTCAAGTTAACTTCGTTGATGTAAAAGCAGAAAATGCCATTTTTGATGGTGAAGGTTGGGATGCGGTTGTGGTGGTGACGCCCGATCTGGATTCTATCGGTTTTGATGAGATAGGTTTATTGGTTCAGCACGGTGCCCACGTGGATAAGCGCGTGGGTAAGAGCCCGACATTACTGTTTGCCCCAGGGCTTGCGGGAGGGCGTTTGATCATTGCGCCTGTCACCCAAGTGAACGACGAGTATGTGGACGTGCGAGTCTATGCCGATGCTGCAAGGGCGGCGATTGTCATTGCAAAAGACGCAGGCGCAAAACGTCCGTTGTTATATGTAGTGCCATCGAAGGACTCACGTTTTAGTTTTGCCTCTGAAGTCGCAGCATTAGCTTGCGGTCAAGAACTGTGGCAAACCTTAGAGCTGCGTGAAGCGACGGGCTTAACACCTGCATTTGAGGCCATCGGGTTATTATCTTCATCAACCCATAACAGCAATTTGCTCAATGCCTTAGAAGCTGGCCGCCTATTAGCGCGGGATTTGTGTGGTACTGAACCTGAGCGCATGTCGGCTAAAGCCTTTGCCGATTATTGTCTGCAATCCTTAGCGGGCAGCGTGATCAAAACCGCAGTGGTAGAAGACAGAGATATTTTAGAGCGTGATTATCCGCTACTCAGCGCCGTGGCGCGTTCTTCTTTTGCCGTCGGTCGTCATCAGCCTCGCGTGGTGAAACTAGAGTATCTGCCGGAGGGTCAAGTGACTCGCACTTTCCTGTTTGCGGGTAAGGGCGTGATTTACGATACCGGCGGCGCCGATCTGAAAGTCGGCGGCGCTATGGCGGGTATGAGTCGTGATAAAGGCGGCGCTTCTGCCGTGGCGGGTTTATTTAAAACTCTGTCAATGCTCAAGCCTAAAGGTATTCGAGTGATTGCCGAGTTAGGTTTAGTGCGTAACAGCATAGGCAGCGAAGCCTTCGTGACCGATGAAATTATTACGAGCCATGCGGGTGTGCGGGTACGAATTGGTAATACGGATGCTGAAGGGCGCTTAGTGCTGGCGGATTTACTGAGCCATTTACGCATCAAAGCCGTGTCGGCGGTGAAGCCTGAACTATTTTCGGTTGCAACACTCACAGGTCATGTTGTGCGTTGTTATGGCGGTTATCCCGCGGCGGTAGAAAACTTAGTGGCGAGTTCACTGCAATGCGCTGTCACTTTACAGCAGCAGGCGACTCAATGGGGTGAGCCCTTTGAAGTGTCTACATTACGCCCTGAAGACTTCGCTAAGATCCGCGATGTGTCAGGCGCTGCTGAAATATTATCTTCCAATAATGCGCCATCATCGATTACCGCCCGTGGACATCAATATCCCGCGGCATTTTTACTGAAAGCATCGGGGCTATTTGACCATGGTGTAACAGCCCCTATTCCCTTGGCTTACACACACTTAGATATTGCAGGCAGTGCAACAGAAGGTGATCCGCTCTACGGCAAACCTACAGCGAGTCCGCTGGTGGGCTTGTATCAATATCTGATCAATCGCTAACGGGTAGGGCGTGTTGACGTTTCAGGGTTATTTTTACAGCGAGTTGGCTGGCTTTTATGCAAGGTAAAGCCCGTGCGGTGTAGTTATTCTACATAAACGGGCGATAACGCAGCAGAAATGCCAGCCAAACGCTGCCCGAAGGGTTCGTCTGGCAAGCTCTTGCTCTTTGTCACTCGTCATTTGAGTAGAATAACTACACGTCACTCCTCATTTCGCGATCACGAGCTTGCCAGAGCGAACAAAATTTAATCTCGAAACGTCAACACGCCCTAGTAACAAATAGAAATAATTCTGTAATATCTTATTTATTAGATATTTACAGGGTTATTTCTGTTTTTCTGTGAAGCAGGTCGCCATTAACCTCACTATAATTGTGTAATTTAATTACATTAAAAAGCCTTAATCAAAAAAAATACAAATAAAGGTTGTAATAAAACTACAAATCCATATAATTGCTTTCGTGGATTAGGCACTATGCCTTTCCTCTCTAGTCTATCCAGGATGGATATTTTTCTCCAAGGACCTGAGTGACAAGTCGTCTCAACGGATATGAGAATCTCTAGTTCCAAGGAACCGAGCCAAGCTTCACTAGAGTACTTAATCACAACTAATTTAGGAGTATTGACTATGTCTTATACAGGCAACAACCATATTTATTGGCAAAACACTTGGTTTAACACTGATGTTTTACGTGGCGGTTTATTCGCCATGAGCTTTAAGGCCTAACCCTCCTTAAAGTTTAAGTTTCCATCATCCATCAACCTTTGTATCGCCTTTTTTGGCGTGTTTAGACTCAAGTAGCATATTGATGTTTTTGCATGAATATGCCAGGTTTTTCCCGCTAGCGCGGTAATGTACTTCCCCGAAAGGGACGCTTGAAATATGTCTTTGCCTGCTCATTGAGCAGGCTTTTTTTTGTCTTTTTTTCGCTTAAGCGTTTAACGGTTTTGCCTGATGGTAATGAGCGTAAACGGTTCGTGTTAGAAGTGATGCGGTATGGACAACAAATGGATATGGGGTTCAATATACAAGCTATCGGCCTATCGCTTGTGAAACTTGTTACTCAGGGACTGTTTATGGACACTAAGCTGTTTTTTCAAAATGGTAAGTTAACACTGGATATCAACCCCAGTGAGATGCGAATGTCGCATTGGGTTTATGCGCCAGTGTTAATCAATACTGAAACGGCGGAAGTGCTTTTTGATTTATCTGGGAAGGGCTGGGATTTTCGGTCTGCAGAAGAAAGTGGTGATGACATCATTTTAAAGCTTGCCCGTTATCCTGATGCGAACAACGTATTCAGGCTCGTTCTGAATATATCAAAAGACCGAGCAAGCCTTAACGGTAATATTTTTTCAATTAATGATGTGTGTAAGGTATTAGAGGATATTGCCTAACAAGTGATATATGGATGTCTTAATTTTTATATAAATCATAGCTTTAATCTGCAAAGATATATGCGGCAAAACCTACCCAACTTAATAGTAAAAGCGTTATGGCAATCCAAGTCGCGGTGGTGAACTGACGTTGAGATTCGAATAACTCGTCTGAATCCTCTAGTTCATCAGTATCATTAACTGTGCGAGATTTTGCTCTCAACTGTTGTTTACGTGCTTTATCCCGTTCGCGAGCTTTGGTTTTTTGTAGCTTTTTATATTCAGCTATGCCTTTTTCTATCCCTTGGGCAATGAGTTTAGTTTGCTCTTTGGTTTGGCCCGGCTTTTGGGTGGCTTTGGCTGCGACCATTGCTTCTTGTTGAGTTTCTGTCGAGATAGTGGGTTTCATCTGGGCTCTGCCTAAATTAATGCGGCTGCGGCTAAAAGGTGATAGCTAAAAGTGTAAACGCAGCGATTATACCCACATTAGACCTCAAAAACGTAAGATGAATATCTTCTTTCCATTAAAAAATCAGTGGATGTCCACCCTGTGGGGCGGGGATATATACGGGCTCGTAGTCCCATACTTCCCTAATGGTATCAACCGACAGAGCATCGGATGGCGTGCCTTCACTGACGATTCGCCCTTGTTTTAACACAATTAATTGATCGCTATAGCGCGCGGCTTGGTTTAAGTCATGCAGTACCACTATTACAGTGTAGCCTTGTTGGTGAGCTAAGTTTTGGGCTAATTCAAGTACTCTGTGCTGCTGGGCAAGATCCAACGCCGATGTTGGTTCATCCAGTAATAGTACGGGCGGAAACGGCGATTGCCTGAGTTGAGTTAAGACTCTGGCGAGTTGGACTCGCTGTTTCTCGCCGCCAGAGAGGGTTGGATAGCTGCGCTTAGCCAGATGGGTTAAGCCCACTTGCGCCAGTTGCTCGGCAACTAACGCATCACCTTCTATCTTACTGATGGTTAAGGGATATAAACCCATTGCTACGACTTCTGACACAGTGAAGGGAAAGGTGAGGCTGGCGTGTTGCGGCAGTACGGCTAAGGATTTTGCCAGCTCGCTCCTAGGCCAATCCGCCAGTTGGCTATGGCCTAGTCGTATACTTTGCCTTGGTGTGCTGATTTCTTGGCAAAGGGCTTTAAGCAGGGTGGATTTACCTGCACCATTTGGGCCGAGTAGGGCGGTTACTGCACCCGATTGAAACTGTACATTAATATCACTGAGCACGGTTTTTGGACCGATGCTGACATCGAGCTGACAAATGCTGAGCTCGGTGCGATCAAATTGCGCCTTAGCTGAATAAGTTGTCGATTGTGATGGTTGATTTGCAAAGGATGTTGCAGCCATAAAAACTCGCTTAGATTAGCTTACTGCGTTGTTGCAGTAGTAAAAAGATGAAGAAAGGCGCACCGATGAGCGCGGTGACGAGTCCAACGGGTAACTCGGCAGGCGGTAAAAAAGCGCGCGCGCCGATATCGGCCAATGCTAATAGGGTTGCACCTAAAAGTGCGCTGATGGGCAGCAGTTGGCGATGATCTGGCCCTAACATCATGCGCACTAAATGCGGTACGACGAGGCCGATAAAGCCGATAATTCCTGTTGCAGCTACACTTACGCCAACACCTAAGGCGCAAAGCAAAATAAGCCTAAGTTTGAGCCTATCGACATCTATCCCTAAGTGGCGTGCTTCGGATTCGCCAAGCAGCAAGGCATTGAGTGCCGCCGCATCTTGGTGAAATCGCCAACTCAGTAGCGCTAAGGTCACAAGACACAGACTGACATATAGCCACTGCGCACCTGCAATCGATCCCATTTGCCATAGGGTTAAGTCACGTAGCGCCATGTCGTTGGCAAGATATGTGAGAACACCTATTCCTGCGCCTGCCAGCGCAGCTATGGCAACACCCGACAAAAGTAATAATACGACCGATGTACCTGTTGGGCTGCTGGCGAGTCGGTAGACGATAAGGGTGGTCACTAATCCCGATGCAAACGCACTGATGGGGATCATCAACGGATTCGCGTTGGGTAACAGCACGATACAGATGGCTGCGCCAAGTGCTGCGCCGGATGACACTCCGATAATACCGGGATCCGCTAAGGGATTGCGAAAAAGCCCCTGCATTACCGCGCCGCACTGTGCGAGCGTAGCGCCTACTGCTAACGCTAGTAATGTCCGTGGTAAGCGCACATTGTTGATTACCAGTTGCTCGTGGGGCGCAATATTGCCGATATTTTGCTGGGTAGCCCAATTGAACACTGCATTTAGGGCGTCGACAAAGCTGATGCTAACAGGGCCAGTGCTGACCGAGAGTAAGCCGCTGAGGGCTAACAGTGTGACGAGACTCGGCCAGAGCCAGCGGTTGAGGAACATCTCAAATATCCTTTCTATTTTTATCTGGGGTTAATTAGTGTTAACTGTGCTCATCGCTGCGTCTGTTAATGGTTTTGCTTGAGCAATGTGCTGGCGAGCGTATCCGCGGCGCTTATGGCACTGATGCCTAAACCACCGAGAAGGGCTTGCGGTGCTAGTGTTTGAATATGGCCGTTTTCACCTGCTGGGGTATGGGCGAGTAGTGGCATCTCTTTCAACAGTTCTTGGGTAATTTGTGCATTGGTTTGATCTGTGGGTTTATCGCTACGCTTTGACAGCAAAATAATGTCGGGCTGTAAGGATAGAATCCCTTCTTGAGACATGCTTTTGTAGCCATCAAACTCGGCGATATTTTGTGCCCCAGACAGCTCGATAATAGTATCTGCGGCTGTGCCTTTACCGCCAACACGTGCACCGCGGCCTTCTTGTAACAGCATGAAGAGAATTTTGGGCTGAGAGCCAGCATCGCGCACTTGTTGTTTTTTACCCGCTAAGCTTTGCAGTTGTTGATGTAAATCTTGTTTTAATTTAACCGCATGTTCTTGGCGATTGAGTAAGTGACCTAAGGTATCCACATTGTTCATCAGTTGTGGTTCATCATTTGTTGCGGGTAATTGCACGACTTGGATATTCGCCTGTTTTAATACCTTAAGTGTGGTTTCTGGTCCCATCACATCTGAACCGACAACCAGCGTTGGGGAGAGGGCAAGAATGCCTTCGGCGGAGAGCATTCTGTGATAACCAAGCTTAGCCACATGGCTCAAACTTTCAGGCACATAGCTGGTGGAGTCGATGGCGACTAGCTCATTGCCTGCGTCGAGGGCGAGCACGAGCTCTGTAACTCCTGTACCCGCACTCACGAGTCTTATCTCTGGCTCGGCACTCAGTTCAGCGCTAAAAACGCTTGAGGATAGTAAGGCCGTAAGTGCTGACGTGAAAAAAATAATTTTTTTCAATGCTTTATATGTGCGTCTATGTTGATAACGTTGAGCAATGGAACCTTTGTTTACTGGTATTTTAGTTGCTTGAAACAACATGGTTAAACTCCTAATACAACTTGTTCTCGACAGGCTTAGATGCCGTTTTTTGATGTCAGACTTTTGCTTTCTCGTTTAAATGGCGGGTTCGGATACGCTAATGCTCCATCAAAATTTGGGTCTGACTGATGGACTGCGTCTGTAACAGTGCCAGCAGTTGCATCAAAGGTTCCACTGGCGCGGCTTTGTCGGCGGCAATGACAACCGTCGCCTTCGGCATAGTCTGAAAATGTGCAGTAAATGCAGTGGTAAAAGTGGCTAAGTCATCAAACTCTTTGCCATCAATAGCCCAATAAGGCGCTGTTGCCATGATATTGATGGCAATTGTTTGTTTGTTGTCGATTGCCGTGATAGCCGAGCTTGGGCTTTGTGGCACATCTACCGGCAAACTTAATAATTGGCTATTTGCCGTCAGCAGTAAAAACACTAGCACGATAAAAATAATGTCGATTAACGCGGTTAAATCTAGGCTCGGAAGTTGCTCAGGCGAAGCAATGCCAGCCTGCGATAAGAATGATTTATCTGCACTTATCATGTCTGTGGCTCAATTTGAGAATGGGGCTTGGATGCCAATTTTTGCTCGACGCTGGTTTTACTGACTCGGGTGAATGCATGGTAATGATTGGCATCAATTGAAGTATCTTCGATACCCGCTAACCAGAGATTGAGTTGATTGAGCACATGCCCAGCGCGCAGGCATTGGCCTTGAGCCCAGATCCCAAAAAGATGGGCGGCGGTAATGGCGGGCACGGCGATCATGAGTCCGGCAGCTGTGGTGTTCATCGCAAGGCCCAGTCCAGCACTGAGTTGTGCTGGAGTGACGGGGCCTTGTGATTGCCCGAGTTGGGCAAACATTTCGATGAGTCCTAATACTGTGCCGAGCAGACCGAGCAGTGGACTAATGATGCCAATCACTTGTAAAACCTTGAGTCCGGCTTGCAAGTCGCGTTGTTGCTTATTGAGCCACAGACTGAGTAATTCTTCCCTTAGCACTTTTGGCTGGTGGACTTGTTTGAGTAACAAGGTCGCGCCACTGGCGAGTAAATCTTGCTGTGCGCTGGTTTGCGCTAGCAGCGCGCTGACGTTTTCAGTGGTCGCCGCTGAGCTTGATTGACGCAATGCTTTTACCCAGGCCTGTTTTTTGGGCCAGATTGACAGCAAAGTTTGATGCAAAAACAAGGCGCTACGTTCAAGGCAGATCATCAAAGCTAAAAAAGCACATAATAACAAGGGCCAAGTCAGCACGCCAAGCTGAGTCTGTAGGGTTGAAAAATCAGTTACGGGCATTAAGCCTCTCCAATCGATTGAAAAATAAGTTTTATATGTAAGTTAGTAAAACAAAAATCAGGCTAGTTGTGCGGTGGCTAATTCCCTACGAGCTAACTCTCCACGAGCTAACTTTTCAGTGGCAACATTGGGCCTGTTAGTTGAGCGCGAAGCGAATAGGCACTCTGACCTTATAATGACTCGCTAGCCTTTGCGCTGGCGCCGCAAATTGCCAGTTTTCAACTGCATCTAACGCGGCTTGATCTAACAGACTGAACCCTGAGCTTTTTACTAACGTCAGTGCCAGTTGCTCACCAAGTTCGTTAAACATCACTTCTATGGTTGCGGTGCCTTCTAGCCCTTTTTTACGCGCTATTTTTGGATAAGTCGGTTGCGGTGGCGCTGCAGCGAACAGCGGTTTGGCTAATTCCACTATGTTAGTTTGGGCACTGTCAGCTGTTGCACTGGCCACATTTGGGGTCGCTTTTGCATCAACTTCGGCTGCGTTAGCGATTAAATCCATTTGTGCAGTTTTGGGTTCTGTTTGATGTTCAATTTGTTCGAGTCGCTTATGTGCTAAAACGCTTGGATTTAAAGCATTTGGTTCTAAAGCGTTCGTCGCTAAAGGGGCCGCATTCGGATGATTGTTAGCCGTGGGTTTTGTTGCTGAAGATTTTTTGGCGAGTTGGCTGTCAATTCGTTGATCAGCTTTAGTTTTCGGGATAACCGCCTTATCGACAGATTCTGCTGTTGATACTTTTTGCACTGTACTGTTCACAGTGGCTACTTTGGTGTCTGTTTGCTTGATGGGCTCAGCATTTGTGTTGCTTGCAGCGCTTGTCGCTGTAGAAAAATTAAGGGTGACAGTATTCGCGCTGGGAGTGGGTGATGCTTGATTTACGCTCGATGTTTGGGCGCTTGGCTGCATAGTCATAGCGGGTTGTGAGGCGATAACACCCGTCTGGATGGCAACCGTTAACGCGCCAAAGGCAAGATATCGTTTTGGTGTCACAGCAACCTCTTTTTTCTAATGAAAGCCATTTTCCTAATTAAGATATCTCAATATAAACAAGATCGCAAATGATAATGATTTGCATTTGATCTATTTTATTATCTCAGGTAGAGTGCCTGCAATAGCTCGAATGAGCGCTTAAAAAAGCAGCTAAACCGACAATTTATCCTACTTTATGGGGACTGATTGCCTTGGGCTCGATCTGGAAGAGGCTCAATCTCGAAAGAGCCAAATCTGGAATGGAGCATCTGGAACAGACTCAATCTCGAAAGGATTGACGTCTGGAAGAGAGTCTAGGCTCAGTAATAAATTGTACGGAAACAGCTGAATATCACTTGAGGATGAAGAGATGAAAAAAAAGCCGTTAGTGATCGCCATGGCGATAGCACTGAGTGGTACGGCCCTAAGTTTTACGTTAGCGGCAGAGGAAAGTGTTAAGCCCGTTGTTCAACAGGATGCGAATAAAAAACTGGTCACGACTGAATTTGATGAAGTATTGGTGAGTGCAACACGCATCAGTGAAAAAGCCTCCGAAACCAGCCGTAGCGTGGCAGTGGTGGATGAAGAGCAACTTACGGTCGCCCAAGCATCATCAGTTGCCAATGCCCTTAAAAATGAGGCGAATATTACGTTGACCAATGGCCCAAGAGCTTCATCTCAAGGGGTTGAAATACGTGGTTTAAGTGGCGATCGTGTGTTGCAAACAATTGACGGCGCAAGACAAAATACCAGCTCTGGTCACAGAGGTACCTACTTTATGGACCCAGAGTTGCTCAAATCCATCGAAGTGCTGCGCGGCCCTGCCAGTAGCTTGTGGGGCAGTGGTGCCCTCGGTGGCGTCGTAGCGCAGAATACTAAGTCGGCACAAGATTTTTTAGCACCAGACGAGACCTTTGGTGGCTATTTCAAACAAGGTTATGAGACCAATGGCTCCCGCACTAAAACTAGTGGCGCTATTTATGGTCAACAAGACAGCATCGATTGGTTACTCAATGGTTCCTATTACGATTCAAACAATATAAAAACCGGTAATGACGAAACTCTAAACAACAGTGCATCCCAAGGCAGCAGTGGTTTAGCTAAATTCGGTTGGCAAGCCGACGAGGCATCACGGTTAGAGTTATCAGCAAGAGCCAGCAAAAACAATGAATTAGTACCGAGTAATCCTTCTGCTGCTGTGAGTAGTTCAGTGCCTTTGGTGCGCCGCAAGACTGACGATAAAAACCTCACCCTAAACTACAGTCTCAATCCTGCTAATAACCCGTATCTGGATACTAAGATGCAAGTGTATTGGAACAGTACCGACTACGATGAAGACCGTATTACGAAAGGTCAGCAAGACAGTACTGAGTTCCGCACTGTGGGGATTAACCTTAATAACAGTTCGCGTTTAGGCAATACTCTGTTGACCTACGGGGTCGATGGTTTTCGCGATACCATAGAAACGACGCGTGATGATTCGGGCCAAGTGGGCCAGCGTCCAGATAATATCGATGGCGAAACCACAGTATGGGGCGCTTTTACGCGGGCAGATATTGAGTTGACTAAGACGTTAAATCTTGATGCGGGTCTGCGTTATGACAGCTTTAAAAATGACAGCCATAATCTCAACTTATCCTCAGATGACAATGAGTTATCACCATCGCTTGGCTTGGTGTGGCAGACTCAGCCTTGGTTGACCTTAAGCGCACGTTACGATCAAGCCTTCCGCGCACCTACGGTAGAGGAAATGTTCTCCAGCGGCACCCATTATTGTATCCCGCCAATCCCCGGATTTTTACCCCAAGGTTTATGTAACACCTTCGCGGTGAATTCGGATCTAAAAGCAGAGACTGCGCGCAATAAAGAAATCAAAGCGGACTTACGTTTCAGTGAGTTAGCGGGTGATGATGAACTGGCGCTAACGTTTAACGTTTTCCGTAACGATGTGGACGATTTTATCGTGCAGCAAGTGTCTAATCCTTGGCGTGGCATTCCTGGATTCGAGCAAACGACCTCATGGAATAACGTTGAAGATGCACGTTTAACAGGTTTTGAAATTAGCGGTCGTTACCGTATTGGCCAAACTCGTTTAGCGATGAATTACGGCCAAACCCATGGCGAAGATCGTCAAACGGGCGATGATATAGAAAATATACCCGCCAATAAGTTCAATGTCGATTTATCCCAAGGCATTATGGAAGGCGACATGAAACTCGGTACTCGCGTCACTTATGTGGCGACTCAGTCGAATACACCTGACGGCTTTAAAGTGGCGAAATACGACGATTACACCCTATGGGATGTGTATGTTGCGTGGGAGCCGACTATGGGCGCGATGGCGGGTGTGAGAGTGGATTTCGCAATCGAAAATATCGGTGATGAGAAGTATCAACAGGCGTGGCAAACCTTGTATCAGCCGGGTCGTAATATGAAGTTATCGGCGCGCTATATGTTCTAAGCCCTGCATTAAAGTGCTGACTCCCGTTTCGGCAAATGCTTAGTGTTGTTCAATCTGAGCACACGCCAAGTGCCAGAATACACGGGAGTCAGCGTTTAATGCCAAGCCACTCAATAGTCACTACCGCTGGAGACAGTAAAATGAAGATGACACTCGATACCGAGCTCGATGTCGCGCCAGATTTAAACTCTGAGCAACGTCAGCTAAGTGAGCAACAGGCGCAATTGCGACAACGATTTGAACAACAAGCTGATTTAATGCCAGCGCAGCTCGCCAGTGAATTAGGCATTGCCGAGCTTGAAGTGGTCGCTGCATTGCCGCCCGAACAAGTGGTGTTTGTTCCGTTAACTCAGCTCGATACCTTACTGCAAGCCTTACCCAAATGGGGAAAGTTAACCACTATTGTGATGTTATCTGGCAGCGTATTTGAATTTAAAGGGGATTTCCCCGAGGGGAAATACGCCCACGGTTATTACAACCTCTACAGCAAGGGGGACGGTTTGCATGGTCATCTCAAATTAGATGCCATGAGTGGTATCGCTTTGATCAGCAGACCTTTTAGAGGCAGCGAGAGCCATTCGATTAACTTTTTCGGCAGTGAAGGTGAGGTGGTGTTCAAAGTGTATTTAGGCCGTGATAAACAAAGAGCACTGTTTCCTGAGCAAGTTCGCCAATTTAAAGCGCTCGCGACAGCCTTTGCCTCGGTGCAATCACACCTCTGAATTGCAGCATTAACAAAAGTATTAAGGAAAACAGTAAATGAAGCCTGAAATTACCGAACAAGAACAGCGTTTAAGAGACAAACTCTTACCCGAAATCGAAGCCTTTAAACAGCAGCGCGAGACCTTGCAACTAGCCACCATTGGTACCGATGGCCAGCCGAATGCGAGCTATGCGCCCTTCGCACTGGCAGATGATGGTTTTTATATTTTGGTGAGTGACTTAGCCCGTCACGGTCATAATTTAAAGCACTCATCTAAGGTCTCTGTGATGTTAGTTGAAGACGAAACTGCGGCCAAATCGGTTTTTGCCCGCAAGCGTTTAACCTTCGATGCGATTGCCGAGGCAGTGCCCCGCGATACGCCCGCCTTCAGCAAAGGTGTTGGTGTGTTATCGGCACGTTTTGGCGAAATATCCGATAACCTTGCGGCGTTAACCGATTTTAACTTATATAAGCTCGCGCCTCATCAGGGTCTTTACGTCAAAGGTTTTGGCCAAGCATTTAGCCTGAGCGGCGCAGAGTTGTTAGATGTGGATTGGAAGCGCGATGGCCACCACGGCACGCCAAAAACGCCGGAAAACAAGCAAGTCGCTTAAGCCGCGTCAAGCTATTGTAATAAAACAAACCCGCACTCGCTGCGGGTTTGTTTTATGCTTTTCTTTTGAGTAAAACCACACAGCCCTTGAATTCCACTGCAAGAGGTAGCATCTCACTTATATGCTTTAAGTCATGCTGCGCGGTTAACGGCTGCAGATGATCCCATTCATGCTGATGTTATATTTGAATTGCCTTACCTACCTCAAGGATGCCACCCGTGACCGAGCCGACAGCCGAACTAGCCAAATCATCTGAACCCATTAAAGCGGGGGCTGAGCCATTGCCCGAAAAGTTAATTCCAGTCACGCCTACAACAAGCGCTGATACATCAAAGGCTAAATGGACCTCGGCGCAGCAAAGATCGGTATTGCCTTGGATTATGGGGTTTCTTAAACCCTACAAACTGAAAGTTGTCGCGGCGATTATCTGCTTGATGATAGGGTCGCTCGCTTGGCTATCATTAGGCCAAGGTGTGCGCTTGATGGTCGATGAAGGCTTTGTAAGGGATAATGCGCAGCGGCTGAATGAAATCATACTGTTAGTGCTCGGGATTACCGCCGTCAGTGGCACAGCGGTGTTTTGCCGCTTCTACTTGATGACTTGGCTTGGCGAGCGGGTCAGCGCCGATATTCGTCTAACGGTTTACAATCAACTACTTAAACTCTCTCCCGCCTTTTACGCTAAGGTACGCACTGGTGAAGTTATCTCCCGTTTTACCGCCGATTCTACTTTGTTACAAACTGTGGTGGGTTCAAGTCTTTCCATGGCGCTGCGCTCTAGCGTAACTGTTCTTGGTGGTTTAGTCATGATGGGTATCACTAGCGTTAAGATGACATTGCTGGTGTTGTTGGCTGTGCCCTTAGTGTTAGGGCCGGTGATCTTTTTTGGTCGCAAAGTACGTGTGTTAGCACGGGAAAGCCAAGATAGGGTTGCTGATCTCGGCGCTTATGTTGATGAAACACTTCATGAAATTCATACGGTACAAGCCTATGGGCATGAAGATAAAGACCGTAGCTTGTTCAATCGCCGCGTCGAAGATGTGATGTCTGCGGCCAGTGGCCGGATCCGTTACCGTGCCTTGCTGATCTCAACTGTGATGTTTTTAAGTATCGCCGCGATTGCTATGGTGACTTGGGTCGGTGCCCACGATGTGATGGCGGGTAAGATGACGGGCGGTGAGTTATCTGCCTTTATGTTTTACGCTGTCATGGTTGCGGGCGCAGTGGCGACCATTAGCGAAGTGATAGGCGAAATTCAGCGGGCTTCTGGCGCCGCAGAACGTTTAATCGAACTGGCTGAAACACAAGTGGATATTCCCGTTGCAACTCATCCTGTGAGTTTACCCGCCAAGGTCAGTGGCGAGTTAATGATTGAAGGGCTCAATTTTGCCTATCCAGAGCATGATGCCTTAGTGCTAAAACAGCTCAATATGGCTATTGCCGCGGGTGAGCGGGTTGCCTTAGTCGGGCCAAGTGGCGCGGGTAAAAGTACCTTGTTCCAGTTATTGCAACGCTTTTACGTGCCTAGCGCTGGCAGTATTCGACTGGAAGGTATTGATATTGCTAATCTTCTGCCGCAGGAGTTGCGGTCGCAGTTTGCTCTAGTGCCGCAGGACTCGGTGATTTTTGCGACTAGCGTACTTGAAAACGTGCGTTATGGTCGAGTCGATGCCACCGAGCAAGAAGTGATAGATGCCTGTATTGCAGCCCGTGCCCACGAGTTTATTAGCGAGTTTACTGAAGGTTATCAAACCTATTTAGGTGAGCGTGGTGTGCGGCTTTCTGGTGGACAAAAACAACGTATTGCCATTGCGCGGGCGATTTTAGCCAACAGACCGATATTGTTACTCGATGAAGCGACCAGCGCCTTAGATGTGGTGAGCGAGCAGAAAGTGAAGCAAGCGCTGGATGTATTGATGGCGGGTAAAACGACTTTGATTATTGCTCACCGTCTATCGACAGTAATCAATGCCGATAGGATTTTTGTGTTTGATAAGGGCGAGATTGTCGCCTGCGGTCGCCACCAAGAGTTGATGCAATCTAATGCGTTATATCGTGAATTTGCCAGTCTGCAATTGTTAACCGAAGAGGCCAATGCCAGCGCCTTGAATGAGACCGTGAAGGTAAAATAAAACCCAGTCGCTAGCTAAAACGCTTAAGCTAGCTCACTGGGTCTTTTATTGTGTTTTTTGTTTCTTAGCTTTGCCTTTAAATGCGGTTTTTAAGCTTTATCTTTTAGCTCGCGGCGCAGAATTTTGCCGACGGTACTTTTAGGTAATTGCGCCATAAATTCAATGACTTTTGGCAATTTATAGGCGGTTAATTGCTCGCGGCAATAGCTTAGAATAGCCTCTTTAGCCTGTTGATGATCTTGGCTATCATCCTTAAGCACGATAAAGGCTTTAACCGCTTCGCCCGAGTGTTCATCTTTTACTCCCACCACGGCGCATTCGATCACATTAGGGTGGCTCGCTAGGACGTTTTCCACTTCGTTGGGATAAACGTTAAAGCCTGAAACTATGATCATATCCTTTTTGCGATCCACAATTTGATGGAAACCTTCCGCTGTTGCTATGGCAATATCCCCAGTTTTGAAGAAGCCATCTTGAGTCATAGCATTGGCGGTTTCCTGCGGATTATTCCAATATCCCCGCATGACTTGTGGGCCGCGTGCGGCTAATTCTCCGGCCGTACCTAAGGGCACTTCAATGTCGTTTTCATCTAAGAGTTTAACCTCAGTGCCAATCACAGGTTTACCAATAGTGCCTAGTTTTTGATAACCGGGTGCATTGAGTGAAATCACCGGCGAAGTTTCAGATAGCCCATAACCTTCACTGATCATGTTGCCTGTCGTCTGTTGCCAAATGTTGGCCGCCGCGGCCGTCAGTGCTGTGCCGCCCGAGATAGTGATTTTTAAATGGCTAAAGTCGAGTGCCTTAAACTCGGGTTGATGGCATAGGGCGACAAACAGAGTATTGAGTCCTGCAAATCCAGTGAAGGGATATTTGGCGAGTGTCTTAATTAAGCCGCTAATATCCCGTGGATTTGGAATTAATACCGAGCAGCCGCCACACTCGAAATACAGCACTAAGTTCACCATAAACGCATAAATATGGTAAATCGGTAGCGGTGCAACGAAGATATCTTCCCCTTCGGTGATCACGCTCGCGATGCGGGATTTTACCTGCGCCGCATTAGCGAGCATATTGCCGTGGGTCAACATGGCACCTTTAGATAATCCAGTGGTGCCGCCCGTATACTGCAACGCCGAGAGGTCGTCGAGATTTGAGATAAATCGGCTAAAGAGGAGTTCTGCGCCTTGTTTTAAAATTTGGCAAAACTCCACATTCTTCAGGCCTGTTTTAGGCTGTACGTGCGGATCGATCAAATCTAAAGGGTGGGTTGAAATGACATATTCTATTTTGGTGCTGTCGATGACTTTGGCTAAGGTCGGTAATAGATCGGATAAAACCACGATCGCTTTGGCACCAGAATCATTGAACTGATGGATGAGCTCACGCTCGGTATACAGGGGATTAGTGTTAACTAAGATAAGCCCAGCCCTGATTGCGCCGTAGGCCGCGATGACAAATTGGGTGATATTAGGCAATTGAATGGCGATGCGATCGCCCGGTTTGAGTGTGGTCTTATTCTGTAAATAGGCGGCAAAGTAACGAGAATCGCGTTCTATCTCGTTAAAACTGCTGGTTTTACCGAGACAGGCATAGGCGGGTTTATCACCGTAACGCAGGCTAGTTTTCTCGATCAGATCGACCAGTGATGAGTAGTTTAGTTTGAGTTGAGAGTCTTGATCGTATGCCATGCTGAACTACCTCAAAGATGATGTTTATTAGTTGTTATTATTTTGGAGTTAAACAGGTGTTTAGATTAGAGGGTGTTAGCACTAGAGGTCAATGCTTATTGCGAAAAACATCTTTATGCCAATAACGGTATCTTTATGTAACAAATAGTATTTTTACTCTAAAGCTGAGTGCTTAACTATAGCTTAGTTATTTTAGAAGCTTAGTTATCTAGTGAACCACAAAATCTAAATAAGAGTTGAAGGAAAGACAATTTAAAATTTGTAACCGTTATGTTTCTAAGGATTAAGATTGAATGTGCTCAATTTGCTTTGTCTATGCGCCGTTTAACGGGGAAATTTTCAGCTTTGTAGGTGTTTAAGGTTTGATTCCGATGTATGAGACGTTAAAGATCAGGTTGTCATTTGGGGATGAATTTCTGCCTTTAACTGGCGCTTGAGTTGATTCCTCAAGCGCCGATTGGGTAGTTAATTTGATGATGACCAATGTTACGGTAACTCATATTAAGCGCTAAAAGCCCAGTGCTAAGGACTGAAGAATCCGGTTTCTTGGCTCACTTGTTGTGTTGGTTGTTTAACATCCGTCACCGAGAATTGGATCATTTTGCGCCCCGAGGGGATGGCATCCTTATCGGCTAATACAGTGACGGGATAGTCGACTTGTTCACCCGCTGCCAAGGTAATAATAGGATCGGCAATCAAGCTAAAGGGCATTTCACTGTCGACGGCGAGTTGATACTGCTTAGTATCTTGTGTCTTGTTGCGGATCTTCAGCTGATAGGTATTTTCAACTTTATTATCCGAGGTTTCACGGTACAAGCTTTGACGATCACGGATCACGTTAAGCTGGATCTCGCTGCGGCTATTTAAGTCTAACCCTATGACGATAAACATGATAATGACCGCTGCACCGTAGCCTAAGAAACGCGGCGAGCGCCAATAGGAGTAATTCACTCCCTTAAGATCATTTTCACTCATATAGCCGATAAGATTCTGCTTGTAATCGAACTTCAACATAGTCTCATTACAGGCATCGACACAGGCGCCGCAGTTGATGCACTCATATTGCAAACCGTTACGAATATCTATCCCTGTTGGGCAAACTTCGACACACAAATTACAGTCAACACAGTCACCTAAAGTATGGTCATCTTGATTGTTCTCTTGTTTACGTTTGCGAGGGCCACGGGCTTCACCGCGCTGTGCATCATAGGTCACGGTTTTAGTGTTGGCATCGAACATCACAGCTTGGAAACGTGAATAGGGGCAGCAATGTAAGCACATTTGCTCGCGCATCCAGCCCGCATTGAGATAAGTACAAATGGCGAAAAACCACACCCAGCTTGTCACCCAGAAGCTGGCATTGCCCGTCAAGATGTCCACATAAAGTTCACGGGCGGGAATAAAATAACCGATAAAACCACAGCCAGTGAGCAGAGCTGTTAGACCCCAAAGTAAGTGCTTTGCACTTCTTTTACCGATTTTACTGCTAGTCCAAGGGGCTTTGTCGAGCTGCTTACGTTTATTACTGCTGCCTTCGATGCGCGTTTCTATCCACACATAGATAAAGGTCCACGCCGTTTGTGGGCAAAGGTAACCGCACCAAACACGGCCCCAAAATACGGTAATGAAAAACAGACCGAAGGCGGCGGCGATAAAAATCCATGCCAGCAAGGTAAAGTCCTGTGGCCAGAGCGTGATACCAAAGAAAAAAAACTGTTGTTGGCTGATATCTAACAGTATTGCTTGGCGGCCATCAATAGAGATAAACGGCAGGGCGAAAAACATCACGATCAATAGGCTATTCATCATGGTTCGCAGGCGCTGAAAATCACCTTTTTGCTCACGAAAATGGATATTGCCAGAGGGGAGACGACTTTTTGCTGCGGTTTCAGTAGAGAGGTTTTTAACCGGAATGTGTAGCTCTACTGAGGCAGGTTTCGCGCCCACACTCTTATTTACACTTGGAGAATTTGGGGTAACTTCACTCTTGGGCATAAAGGGTCCTAACGGCTTAAATAAGATTCGCCTCCCTATAGCAAGCACTAGGCCAAGTTTTAATTAGCTCAACATCATGATATTTATAATTATTTTGTGATTGGAACTAGATGAAGAACACGATATATCACACATTGGCGATATATCGCGTTTTTAGTGTGCTCGTTTTGAATTAGATTTCACTCGATTGACGCTGGATCCCCAGTTTTTTCATTCGCGATCTCAGTGTACTTGCGGGCACACCGAGGACATTCGCTGCGCCGAGTGGGCCGGATATGCGCCAGTTTAAGCGCTTAAGGGTTTGTTCTATATGCAGCGCTTCCGCTTCCGCTAAGGTTTGCCCTTGGGTTTGAGCTAAGGGATTATTGCTCGGCATCGCATGGATCTGCAGAATATCTCCTTGGGATAGAATGGCTTCGCGTTCGAGGATATTTTGCAGTTCGCGCACATTGCCGGGCCAAGTATAAGCCATGAGTTTTTGTAGCCCTTTTTGGCTCACTCCACGGATTTTTTTACCTAGCTTACGATTCAAGTTGTGCAGAATATGGCTGACGAGTTCGGGAATATCTTCGATTCTTGCGCGCAGTGGTGGTACTTGAATAGGGAATACATTCAAACGGTAATAGAGATCCATCCTAAATAATCCCTGTTCGACTCGCTTGAGTAAATCGTGGTGACTGGCGGCGACTAAGCGAATATCCACTTGAATGGTTTCACTGCCACCGAGACGTTCGAAGGATTGTTCTTGGATGACTCGTAGTAGTTTTGATTGGGCTTCTAAACTGAGTTCAGCGACTTCGTCGAGGAACAGTGTGCCTTGATGAGCAAGTTCGAAGCGACCTTTACGGCGGCTTGTGGCGCCAGTAAATGCCCCCTTCTCATGACCAAAGAGTTCACTTTCTAGTAAAGATGCCGAAAACGCGGCACAGTTGACACTGATCATGGGTTTATCTTTGCGGCGACTGAGCTGATGTAAGTTACGGGCAACGAGTTCTTTTCCTGTGCCATTTTCACCACAAATGAGCACAGTACTGTCGGTATTGGCCACCATGTGCAATTGCTGGATCATATGGCGGATCACTGTACTGGCTCCCGAAATATCCACATCACCCGTTTTATCTGCCAACTCTGCCTGTAGATAATGATTTTCAGAGGCGAGTCGCTCCGACAGTGCTTGTACTTGGGCTAGGGCTTGGCGTAATGACTGCTCTGTTTGTTTTTGAATACTAATGTCGCGAAATATCGCGACTACGCCAATTAGTTGATTGTCACGGTAAACAGGGGTGGAACTGTAATGAACGGGGAAGCTACTGCCATCTTTACGCCAAAATACATCGTGGGTGATTTCTCGGGTGATCCCATCCTTTAAGGTGTTGTAAATTGGACAATCCTCTTGGGGATAATGACTGCCATCTGCATGACTGTGATGATGGCAGTTATGGATGTTTTTACCCAGTAGCTCTTCATTCTTCCAACCCGTCATGCGTTCGGCTGCCGGATTGATAAACACCGCATTACCGCTTAAATCAAATCCATAAATACCTTCGCCGACAGCGTTGAGCAGTAACTGGTTTTCCGGTAAGAAATGCTTATCTATCGATTTTTCATTATTGACTGAAATCTTATTGATCATCTGTCTTACTCTGGTTTTGGCGGTATTTTCTGAGTATACCTTAAGTACTGTGACGCGATATATCGTGTTTTTGATTATGCCCTTTAAGCATTTTTTCTTTGGTGATTTTTCTGCTCACACTTTTTGCCGTTCGAATACATTTTACTTGATGCCATCCTCTAAAAAATATTTTCATCTAAGAAATTGATATAAAAGATAAATGACTAATATTCATTCAAAAGTCTGATTTAACATTGGATATTGTTTCATTTGTGTTATAAAAATGTTTGTGCAATGTGATTTTGTGTTGGCCGTGGTAGCAAGGTTTAGGGACGAGAATCGCACAAAGCAGGTCAGGTATTCTAAAAATAATAAGCAGTTGGGATGAATATGATGACCTCAAAGAAGCAGAAGTTTGGATTAAGTGCAGTGAGTTTGGCGATTACTCTAGCCTTGTCTGGTAGTTTAATCAGTCCGCAGGCAATAGCAGAAGAAGATGAGACGGCTGTTAAAAATGAGAACGTTGAAAAAATTGCAGTTGTAGGGTCCCGTGCTGCGCCACGCTCAATCGGCGATTCCCCCGTTCCTATTGATATTATTAGTAGTGACGACCTTAAAAAGAATGGTTCGACTGACATGATTGATATGTTAGTGACTTCGGTGCCATCGTTTAACTCACGCGCTCAACCCATTAGTGATGCAGCAACCTTAGTTCGTCCCGTTAATTTACGGGGTTTGCCATCAGACAGTACGCTAGTGCTAGTCAACGGTAAGCGTCGTCACCGTGCATCTGTGATTGCGTTCCAAGGTGGTGGTATTAACGATGGCGCTCAAGGTCCTGATATCTCAGTTATTCCTGGTTCTGCATTAAAGCAAGTTGAAGTGTTGCGCGACGGTGCTGCTGCGCAATATGGCTCTGATGCGATTGCCGGAGTCATGAACTTTGTTCTAAAAGATAATTCCGAGGGTGGTTCCATCACTGTGACCCAAGGAGAATATTACGAGGGTGATGGTGCTACGACTACGGTCGAAGGTGATGTCGGTTTACCTGTGACTGAAAATGGCTTCGTCAATTTGAGCTTCCAGTATAAAAATGCTGACTCCACTAGCCGTAGTGTGCAGCGTCCTGATGCGGCTAACTTAGCCGAGCAGGGTAATACCGCGATCAATGACCCCGCACAAGTGTGGGGTAATCCTGAGATTAATGATGACTATTCAGTGTTCATCAACTCAGGCTTAGACATTAATGCCAATATGCATGCCTATGCCTTTGGTAATCTGTCTTCCCGCGATGCCGTGGGAGGCTTCTATTATCGTTACCCACAAAATCGTAGCAATGTGTATTCCAATGATGGTGGCCAGAATTTACTTGTGGGCGCGGTTAATGGTGATAAAACGACTTGTGCGGCAGTGCCTATTCCTAAAATTGATACAAATAACGACGGTATTCCTGATAGTGACGGCAACGTACTCGACACTGATGCATACAAGGCGATGGTTACCGACCCAAATTGCTTTGCTATGAACCAGATATTTCCAGGTGGCTATACGCCACAGTTCACCGGCACCATTGAAGATATGTCCTTCTTCGCAGGTGTAAAAGGCGATATCGGTGAATGGAATTATGATTTCAGTGCCGGTACTGGGGCGAACAAAGCCAGTTTTGGTCTTAAAAATTCGTTGAATCCATCACTGGGATTAGATACCCCGACGGATTTCGATACGGGAGCTTATGAGCAAGTTGAAACCACAGTTAACTTAGATTTCTCGCGCTTCATTACCTTAGTAGGCATTGAAGACATTAGCTTTGCTTCTGGTTTTGAATGGCGAAATGAGTCGTTTGAGATTTCTCAAGGTGATGAAGCCTCGTGGATTGCAGGCCCTTATGCTAGCCAAGGTTTCAACATAGGTGCGCATGGTTTTAAAGGCTTTGGCCCAGAGTCTGCGGGTAAAAACTCACGTCATAA
Organism: Shewanella sp. S23-S33; assembly: GCF_043359565.1. Lineage (NCBI taxonomy): Bacteria > Pseudomonadati > Pseudomonadota > Gammaproteobacteria > Alteromonadales > Shewanellaceae > Shewanella > Shewanella sp. S23-S33. The sequence continues at coordinate 66,112 of NZ_JBHFFD010000011.1, read as the reverse complement.
TATAGGTATTTATACTGATTTAGAAGCTTATTTAAGTGATGACTGGTTACTCGGTTTAGCACTGCGCTACGAAGACTTTTCAACCTTTGGTGATACGTTAAATTACAAATTGACGTTGCAGTATTCTGCAACGGATGAATTGTCGTTCCGCGCCTCACACAGCACCGGCTTTCGTGCACCAACGGTTGGCCAAGAAAACGTGGTGAATACCCAGACATCGATCATCGATGGTGAATTGATCCAGACCTTTATCGCCCCTCCAACCGATCCGCTTGCGGCATTTTACGGTGGTGAAGTGTTAAAGCCTGAAGAGTCGATTAGTTATGCGATTGGGGCTGTATATGAGTACGAAAGCTTCTTCTTAACGGTCGATTATTACAACATTGGCGTTGAGGGCCGTATTGCACAGTCGAGTAAGATTGATGTTGAAGCTAAAGATTATGATGCGCTACGTGCCGCTGGGGTTGAGTTCCCTGAGTTAATCCAAGGTGTGAGTTATTACACCAACGACTTTGATACTACGACTCAAGGTATCGACATCGTCGCCTCCTATGATGCAGAAATCCTGTCGGGTAATGCTAAGTTCAGTCTTGCCTATGGTTGGACCGATACCAGTGTTGATAAGTTTGATCTTAAAACGACCGATGCGGGTAAAGTTCGTCGATTAGAAGATGGTATCCCAGCGCACCGTGCCACCTTAACTTGGGCACAGTCATGGGACAAGGTAACCCTGTCACTACGTGGTAACTATTTTGGTGAGTACTATGCGACTCACGCTGATGATACCTCTGACTGGGGCTCTGAAATGGCTGATGCTGCAGTGACCGTCGATCTTGAAATGAGCTATCAATTACTTGATGGCTTAACCCTGGCGGTGGGGGCTAATAATCTATTTGATCAAGAAGCGCAAAAGCTGAAAGAAGGGACCTTGGGTGAACTCGGTGGCGTTTATTATGAAAGTGGGCCATTCGATTACAACGGCGGTTTCTACTATGGTCGAGTGAATTACCGTTTTTAATGAGTAAGCCAATTTATAGAAGCGATTTCTAACCCACCTTTCAAGAAATTTGGCTTTTATAAATAGAAGTGAAGTAAGCAAAAAGGCTGCAATGCAGCCTTTTTTATTCGTATTTGACTCGTCCTAAATATGGTTTAGTGCTTAGTTACGATTCGTTTGCGCGGCAGCTAAACCATTTAACACATCACTCATACTGAGTTTTGACGGCAATAGAATCCCATTGGGGGCGCTTGGACCATAAATTTTATTGTAGGGCGTGCCGGGGACTCCTTCGTGGCGCATATAGGTTTCAATCGTTTTATTCGCCTCACTCCAGTTACCTTGCATCAGAATGATATTGTCGGCCATCAAGGCATTTACAATTTGCTCCCTGTGGGTGACTTCCGCTTTATTCGTTTGGCAGATGGTGCACCAATCAGAGGTAATATCGACAAAGACGGTATAGCCTTGGGCAACCAGAGGCGCGATTTTCTCTGGGGCTAAGGTGTGCCATTGTAGTTTTTGATAGGCTTGGTAATCCTCGCTTTTGTGCACAAATCCAATAATAGCACTGAGTCCTAAGGCGAAAAATCCCAGCACAAAAATCACCGTCAGCGGTATGGTTTTACCTTTTTGTCTTTGCCAAAGCAGTAATAAGATCGCACCTATTAATAGGCAAAGAATAAAAATACTGATCAGCGTTATAGTGTTCATAAAATTTCCTGATTGTGAATCGCCTTTGTGATAATAGCGATGAAGGCTTAGGTATTAAGGTTTGGCTATAAAGGCTTAGGTTAACGCTAATTTTAGCGGTTAACGGCTTAAATCAGTGTGAATTTATGGGATTATCGCGTTTGGGGTTCTCTTAAATGACTGTTCATTTATTGAAAATGGATTTATTAGCGTTAACGCCTTGATGACGCGATGCTAGAATGGCAAGCAAGTTTAAGGCCCAGCAGTGGGCTTTTTTATTCGGCGAAAGGTGTCTCAATGAGTTGGAGTACTTGGTTAGGTTTATTGGCTATTTGTTGTTTGGGGGCTATGTCGCCGGGCCCAAGTTTGACTATGGTAGTACGTCATACTTTAGGTGGTGGGCGGGGAAAGGGTATCGTTTGTGCTTGGGCACACTCGATAGGGATTGGGATCTATGCGCTGGTGACGTTACTGGGCTTAGCCGTAGTTCTTAAAAAGGCGCCCTTAGTCTTTAATGGCATTGCGATTCTCGGTGCCTTATACCTTGCTTGGATGGGAGTTCAAGCGCTGCGTTCCAATGGCGGTATGCAAGCTAAATTGGCTGCAGGGGAGGCGACAGATACCTTAACTGCAGCCCGTGATGGTATTGCTATTTCTTTATTCAACCCTAAGATAATGCTATTTTTTCTTGCGTTATTCAGCCAATTTGTGATGGTCGCCGACAGCATGACGGCTAAAGCATTAATTGTTTTTACACCGTTAGTGGTCGATGGTCTTTGGTACACCTTGATAGCCTTATTGCTATCCCACTCGAGTGTGTTGCCTAAGTTGAGAGAAAAAGCGGGGTTAATTGATAAGTTATCCGGCGTAGTATTGATATTGCTGGCGATTCGTGTGGTGTACACGCTTTAGTGATCTATCTAAAATCATTGGTTTTAAATAACAAACACGCCATCAATCGATGGCGTGTTTGTTGATGGCTATGCATTTTAAATCAAGGCGTGATTAGCCTTTAAACATTTGCACAGAATTATCAGCTTCTTCTGCCACACTTTCTTGGATAATGGGTGGGTTGGCAATGTGGTCGTCTAAGTTGTCACTCAGCATTTCTTTGAATTCACTGCTAAACCATTCTAATGCGCTCTCTTTTTCTGCACCGAGATCCGCTGATTTTATCGCGGCTTCGAAGGCATTAAAACGTGCTGCGGCAAAACGGAGTGCTGTGCCAACTTTACCTACATCTGCTTCTTGTTGGCTTAGCTGATTGGCTAAGGCAATAAACTGATCGGCAAGTTCGTAAATGGTGGTGCTGCTCGTGTCGGTCATGGCGTTCACTCTAAAAAAGTAACAGATTAAAGTTCGATTCTAACTTAATTGGTGTAAGAAGGAATCGTCAGGCATTAACTATTGGGATCTGTGTCGGTAATGACGACTCCTGTATGGGAGTCATAATTAATCGACAGTTTATCGTTTGTTCGATACAAATAAGTGCACTGGCCAGGATCGGTATAACTGGCTTTATAGTCGGTTTCAGTCGCATCAATATTCAAGCGCGAGACACTCGGCTGGGCATTTTGGAATAATACTTCCCATACCGATATACAGTCTTCAACATTATCGAGTGCCGGAGAGGCCTCATTGCCATGGATATAGTGTTGGGCTGGCCAACCGAAGGCGTTGAAATCTATTTGTTCGGATTGTGCCGTACCAAATACGGGTAAATCCTCTTTTGGACCTGAGCCCACTTTTACAGCCCATACGGAACGTGCCAGATTGATGGCTGATTTAAAGCCTCCGCCTGCCGCTTTAACGGTTGCAATTTGCGCATCTTGTTGCACATTGATAAATTTTGGCAGGGCCACTACGGCTAAAATACCGAGCACTATGATGACCACCACAAGTTCAATTAAGGTGAAACCCGTTTGATGTCTTTGAATTGATTTATCAGAATGTTGGATCATCATTACGTATCAGAGTGTGCGAGAATGGGCGCACTATATCACTTAATTTCGAATGTTTTAAATTGAAAGTCTTAACGTGAGACCTAGCAGGTTTAGTGGTATTACTTAGCGGCAAGTAAAGTCTGCAAACTTGCCATACCACTATAGGACTTTTAAGCTAACCCGATTATAGAATTGAGGAAGTAAAATAGTGACTCAGGTGACATGGCAAACATTTATCGATGAGCAAAGAGCTTTGCCTTATTTTCAGCAACTAAGCGCATTTGTTGATAATGAACGCAGGGCTGGGAAAGTGGTTTATCCCCCCGAAGTTGATGTTTTCAATGCTTTTAGTATGACGCCCCTTGAACAAGTCAAAGTGGTTTTGATTGGCCAAGATCCCTATCACGGCCCAGATCAAGCCCATGGTTTATGTTTTTCGGTTAAACGCGGGATAAAACCACCGCCATCTTTAGCCAATATGTACAAAGAGTTAGCGACGGATATTGATGGCTTTACCATTCCATCCCACGGCGATTTATCCGCATGGGCGGAGCAGGGGATCTTAATGCTCAATACGGTATTAACCGTTGAGCAAGGTAAGGCGCATTCCCATGCCAAAGCCGGGTGGGAAGTCTTTACGACTGCGGTGCTGGAATTATTAAATCGGCAGACTCAGCCGATTATTTTCGTGCTTTGGGGCAGTCATGCCATTAAAAAGGGTCAAGTCATTAACGCACCGCAACATCAAGTGCTCACAGGACCGCATCCTTCACCTTTATCGGCTTATCGCGGTTTTTTTGGTTGTGGGCATTTCTCTCAAGTTAATCAATTATTGCTTGAGCGAGGCGAAACGCCGATCCTTTGGCAGGTTTGATTTTAGGATTGCGGTTAAAGCAATAAAAAAGGTCTTACTGAGTAAGACCTTATTTTTGGGGCGAAACTACATTAGTTAGCAATCAGTGGTTTCTGTCGACCGAAATCTTAGCTAGTGTTACTAAGGCTTGCTTATAGTCGCTATCGGGTAAAGCAGATAATGCCGCGATCGCTTTCTCTGATTCTTCAATTGCTTTTTGTTGGGTGTAGTTTAACGCGCCGCAATGGTGCAGTGCTGCTACGATTTTATCTATGGCCTGAGTACCATCACCTTGCTCAATTGCTTGACGTATGAGCTGTTTCTCTTCGTCTGTGCCATGGGCAATGGCATAGATGAGTGGCAGAGTCGGTTTACCTTCGGCAAGGTCATCGCCAATATTCTTACCTAGCTCGTCACTGTCGGCGGTATAGTCGAGTAAGTCGTCGGTGAGCTGAAAGGCGGTGCCGAGATATTTACCATAGTTGCCTAAGGCGGTTTCTTGCTCAGGCGTTGCACCTGCTAGCACGCCCGCAAGTAGCGTAGCGGCTTCAAATAACTTGGCTGTTTTGCAATAAATGACCCGCATATAGCTTTCTTCAGTGGTGTCTGGGTCATTACAATTCATCAGCTGTAAGACTTCACCCTCGGCCAACACGTTAGTCGTATCAGCTAACACTCTGAGCACTTTCATGTTGTCAAGTTCGGTCATCATCTGGAATGAGCGGGTATAAAGGAAATCCCCGACTAGCACACTGGCACTATTGCCAAACAGTGCATTGGCGGTTTCTCGTCCGCGGCGTAACGTCGATTCATCAACGACATCATCATGGAGCAATGAGGCTGTATGGATAAACTCAATAATCGCCGCTAGCTTAAGATGTGCTTCGCCTTCGTAGCTCACCGCACGTGCGGCTAAAACCGACAGCAGAGGACGAAGACGTTTACCACCACCATTAATAATGTAAAAACCTAATTGATTAATTAGGGCGACATCTGATTCAAGCTGTTTATATATCAGCTGATTGACTGCTTGCATATCAGTGTCAGCCAGTTGACGAATAGCGTTTAAATCCATAATAGACTCTGGTTGTGGGGTCATTACGTACCCGGCCCCTGTTTAGGCTCACGTGTTATAATGAAATGAATTTTACCTAAAATTCTGACATATGACAGCACTAGCTCAACTAATGTGAGAGTTAATCCGGTCTTTTTTTATTCTTTCCTAATTAGGGCTTGCCAGAGTTAGATTCTTCGCGTAAACTCCGCGCCCATTGTCAATAAAGTTTTTGTAGCACCCTGCCTCATCCAAGAATGAGCCCGCGTGTTAGGAATTGGAGTAAAATAGCTATGTACGCTGTTTTTCAAAGTGGTGGTAAACAACACCGTGTAGCTGAAGGCCACACAGTACGTTTAGAAAAGTTAGAAGTTGCAACTGGCGAAACTATCGAGTTCGATCAAGTTCTTTTGATCGCTGATGGCGAAACAGTGCATGTTGGTGCTCCTTTAGTGGCTGGCGGTAAAGTCGTTGCTGAAGTTGTAAGTCACGGTCGTGGCGATAAAGTTACTATCGTTAAGTTCCGTCGTCGTAAGCACCACGACAAGAAAATGGGCCACCGTCAGTGGTTCACTGAAGTTAAAATTACTGCTATCAACGCATAATAGGAGTCTAACTCATGGCACATAAAAAAGCTGGCGGTTCTACTCGTAACGGCCGCGATTCAGAAAGTAAACGTCTAGGTGTTAAGCGCTTTGGCGGTGAATCAGTTCTAGCTGGTAACATTATTGTTCGTCAACGTGGTACTAAATTCCACGCTGGTGTAAACGTAGGTATTGGTCGTGACCATACTCTGTTTGCTCTGACTGACGGTAAAGTTAAATTCGAAGTTAAAGGCGCTAATAACCGTAAGTTTATTAGCATCGAAGCTTAACTTTCGAACCTAGCTTATACTGTTAAAGCCCCGCCATTGGTGGGGCTTTCTGTTTTTTGTGCTTCTATTTACGCCGTGTAGATGCTTGAGTTGGTAAATGATTACCAAGAATGAGCATTGACAGGTAAGATTGGGAGCAAAGTATCTCGAGTTTTTTGGCGACCAATGAAGTTAGACGGTATAATTGCTTCATTCAGTGGTGCCAGGAGTAAGTATGAAGTTTGTCGATGAGGCAGTAATTAGGGTCGAAGCAGGCGACGGCGGTAGCGGTTGTGTTAGCTTTAGGCGCGAAAAGTATGTACCTGATGGTGGTCCTGATGGTGGTGATGGTGGCGACGGTGGCAGTGTTTTCCTGCAAGCTGACGAAAACTTCAACACTTTGATCGAGTTCCGTTTTGAACGTTTTCACATGGCTGAACGTGGCGAAAATGGTCGTGGCCGTGATTGTACTGGTCATAGCGGTAAAGATCTGATCTTAAAAGTTCCTGTTGGTACTCGCGCGGTCGATCATGATACTGAAGAAGTCCTTGGGGATTTAACAACCCACGGTCAAAAGCTATTGGTTGCCAAAGGTGGTTTCCATGGTTTAGGTAACACTCGTTTTAAGAGCAGTACTAACCGTGCCCCACGTCAAAAGACGTTAGGCACACCCGGTGAAGTTCGTAGCCTTAAATTAGAGTTGTTACTGCTGGCTGACGTTGGTTTGCTTGGCATGCCTAACGCGGGTAAGTCGACATTCATTCGTGCGGTTTCCCGTGCAACGCCGAAAGTGGCTGATTATCCGTTTACAACACTGGTGCCTAACTTAGGTGTGGTTAATCCACGTCCTGGACAAAGCTTTGTGATTGCGGATATTCCTGGTCTCATCGAAGGCGCTGCCGATGGTGCGGGTTTAGGTATTCGGTTCTTAAAGCATCTTGAGCGTTGTCGTATTCTGCTGCACATCATAGATATTGAGCCGATTGACGGAACCGATCCGGTTGAGTCTGCGCGCGCTATCGTAGGTGAGCTTGAGAAATATTCTCCAAAGTTGGCGAGTAAGCCGCGTTGGTTAGTCTTTAACAAAACCGATCTGCTGCTTGAAGAAGAGCTGCAAGAGAAGGTTGATCGTATCGTTAAAGAAATGGGTTGGGAAGGCGATGTTTATACTATCTCCGCCTATAACCGCGACGGTACCAGTGAGTTGGCATTAAAACTCCTCGATTACATTGCGAGTCTTCCACCTGAAGACAATGAAGTCGACCCAGATAGTGAAGTTGAGTTCAAGTGGGATAATTATCATCAAGCAAACCTTGATTCATTGAATGAAGATTATGTTGATGAAGATGATGACGACGACTTTGATGATGACGACTACGACGTAGAAGTTATTTACCAAAGATAATAGTAATCTTTGAGTTTTGAGAGTTCTGTGTACGCTGATACTCAAAATGATATTACTCGGCAAGTTGTGCGTGCTGCACAATTGCTACTGGCCTACGGCGCGGAATCTGATTTAGTTGAAGAAATCAGCCAGCGTCTAGGTCAGGCTTTAGGTCTTGCCAGCGTAGAACTCTCTATTTCCTCTAATTCCCTCGTGTTAACCAGTTTGGTTCATGGTCGCTGTATCACAACTACTCGTCGTATTCGTGAGCATGGCATTAACATGACAGTCGTCTGTGAATTACAACGTATCTGTTTACTCGCTGAAAAGGGGTTGTATGGCCCAAATGAAGTGCGTAAACGCTTGGCGCGGATTGAACCTAAAACCTATCCTCCTAGCTTAGTGGTATTCATGATTGGCCTGTCGTGCGCTAGCTTCTGTCATTTATTTAATGGCGATCTCACTGCATGCGTGATTACTTTTTTTGCCGCGGCAGTGGGTATGTCGGTACGTTTAGCAATTGCTAAGCGGCATTTTAATTTATTAGTCAATTTTGCCATCACAGCTTTCGTCACCAGTATGCTGGCTCAAACGGGTTATTTGTTTGAGTTAAGTGAAACTCCTAAGGCTGCTATGGCCGCGAGTGTGCTGATGTTAGTGCCGGGTTTTCCGATGATTAATGCGATTTCTGACATGGTAAAAGGGCACATGAATGTCGGTATATCCCGCTGGGGTCATGCTACTTTGCTGACCGTTTCTTCTGTGATTGGCATTACGATTGCGATGCAGATCGGCGGAATTTTCCTATGATGGAATTACTGATAGCTCTTTTGCACGATGCTTTTTTCTCTGCCATCCCCGCCGTAGGATTTGCTATGGTATTTAATGTTCCTAAACGATTTCTTCCTTACTGCGCTTTAGCGGGAGCCATTGGCCACAGCTCCCGTACTTTAATGTTACAGTTTGGTCTGCCAATCGAGTGGGCAACCTTCGCCGCAGCGGCATTAGTAGGGATTATTACCATAGGGTTTGGTAAGCGCCACTTAGCGCCACCTTTAATGTATGCTGTCGCCGCGATTATTCCTATGATCCCAGGCACTTATGCATTTAATACTGTGATTGCCTTAGTGCAATTGACCGCTCAATCTCAAGTCAGTCCTGAACTGACGGGGCAAGTGATTAGTAATGGCCTTAAAACTGTCTTTATTCTAGGGGCGTTAGCTGTGGGTTTGGCCATGCCAAGTTTGTTGTATTTCAGGACCCGCCCCGTCATTCAATAATTCTATTTCCATAAAACAGGAGTGAGCATGCGCATTGCTATGATAGCCGCGATGGCAAACAATCGAGTCATCGGAAAAGATAATAAAATGCCATGGCATCTTCCAGAAGATCTACGTCACTTTAAAGCGATGACCCTAGGCAAGCCTGTTGTGATGGGACGTAAGACCTTTGAGTCAATCGGTAGGCCCCTTCCTGGTCGACATAACATAGTGATTTCACGCCAAACGGATCTTGTGATTGAGGGCGTGACCTGTGTGACCTCATTTGATGCAGCCAAACAAGCTGCTGGTGAATGTGAAGAGTTAGTGGTTATAGGTGGTGGCCAGCTTTATGCCGAGTTATTGCCCTGCGCCGATATCTTATATTTGACGCAAATCAATCTTGAGGTGGAAGGCGATACATTTTTCCCCCACTGGGACGATGGGACTTGGAAGGAAACTGAATCTTTGGCGAGTATAAATGCGGCTGGTTTGGAATATCGCTTTATCAATTTGGTAAAAAAATGTTAAATTGCAGCTTCTGTTGTGTACCCTGTGTGTATGGGACGTCAGTTTATCTAACGTATTGCATCATATCGGACATTTAGTTTTCACGGAAAGAGATAGCCTATTTCGTTATCCTAGATTTCGAACGAGAGCTAAAGCCAAGAGGTCAATATCATTTAGACAATAGATGCAGCCCATACAGAATTGATAATAAAACTATAAGAAAGTATTAAGGAGTATCGGATGCGTCTTATGCCTGTGGCCTTGGCTGCGTTAATTGGATTTAGTTCTATTGCTGTACCAACCTCTGCTGTTGCGGGGGAAGATCCACTCGTAGCGAGTCTTTGTGATTATGTAAAAGCTAACGACAAAAACCGCTTACGTAAAAAGTTAAAAGAAAGCCGCGTTAAGTTACGTCAGATTTACAGTGGTATCAGTTGCGATGGTGCAAGTCTATTGCGCACCGCTTACGGTGCGAGTGCGAACGATACCGGTGAGTTTGTGGCTAAGCGTTTGTCGGCGACTGAATTGAGTGTTGCTGAAGCTGATGGGATGACTATCCAAGCTTGGGCTGAAGCAAACGGTCATGGTGCTAGCCCAATTACCGCTGCAGTGAAAGAGCGTCTTGGCGCTGCTGCTGGCGGTGAAGAAGAGTAATGCGGATTTGAACTTAGCGGCACTTTAGCTCTATTTGCTGCTACGTTATATTAAGCGTCTAATATCAAGTATCTAGCATTAAGCTAGATAAAAATGCCAAACTTAAGTTTGGCATTTTTTATGGCCTTAATTTGTGCAAAGGCCGGACAGTTCGAGTCGTCAGTAAGATAGGCAAGTGAATTCGTCTCAAAAGAAAGGGCCGCTAAGCGACCCTAGGTTTTAGTGGTGATAAACATTAGACTCTAAATTCACCGACCGAAGCTTGGAGTTCTTCGGCTAATTTGGCGACTTGATGGCTAGACTGAGCCGTTTGATCTGCACCGATAGCGGTTTCTTCTGAAATTGCTGCAATATGCTCTAGTTTTTCAGAAACTTGCTGGCTTACTAAATTCTGTTCCTGCGCTGCATGGGCGATATGGGTGCCAGAATCATAGGCCTTATGCACAGATTGGCTAATGGTTTCGAGGGCAATGTTGGCTTGCTCCGTTTTTTCAACACAGGCGTTGGCTTGAGCACGCCCCATATCCATGGCGGCAACGGCTTGCTCTGCACCTTGCTGCAACACTTCGATCATCTGTTGGATCTCTCGGGTCGACACTTGAGTGCGTGAGGCTAAACTACGCACTTCATCGGCAACTACCGCAAAACCACGACCTTGTTCACCCGCACGGGCGGCTTCAATAGCGGCGTTAAGGGCGAGTAGGTTAGTCTGTTCTGCAATACCACGGATCACATCCAAAATTGAGCCAATAGAGGCGCTGTCCGACTGCACTTTATTAATCACAACACCCGCTTTGGCCACTTCATCGGCTAAAGCCAAAATAGTCAGTTTGTTCTCTTGTGCAATGGCACGCATGTGCTGAGTTTCTTGATCAGCCTGTTTGATTTGCTCAAGGGCTTGATTGGCACTTAAAGACACCTGCTGAGCACTAGAGCTAAGTTCAGTTGTCGCAGTAGCCACTTGGTCAACTTGGCTTTTTTGTTCTTGTATGCCTGAGGTGGTTTGCGCTGTGATTGCTGATGTTTGTTCGGCTGCCGCGGCAAGTTGATTTGACCTATCTAAAATACCTATGATTAAACTGCGTAAGCTATCGACGAGACGATTACAGTTTTTTGCTAGTTCGGCAAATTCATCGTGTCCAGAGTCATCTAGTTTATGGGTAAGGTTACCTGAGGCTAAGACGTTCAGGGCATTGTTCACTTGGCTGAGTGAGCGTTTTAACGGATTCACCACAGCAAAACTCACAATCACAGCGACAACGATTGCTATTAACACGACAATCATGGTTTGTATGCTGGCAGAGTCAATCTTGGCTATGGTGTCATTGCTCATGTTCGCGGCAACAAGTTCGATGTTATCGCTGACATCATTCATGTTGGAATTGATGACTTTCACATCTTTTTCGATAATGCCTAGTTTTATCACAGCTTCTTTGGAGTGGGAGAGCTGACTCGATTTTAGCTGCAACATAGATTGCGGACCGGTGACGAGCGCTAATACTTTTTCGATATCTTTAGTGACCGAGCTTAAGGTATCCGCTTCGACGATACCTTGACCGTGACGATTCACATATTCAAGTTTGTTCTTGGTTTCGCTGATAATGTAGTCAAGTTCCTTTGAGATCAGTTCGTGCTTACTGTCTTCGTCATTTGTTACTAAATCTGCAATAGTGGTGATGATATTTCCGAGACTAGTATCAATAGCGCTGGCTGATGCAGCAAGACTCTGCTCATCGGGATTCTGACTGCTTTCTAAATCAACAATATCGAGTAGTTCTGATGAGGCATCATCGGCGGCATTTTCGAGCTTTTTCTTTAGTTCAACGAGCTGTTCTTGCTTGCTCAATGAGGCCTCACGTTCGGCGATCATGGCAATACTATCTCGCTCAAAGGTGGCAAAGCTGCCGCTTAATTGGGCAATTAAAGAAGATAGATTCTGCTGGCTCTTGACTAACTGAGTGAGGGTGGCAATTTCGTTTTTGAACTGAGTCCCGTGGTCTTCAAACACTTTACGAATATTCGGGATATTTGCTGATCTAGGGGTGTTATAGGCAATGAGGATTTGTCTTTGTTGCTCACTCAATGCTTCACTAAGGTGGTTTGTCGATTTCAGCGCGGGCAAGCTTAATTCTTGCATCATAGCAGAGCTGGCTTTTAGGCTATTGTTGGTTAAATAAGATGTAAATCCTAGCAACACGAGTAAAAGTGTGACAATACCAAATCCGCCAATCACTCTGGTGGCTACATTAAATTTCATAGGATACTCCGATTTTTATTATATTTTTCCAAATGAAAACAGGGTGATATTCAGGGTTAGGCGGCTCAGTCTGTTATCGACTTTAAGCTGTTTTAGTTTAACTCTTTTTTAACTTTTTTTGCGTAATTTTTTGGTCTTTTTCAAGATGCCATAAGGTTAAGTGCTCACCCCAACAACAGCCTGTATCTAAAGCCTTTAATTTAGTATCGTCGACTTTGCCCATCAGCGCAGCCCAATGGCCAAATACTAAGGTATGACTCTGGCGCAGCGGCGAAGCAAACTCAAACCAAGGTTTGAGTTGTGGATTAGTACAGTTTTCAGGAGGTTGTTTGCAATCAAAATCAAGTCGGCCATCGACATAAAGATAGCGCATGCGTGTTAATGCATTGATGCAATAACGTAAGCGTTCTATGCCAATTGCACTTGGATCCCATTGCTCGGCGGTATCTGAATACATTTGGCTTATTAATGTCTCAAGATAATCATCGTGCTTGAGGGCGCGACTGACGAGTGCGGATTCTTCTCTTAATACCTCCAGCGTCCACTGAGGTGGTACACCCGCATGACTCATAATGAGTTGGTGTTCAGGTAATTCACGCATAAGAGGTTGTTGTCTCAGCCAGTCAATTGAGGCAGAGATATCGGGGGATTCTAGAATTTCAGTGAGATTATCGCTGGGTTTAGCGCGCTTGAGCTTACCGTGTAATGCCATTAGATGGAGATCGTGGTTACCTAAAACCGTTTTAGCGGAATCACCTAAGGAGCGAAAAAAACGTAGCGTAGCTAAGGAGTCAGGTCCGCGTGCAACAAGATCACCTACAGCCCAGAGTTCATCGCGGGAAGGATTAAAATCGACCTTAGCTAGTAATTTTTGTAACTCAGCGAAACAGCCTTGAATATCACCAACAAAATAATGCGCCACAGTACCCCTTTCCTAACGATATTAATGTAGTAAGCCTGGGGTCGCTAAACGGAAGGGACGGATTGTCGCCTGGAAACGCTCACCCGATTCGCTGACCATACCATAAGTGCCGTGCATTATGCCAAGTGGCGTATCGAGCACAGTACCACTGGTGTATTGATAGGCAGTATTCGGCGCTATGGTTGGCGTTTCACCGACAACACCGGCACCTTGGACTTCACTGGTGTTGCCATTGGCATCAGTGATTATCCAGTGACGAGTTTCAAGTTTAGCCGCTTGCTCACCTAAATTGATGATAGTGATGGTGTAACTGAAGAGGTACTTTTCATCCTCGGGCGAGGACTGCTGCTCTATATACTCAGTTTTGACTTCGACCCGAATGGAGGTGTCCAATGCGCTCATTCTTGTTCCTAGGCTCTGGTCTAAGGGCACCTAAGTGCCCTGACATATTTATGCTTTCTTATCGCAAACCATGTTAGCCATAGCAACATACTGCTGCACGCTAATCTGTTCTGGGCGTTGACTTGAGTCAATCCTTAACTGCTCGAACTCATCGTCAGATAACATGTGCTTTAAGTTATTACGCAGAGTCTTACGACGCATGTTGAATGCGGTAGTACAAAGGTGGCGTAGTACGGTCACATCTTTACAAGGGAACGGCTTTACGGCGTATGGCAATAAGCGTACGACTGCTGAGTCCACTTTAGGCGCAGGGGTAAAGCTGTGGGGCGGCACTTCGAGAACCGGAACCACTTGGCAGAAGTATTGTGCCATGACTGTTAAACGGCCATAGGCTTTACAGCCTGGGCTTGCCGATAGACGCAGGACTACTTCTTTTTGTAGCATAAAGTGCATGGTTTCAATCTGTTCGGCAAATTCGAACAGGTGGAACATCAGCGGCGTTGAAATGTTGTAAGGTAAGTTACCAAATACTTTCATCTTTTTGCCAGGCACACTCAGTTGGCCAAAATCAAACTGCAGTGCATCACCTTGGTGAATAGTCAGTTTATTTTTAAGGACTGGGTGTTGATGTAAGCGTTCAACCAGATCGCGGTCGAGTTCGACGACAGTCAGATTATCCACAGCATCGGCTACAGGTTCTGTTAAGGCACCAAGGCCAGGGCCGATTTCGACCATCACATGGTGATTATCGGGTGCAATTGCACCCACAATGCGGTCAATCACATTGCCGTCGGTAAGGAAGTTTTGTCCGAAACGCTTTCTGGCCGTGTGGCCTAAATGTACTTTGTTGCTCATTAATAATGTAATCGTTTAGTTCTTTGAGGATAACTCAATGGCTTTATTCAGAGCACAGACAAAACTGCCAATATCGGCCTTGCCTGTACCCGCGAGATCGAGCGCCGTACCGTGGTCAACCGAGGTACGAATATAAGGTAAACCTAAGGTGATGTTTACCGATTTGCCAAATCCTTGTGACTTGAGAACGGGAAGTCCTTGGTCATGGTACATGGCCAAGACGACATCGGCGTCCTGTAAATATTTAGGTTGGAACAGAGTATCGGCCGGTAATGGGCCGACAATATTCATTTGGAACTCTTCACGCAACTCGTTGAGTGCAGGAATAATCACGTCGATTTCTTCACGCCCTAAATGGCCGTCTTCACCAGCGTGTGGATTGAGACCACAGACATAAATTTTCGGTGAAACTATGCCAAATTTACTGATGAGATCGGCATGTAGAATCTTGATAATATGCTGTAAGCGTTGGCGTGTTATGGCTTTTGCAACATAGGCCAGAGGAATATGGGTGGTCACGAGTGCCACTTGCAAACCCGGCGTTGCCAGCATCATCACTACATCGGGGCAATTTGCTTGATGGGCAAAAAACTCAGTATGGCCACTAAAGGAAATACCTGCTTGATTGATAATGCCTTTATGCACTGGGCCTGTCACGACAGCATCAAACTCGCCGCTCATGTTTTTTTCGCCCGCATAACGCAAGGTTTCAACTACATAAGTGCTGTTTTGCTCATCGAGCTGACCGCAAATCGATTCGCTCACCAACTTAAAGGGCGCTATGGTTAATGTGCCCGCTTCTTGTGGCTTAGGAGCTTGATTTGGCTGGTAAGGGCGGAAAGTCACTTGCAAACCGAGTCGTTTCGCACGGCTCGCAAGTAATTCTGGATCCGCACAAACGACTAACTCAGCAGGCCAAGCCTGCTGAGCGAGTTGTACGACTAAATCGGGGCCAATACCTGCGGGTTCACCTGGGGTAACGGCAATACGTTTAGTGCTCAATTAGAATTAACCTCGATTGGTCTCTGGCTGGAAGATTTCAATGTATGCGTCTGAACGCATTTCGTCTAGCCAGTTTTGCAGTTCTTCGTTAAATTTGCGACGGAAGATCAACTGGTGCGCACGGTTGCTATTGAACTGATCCGTGGCGTCGGTTTTTCTGCGTTCTTCTAATTGAGTGATATGCCAACCGTGAGTCGTACGGAATGGCTCACTAATTTGGTCGTTTTTCAAACTATTGAGCGTTTGAGCAAACTCAGGTACGTAAATGCTTGGTTCTGCCCAACCTAATTCACCACCTTTTGTGGCCGAACCAGGATCTTCTGAGTACTGACGCGCTAGGTCTTCAAACTTAGCTTCTCCTGAGCGGATTTGCTTCAGGAATTGCTCAAGCATGGCTTTAGCGCGGTCTTCTGACAGGATCGGAGATGGCTTGAGCAAAATGTGGCGCGCTCTAACTTCTTCGATTTCTTTGGTTTGTAGGCCGCGAGCATCCATGATCTTAATAATATGGAAACCTGCACCACTCTTAATCGGGCCGATAATGTCACCCATTTTCGCACCGTTGATCACTTCGGCGAACAGAGTTGGCATTTCGTTGATGTTCATATAATCCCAAATACCACCTTCGAGTGCTTTAGGACCTGAAGAAGAAGCGATAGCGGTACGACGGAAATCCTCACCACTCTTCAAACGTTCTAATACGATATTGGCGCGTTTGCTTGATGCTTCGAGTTGTTCACTGGTGGGGTTATTAGGCACGTCAATCAGGATATGGCCAATTTGGTATTCCACATCTTTCATCCCTTGTTCTTGGATGAGTTTGACTAGGCTAGTAATTTCCTGTGGTGATACTTGAATACGGCGTTGTACTTGAATACGTTGAATTTCACCTAGAGTGATTTCTTCGCGCAATTGTTCGCGGTATTGGCTGAAACTTAAACCTTCGCTTTCAATTTTTTGTTGCATCTGCGCGACAGACATTTTTTGTTCACGCGCGATGTTTTCAATCGCTTGGTCTAGTTGTAAGTCACCAATATTCAGCCCTATACGACTGGCCATTTGCAATTGTAGGCGAGTTAAGATTAAACGCTCAATCACCTGAGTGCGCAGGGCACTGTCAGAAGGTAACGATTGGTTTGCTGCTTTGGCATTCGCTTTAACAGTGTCAATCATGTTAGTGATTTCACTTTCGAGCACTATGCCGTCGTTAATTTGGACTGCAACGCGGTCGAGCGGCTGGGGTGCGGCCAATGTAGGTTGGCTGATCGCGAGTGCAAATAAAGCAAAAATCAGATGTTTACTGGGTTTCATCCACAAAATCCTTGGCACGTTCTAAGGTCAGGTTCGACGGCTTAATTGAAATAACTTTACCATTTATATCGAAATTACAGTGAGTTGCCCTAATGTAATTTTTTGGCGACGCATTTGAGTGCAAGGTTAGACCTTAAGATCCGTTTTTATTCGCTTTAGCAAAAGGTGAACGGTAAAGCACTCATTAATCTGTTTGGACTCTTAGTCCTTGTTGAGGTTCAGCAATCTATCACAATTCTTTGCTAATTCCTCAGATAAAGCGGTTTTCTGTAGTTAAACAGGCCGTCATTGAGCATATCGGATACGCCTAATGGGCCAGAACCACCGAGTCCCTTAATGATTAAGTTCAGGTAGACACCACTATCAAACTGCTCACGAGGATCAATTGTGGCAGAACCTATATTGTCGTCATAGTTGGTT
Organism: Shewanella sp. S23-S33; assembly: GCF_043359565.1. Classification (NCBI taxonomy): domain Bacteria; kingdom Pseudomonadati; phylum Pseudomonadota; class Gammaproteobacteria; order Alteromonadales; family Shewanellaceae; genus Shewanella; species Shewanella sp. S23-S33. Next base: position 48,743 of record NZ_JBHFFD010000011.1, on the reverse strand, counting down.
TTAATGCGGTAATGATAACTAAGTCTTACTGCGTAACAGCATGATTCGTACTGGATACCTGTGTAAGTTTCAATACTGCGACTTTCGTTAAGGTCATAATACCAATTACCAACAAAGTAGAGGTCATCACTGATTGGCCAAGCGCCACGAACGCCCGCTTGGGAGATGTTCACTGTATCATTGGTATTTGAGTTCAATAAATCTGGAACATAGCGATAGCTAAATTGCAGCAATTTATTCGCTTCAGGTCTGAAATCTAAGGTGACTTCAGATTTTTTATTGTCACTGGTGTTGGTATCGTACTGAATCGCAGCCCCCATATACCAATCATGGGACAAGCGGGTATCTAACTCTGCAGCAAGTACTGAAGTTGATTGATTAGACTCAAAAATACTGTCTTCGTAACCGACTTTACTGTCTTGCAGGTAAAAAATTTGTCCTAGGCTGAATTTAGTGGCTTCTTGGTTGTGACTATCAAACAGGCGTGTAGTAACACCTAGAGTGACTTGATTTGCATCGGAAATCCGATCCAGACCCGAGAAGCGACGATCACGGAATAGACCAAAGTAGTCGTCCTGTAATTGAGCCGTATCATAAATGCCTATGTTGCGTTGATCTTCGTAGCCGACATAAAGATATTGAAATTGTGGCTCGAGCGTTTGGCGGTAGTTTTGATCGAAAAGCTCAGTAAAACGTTCGAAGTTGATTTGACCATTAATCCGTACCTGCGGGATGGTGCGATTCACTGTATCGTCTAGTTCTTCACTTGGATTGTTATTTTGTTGCCAATAATTGGTCTGCATCAGCTTAACTTGGCTGGTGAGCGAGCCTGAAGGTCCATGTATTGGCAGAGTTACGCTCGGTGACATGTGCAAACGAGTTGCCGTATTAACATTGTTGTCCTGATGGGCAAAATTCGTTAGCTCTGAATTGAAACCAAAATCTAAATTGTTCCAAAAATCAGCAGCGCGATAGTTAAAGTTAACCTGAGGCATGACTTGATATGGTTTTTCATCCTCACCCAGTACTTTAATATCTTGTACTCGGGTGCTTAGATCCCAGTTACTTTCGAAGTAGCTGATTTCACCTATGCGTGATAACTGGTTATCGGTTGCACGGTTAACATCTGACTTTAAGTCATTGAAATAATTGTTATCTGATACATCGGTAAAATTCGCTAATACGCGCCAATTTTTGTCGATCGCCCCTTGATGCTGCCAGTTATATAAGTAGCGATTCGGGCTACCATCGATCAATTTGTCATTGCCTAGATATTCTAAATTGACTCGGCCATTTTGGGCCTCACCCGCCAGATAACCAAACTCTGTTTTAGTGAATAAACCACGGTTTGACATATAGCTAGGTGTAAATGTTAAATCGTACTCTGGGGCAATATTCCAATAATAGGGTGCGGAAATTTCGACACCATCAGTAGTGCTAGTGCTAAAACTAGGGTAGAGAAAGCCAGATTTACGTTTGTCTGAAACGGGGACTGTCATGTAGGGAATATAGAATACAGGTACACCGCCAATTCTTAGTTTGGCATTCCAAATTTCGCCCCATTCTTCTTCACTGTTGATCTTGATCTTTTCGGCCTCGAGTAGCCAAGACACATTGTCAGGAGGGCAAGTAGTGAAGTTGGTATTCGTTAAAATTAAATTGTTATTGATAGTAATTTGCAGTTTTTCGGCATCACCGTGAACTTGTTGGCCATGGATCCAATATTGTGCGCCTTTAAGGGTGGCACGGTTTGTCCGCATTTGAGCTTGTAAGGATTCGGCTGTAACGGTGAAGTTACTGTCTTGAAAGACTAAATTACCATTGGCATCAAACTGTTCAGTAGCTTGATCTAAAATCGCCTCATCGGCTGCTATGTGCCTATCGCCTTGGCTAAAAACCACATCGCCACGGAAAATCGCCTGCTTCCCCATTTCGGCATTGGTGTTATCAGACGCAATACGTATTTTGTTGAGTTCAGCCGCACTCATCCCTTGGGTTTGAGATACGATACGGGGTACTGGCGGTTCGATTAAGCATTGGGATGCCGAAGCGGTTAGAGAGTCGTCTGCCAGGACTAATTGCGGTAACAGGCTCAGGGCCAGAAGGTATCGGATCTGCATCTTTAGGTCAGTAATTATGATTTCTTATTCTGGACAAGTATGGATGGGGAAAGTTGCAATTGACAAACGCAACATCGCTTAATAAATCTCTCAATTTCTTAGCTGTTTCCAAATTCTATGCCAGCTATAATAAAGCAATTTTTCTTTAAGAGCCATGAAATGACTTTATCCGATCCGAGATTTCTTTCCCTTAATCAGTGGCTGAATGCTTATTTTTCCTGTGAGGTGATGCCTGTGTTGATTTCCGGAGACGCAAGTTTTAGGCGTTACTTTCGGATTTCGATGCCTGATGCTACCTTTATCGCCGCCGATTCACCGCCTCAGTTAGTGCCTATCGCCCCCTTTATTACCCTGTCGAATGCTTATTCAGCCGTGGGACTGACAGTTCCAAAAGTAATCCACGCCGATGCCGATTTGGGTTTTATGTTGATGAGTGATTTGGGCGATACCCAACTCTTATCTGTATTGACGGTACAAAATGTGGAACGGTTTTACCGTCAGGCGCTCGATTTATTACCGCAAGTGGCCGCTGTAATTGAGTGCAAGAATCTTGATAGCGGTTTAGTACAGGCATTACCTAACTACGATGAAGCTTTTGTGCGCCGTGAATTACACATTTTTACTGAGTGGCTGTTAGGAACACATCTTAATTTGTCTTTGGACGCGGCAGAGTTGCAGTTGCTGAATGATACTTTTGATCGCCTCGTCGGCAATGCGCTGTCTCAACCTAGTGTGGGAATGCATAGGGATTTCCATAGTCGTAATCTTATGCTGCAAGCGGACAAGCTGTGCGTGATTGATTTTCAGGATGCTGTCGTTGGTCCTGTAACTTACGATGCGGTATCACTACTGCGCGATTGTTATATTCGTTGGCCACAGCCGTTAGTCGCAGACTTGATGCGATATCATTATCAGCAAGCATTAGCGCTTGGTTTTATTCCTGTACAGACTCCTTTTGAGCAATATCAAACTTGGTTTGATCTCATGGGCTTACAGCGCCACATTAAGGCGGTGGGGATTTTTGCACGATTAAACTATCGCGATAGTAAACCTGCTTATATGGCGGATATTCCACTGACATTAACGTATATTGTCGACATCTCGCTGCGGTATCCCGAACTCGTGCCATTTGCACACTGGTTAACTCGTCGTGTGTTACCTGCGTTTAGTGTGAGTCAGTCTTCATCTGAGGTTAAGCAATGAAAGCCATGATCTTGGCCGCTGGACGAGGGGAAAGGTTACGGCCGTTAACGGACAGTTTGCCTAAACCTATGGTGCCAGTGTTAGGTAAGCCGCTGATTGTTTATCATATTGAAAAACTTGCCGCGAAAGGCATAGTCGATATCGTCATCAACCATGCTTGGCTAGGGCATAAGTTAGTCGAAGCTCTGGGCGATGGCAGCACTTTTGGGGTGCGCATTCGGTATAGCGCTGAAGAGAGCGCGTTAGAAACAGGCGGCGGCATTAAACGCGCTTTGCCTTTATTGTGTGAGGACGGAAGCGACGAACCTTTTTTAGTGATTAATGGTGATGTGTTTATTGATGCTTTACCGCCAATCACGCAACTGGCTGCGGATAGGCTCGCTCACTTATGGTTAGTGCCTAATCCTGAGCAGCATCCAAATGGCGATTTTGCTTTGAATGGTCATCAAGTGCAGGAGCGTGGCGATGTTAAGTACACGTTTTCGGGCATGGGCATTTATCACCCTGCGCTATTTCATGACACGCCGCAGGGCGCCTTTGCACTGGGTCCGTTGCTCCGATCGCAAATGGCTCAAGACAGAGTTAGTGGTGCCTTGTTTAATGGATTTTGGTGTGATGTCGGTACCATTGCACGATTGCAAGCGCTTGAACTAAGGTTACAAAGTAACAAGTAAATTTCGGTGCTGGCATATCCATAGGATTAAGCTAGTGCATCACATACATAATAGAAATCAGGAAATAAGATGCGGCTTTGGGGTAAGTTTTTTGGATTTGTCATTGGCTTTATGTTCGGCCGTATTTTTGGTGCACTGCTAGGTTTGTGGCTCGGTCATCTTTACGATAAGCGTGCGGCATCGGGCGTGGGTTTTCGACAGATTCTAGGGCAGGCTAAGAATCGCCAAGCCATTTTCTTTAATACCACATTTGCAGTAATGGGGCATGTGGCGAAAGCATCAGGACATGTTACCGAAACCGATATTCGCATTGCGACCTTATTAATGGAGCAAATGCGTTTAACGGGGGAAGCCCGTAAAGAGGCGCAACAGGCATTTCGTGAGGGTAAATCGGCGGATTTTGATCTGCGCAGCAGCTTACAAGCTTTCCGTGTTATTACGATGGGACGCAAAGAGTTAGTGCAGATGTTCATCGAAATCCAGATCCAAACGGCACTGTCTGATGGTGAATTGGATCCTGCTGAGCACGCTATCTTGATGACGATTGCTCAAGAGTTAGGTTATGGTCGAGCGCAGTTAGATGAATTACTTAAACGCTGGCAGGCGGAGTTTCGTTTCCATCAAACATCGAGTGGCAATAAAACATCGATTACTGATGCCTACAGTTTACTTGGCATTACGAACGAAGCTAGCGACCAAGAAGTTAAACGGGCTTACCGTAAATTGATGAATGAACATCATCCCGATAAGTTAGTGGCGAAAGGGTTACCACCAGAAATGATGGAGCTCGCTAATCGTAAGGCTCAGGATATTCAAGCAGCCTATGACAGAGTCAAGTCTGAGCGCGGTATGCGTTAGCCTTGATAAAATTGGTTTTTGTAAAAGATAAGGAATTCATTATGAAAAACACTTACCATTTGTTGCTGTTGGCGAGTTTGTTACCTGTGGCTATGTCTACGCAGGCCGAGGTGTTTATCGCTCCTTTTGGTGGTTATAGTCTGGGGGGCGGTCAATTTGATGTGAATCAATATGAGGTCAACACAGATCAAACGGGTGATAAGGCCGATGTTAAGGTTGAGGAGTCGAGTCATTACGGTTTGATGGTGGGTATTGGCACGAATGATCCTGGTAATATTTATCTTTTATATAGTCATCAAGCCTCTGAACTGAAAAGTGGCGGCTTGTTTACGCCAGACTTTCTTACCTCGTTAGATTTAGATTACATCCACTTGGGTGGCACTTTATATTTTCCCCGTGGTGATATCCAGCCCTATGTCACCGCCAGCGCGGGGATCACCCGCATGCTGCCTAGCGGTTGGTCGAGCGAAACGCGTTTCTCCATGGGGATTGGTGGCGGGGTAGAGTATCAAGTGACGCCACACTTTGGCCTGTTTGCGGATATTCGGGGTTATGCGACGTTTATCAACAGTGACACTTCGCTGTTTTGCAATGAAGATGATTGCCTATGGCACATTACGTCAGATGTGATGTGGCAGGCTCAGGCTAACCTTGGGCTCAAAGTCAGTTTTTAGATCTAACGCATCGTCTTAAAAGGAGATTTAGTGGCATGAAAATAGTCGTACTTGATGGTGAAACCTTAAATCCTGGCGATCTCAGCTGGCAATCCTTAAATGAATTAGGCGAGTTTGCGTGTTTTTCCCGCACAAGTGGCGCTGATATTGTCGCGCGAGCCCAAGGTGCTGAAATCATTCTCACCAATAAAACACCCTTGAATGCAAAGACGCTAGCGCAACTTCCTAGTCTCAAATACATAGGCGTATTGGCCACGGGCATGAACGTTGTCGATATCGCGGCAGCTAAAGCGCAAGGTATAGTGGTCACTAATGTGCCCGCTTATGCGCCTGATGCCGTTGCGCAAATGGTGTTTGCCCATATTCTGCATCACACCCAAGCCGTGGCCGCTCATCATCAAGCAGTGGTCGATGGCCAGTGGGTGAACTGCCAAGATTTTTGTTTTACTTTAATGCCGTTGCAATCTTTAAAAGGCAAGACTTTAGGCTTAATAGGTTATGGCGATATCGGTCAGCAGGTGGGAACGCTCGCCCTCGCATTCGGGATGAAAGTGCTTGTCAATACTCGTTCAATAATCAAGGATTTACCCCAAGGCGTGACGTGGGCGCAATGTGATACTGTGCTTAGCGAATCAGATATTATTTCGCTCCATTGCCCGCTAACACCAGAAACTGAGCAATTTATCAATCAGCAAACCCTCGCCTTGATGAAGCCTAATGCGCTGCTGATTAATACAGCGCGCGGTGGATTAATTGATGAAGCCGCGCTTGCTGCTGCGCTTTTGCAAAACCGCTTATTTGCAGGTGTTGATGTGTTATCGACTGAGCCGCCCACTGCAGATAATCCCTTACTGCATGCGCCTAATATCAGCATCAGCCCGCATAATGCGTGGGCGACGAAGGAAGCAAGGCAAAGTCTACTCAATATCGCAGTGGCGAATTTGAACGGTTATTTGAAGGGGGAAGTGATTAACTGCGTAAACAGATAAAGCAATATACGTCACTATCAGAACCAGAAAACAGGTTAGGCGTTCTAAATGAACCGCCCTGTGCGGAGCCGCATGCAGGGTAGTGTGGGGGCTGGAGGTTGGAGGCTAGATACCTCCGGCTACCCGATTATGTGACTACTCAATTTCGTATTTTAATCCAGAAGCAAGCCAGCTACTAAAGTCCTTATAAACAAATTCTTTTAATTCAGGATCCATGCTGCCGTGGCCAATAATAGATACCTCAGGATCCTCTTCACTCAGCTTTAGGATGAAAGCTTCGCCTCCACCGTTGTCTCCAATGTTTATATATCCAGGCGCGTATTTTTTTGTTTCGTAGCACTCATTGCGCTCTATGATATCTTCTGGAAGATATAGGTGTACGTCTCCTTCAGATTCTATTTTGTGAGTTGATATGAACTCACGATACGACCTTGGTAGCTTCGCCCCAAAATACAGTTCTATATCTTCGATGTTCATGGTGAGACTTCACATAACGCCGCGCTCTGCGGCAAATTTGGAGCGCAGCGGAAAATTTGTCCGCCCTCGCGCTTTGTTAGCATTGCTACACTTCACGCTTGCAGGAATCCATTTCTTCTTTTGTAATTTCAATTTCATTTATTCGCAAAAGACCAGAGGCAATCGCTGGTTCGAAATCCTGCATAAATCGATCGCTGCTTCGATGATTATTTTCTTCCTCTGGAACATTCAACCAAACAAAGTCGAGATGTACGCTTGCACCCTTAACATTTTGATAATGATTTAACTTAGAGAGCATCATATAAAGCCGCTCTCTAAACATCATGTGAATTCCACGATTTGGTCTAAACTCGATAAATATTTCTTTATCATCATTTTTGTAATAACCATCAAATATTGGCTGATGATTGCTTACTGGATCGATTCCATGAAACTGCGTAACAAGTTTTGCTTCACTTATAATATTTGACGCATGAATGCCTTTTTGTAGCACATATTTTTGCATTGCAACCAATTCAACTTTTCGCCAATCAACACGAAACTCTGGGCCTGAAGCCTCGATAACTCTTGATCGTTCATCGGATGCTTTAGCCTCAACTTCTTGCTCAGAGGCTCGCTCAACTGAGGCTCCCTTGCCTGCGTGATAATCCCCGTAGACATTTGTGTGTTGTTGAGTCTGATGCTGACTGCTTGAAATGGTAATCAACTGAGTTAGAAGTTCAGACTTCTCCTTTTCGAGTTTTTGAACCTCTTTTTCCTTTTTCTTGGCTTCACGGGTTATTGAAATCAACTTGCCAATGGAAAAGTTGTCGAAACTTTCCGACAAAATCAAAACAAGTAACAGCAGAAGCAAAGTAATAATGCCAGAGTTTATTTGTCCTTTGGGCTCAACGCTAAAGTAACTGAATCCGATCATCGAGGCCAATAGAAGACAGAAAAGTACTATTAGCACTCTCACAAACCAATTTTCTCTTTTATCAGGATTGTCCATAGATTCCCTTGATTGCTAACTTCTTAGTATTTATGCGCTGCGCTGTTTGCAGGGCATAAATCGCTTGTTGGACTTGGCCGCTGCCACATCCATGTCAATTGGTATGAATGATGCTATAGGAATTTGCTTTTTTGCGGTAGCGGTTTTTTATACAGTTTAGAGGGTAATCACTTGATATCGTTTTACCTTTCTCGTTTTTTCACACTTATTTTTTGCTGATGAATCGCTATCTAACGACTCAAAACTCTAAGGAATACACCTCCCCTCGGAGTTGCCGCAGGGCGAATAGACAAATTGCGTGAGTCTCGCCATGGAGGGCGAGCTAGCTTTCGCAGGTGCAGGGACGCATCCTTCGGAAACGATAGCAAATTTGTCAATGAGCACAAGGGGCTTTCAACTACGTTGGGGGCGTCTTGGAGCATCCAAGGAGGATAGGACGAGCAGTCCTCCTTGGTCGGGTGTGGGGTGAAGCCCCACGACTTTGATTTTGATTAAAGTATTCAAACTACGAAAAAGATGGGATACATAACTTCTAAGTCGAACCATCAACTTTTCTATAGGCAAAGCTTTACTTGGCCGATTCCCTTTTGAACAGCAAAACACACTTTGGGGCAAAAGCTTTTAGCCAGATAAACAGTTCAATGGTCGTTAAGATTGTCACTGGGGAAACAATGGCAATTCCCCCTGCACACCAGCAATTCATCAGCTTAGCTTTAGCGCCTTTCTTTAGGAATATAAGAAAGGCTCTTTGTGTACTTACTGTTTACGTTTTCTTCTGCGCCATGTGTAAATCCCCAGCAGTGTTGCGATAACGGCAAAGCTCAAGACCACGGGCTTTTTCAGCTTGTGGTACAGGGCGTTCCATTCTGCCATTTCATTCGCCTGCGCTCGTTTTACTGCACCGTCAAAATCGGGCGCTTCACACTGCAAACCAAAGTTCTCGGCCCAAGGCACAAAGGGGCCGTTGGCGACGTATTTTTTGTAGTAACGCAGGGCAAGTTCTTGATCTCGATACAATACCCAACCTGTGGCTTGGCAGAGTAGCGCTGCATAGGCTTGGCTGTTGTGGGGTACATGATCCGATGCCTTGTTGGCTAGTTCCGCCGCCGTGTAGCGATAATGGAAGCGTTTATCGGGGATTGCTTGGCTGGCACTGATCCGCAGCTGTTCTTTCTCAGCCAGTTTGCTCGGTTCATTCCAATCACTTAGATCGAAGACACCTTGGTAGATAGTGTAATCCGGGGCTAATTCAAACCCTAAGAGTTCCATGCCTTGGTGGCGGGCAAGTTCGGCAACAGCCCAATAGGCTTTCGCGCTATCAATGCCTTTTGTTTTTTTCGCTGCATTCAACTCTGTGCCGTAGGCAAGGGCGCTGGCATTCAGTTTAGGATTAGGGAAGTAAACCGGCGCTTCAGCTATCGCGCCTTCGCGTAATAGCCTGCGACCTAGCAAGTAGCGCAAGCGGTTGTTAATTGGCTCAATATTATCGTACCAGTCGCTGTCTTTAGGGTATTCAAAGGCGATAAATGGCACATGTTCGTCGACAAATAACTTAAGTTCAGCCGTGGTGAGCACGCGCTCCGCCACATAGGCGATGTCTTGCCAGTACTCATCACCGCTGGCGAGTAAGTGACTGAGCGCATCGACATATTCGCCACGCTCTAGTGACAACACCCCTTGCTCTGCACGAATACGACAGTAAGTGGCTGTATCTTCATCGGCATTAATGGCTTGTTGCTGAGTTTCTTTAGCGTCAACTGTGGTCGAGATCTTATTGAGTTGCTCTGGGAAGTGACGCGCTGCCTGAGCATAGGCCTTGGCAGCTTCTGCTTGATCGCCCTTTTGTAGCATTAATTTTGCGTTGAGCCACCAAGTGAGGCCGCTCGGTTTCGCTAGCGTTAATAGGCGCTCAGCACTGGCATAATCCCCTAACTGGTAATAAATCGCCGCTAATTTATCGCCATGGTTGAGCTGTAAGCCATCGGTTGGAAATACTTTAAGGAGCTCAGCAACCTTTAATCCCATTTCTGAAAGCTGGCCATTGTAGGCGAATTCATTAGTGCTGCTTTGCCAATAGGCAATCAATAACTGCTGCACGCTCGCCTGTTGCAGTAGCGGCTTAAGTTCAGCAATCTCTTTACCCATCAAAGTGCGGCTTAACATCAATAAGGAATCATAACCGCCGCTATCGCCCTGTACCGATTGGGTGGCATAGAGCTCAATAGCTTTATTCAGTGCATCAGGGGTGAGAGTCATTTGCAGCTCTGACTCAGTTTCACCTGTACCTTGATTGGTCAATTGCGGGAGCGGCTGACCTTGGTGTAACAGGATATAGGCTTGCTCACCTAAGCTCGCTAAACTCAAACGCAGGGGATCGGCGGCGCCTTGTGCGACTTCGGTTTGTAATTGTGTCAGGTAAGCATTAGCACGATTAAAATGTTCAGGATCAGCCGAAGTCTTGCTTAAGATAAGCTCAATACGCGACAGCGAATAGAGTGCCCACAGGCTACGAGATGCGCGTTCACTTTGTGGTAATTTGATGATTTTGATGAAATAGTTACTTGCCCTCTCATAATCTTTTGCTTCAAACGCTACGGCACCTAAGGTGTACCAAGTTAGCGCTTGTGGTAGATCTTTGTCTAACTTAGCGGCCATTTGCTCGGCTTCAATGGGGCCCGTTGCATCCCGCAAAGTGTTCACTAAGGCTAAATGGGCGTCACTTAACTCGCTGTTTTCAAAGGCGCGAGTTTGTGAAAGATAACGGCTATGCACTTCATCCCAGAGATATTCCTGTGCAGCGGGTGCATCTTGATACTGCCAAGGCAAAGGTTTTGCGAGGGCGGTTAGCTGCTGGCTAAAGGAGGTTTGCGGTAAATAACTGAGATTGCTCTGCCTATCCTGAGTGAGTTGCAAAGGAAAATCGGGGCCGCAGGCCAATAGCATAGGGGAAAATAAGCTTAAACAAATGAGCGTGGTCTTTTTAAGCATAAAAGCCCGATTGGGTGTTGCCATGGTAAACGATAGTTTTGGCTTATGGCGCATAAATTCCCTGTAAATATAATGACTCACAACGTGCCCAGCCTATCACTTTTTGGCCGCCAGGGTTGAGCATGTGTGTTTGAATGTCTCTGTTTGATTGCGGCATAGGCATGATTGCAGTGCGTGAAACTGTTTTGGTTGGTGTCAACGCTGCTGTATTCTCAGCTCGCCATTGCCACGTTAACAGCCCATCTTTTTGTATTACGCTATAGCCATTTTGCGCATCATACCCGCTGCAAGCTTGTCCCGCTAGCGACAAAAGAGGAGGAATTTCACCTGCAATATTACCGTGATTCATTAAGCTCAGTTGGAATAGCTGTGGCTTGCGGATTTCCAGATTTTTTGGCTTATTTTCAGCGGCTAATATCGTTTGGGCTGTGGCCTTGTTATCGCTTGATATCACTAATTCAATCTTGGCGGCAAGTTCACCTTGCTGTGCAACGGCGATTAAGGTGTTGAGTGGCCAAACCCTTTTATCCCCTTCCAGCGGCAGCCGAAACCAGATAATGCCTCTGAGTTTGGCATCTTTTTGAGTGTGTAGTTTTTGCACAAAGGCTTGTAATACTAGAGGATCGGCCATCAGTTCCTGTACTGCATTGGCTGATTGGAGTTGATCGCGCAGCGGTGTTTCACTTTCAACTTTATAACCTGAAGCTGTACTGATGACCGCCGAACCATAGGCGGGGAGCGCAATAAGGTAAGGAACAGTGCTGATATTTGAGAGTTGCTGCACCCACTGCCAACCTTGAGTCGCATCGAATAGTCCGAGGCGTGGATCGCTTACGCTGTGAATTTGTAGCACCAGTTCATCAATACTGGTGAGTAACATGGGAAAATCGGCGCTACTGAGCCAAGCGGGCAGTGCAGTAATGCTGAGTTTGAGTTCTGCGGGTAACTGCGCTTTAAGTTTTTTAAGAAAATCCCGATAGGCTGGCAGTTTACTGTTGGCACTGTCGTGGTCGATTTCAACCCCCGCGATGTGCGTGCCTTTTGCCTGCCAAGTTGCTAGTACTTGGTTGATTTTATTGATCACTTGTTCATCATTTAAATGCACGAACTGACCATCTAAGCGAATCACGGCAATTTTTGGCCTAGGATCTGCCTGCAACCAAGCATGATTGACCGCAACTTCAAACCAAATGTCTGCGCCATTGGGTTTTGGATGCGCTTGCAGCGCTAAAATACGTAATCCTTGAAATGCATCTTGGCTTTGCACTAATGCCGTTTGATTGGCGGGGCGCCATTGGCGCTGCCAGATATAGACTTCCTGTGAAAGTGGCGCTCGAAGGGTTGTTGCTTCTGTAGCGGCTTTTACTGCGACACTGGTATTTGGGCTAGCCGTGGTTTCGTTGGGATTTGATGCTGGCTGACAGGCGCTCATAAATACGGCGGCGCTCAACAAAGCAAATAAGAACCATTGATTTCGGCTTATGTTTTTAACCAGATTGCCTATGCCCATACTACCGCTGTCGATTCCGTTTTGAGTGAGGCATTACTATGCCCGAAAAATGCCACTTATACATCGCGGTCAAACTTCTGATAATGCCCACTAAGCTTGGTTTTCCTTTTGGTGCCTTGTTAATCAATATCAGAACTCAGATCTCAAAAATCAGGATCGACTTGAAAGCGCATCTGTTCACGGGTGACGGGATGTTGAAGCATCAATAAATCTGCATGCAGATGCAGGCGATTGGCGCGAGTGCCGTACAGATCGTCACCTACAATGGGCGTATTTAGCCCTTCTGAGTGGGCGCAGTGAACTCTGAGTTGATGGGTTCGGCCCGTTTTTGGGGATAGATACACGCGGGCTGTACGTGCCATTTCATCGATATGGCTTAATTTCCAATAGGTTTGGGCCGCTTTGCCAAACTCATGGCAAACGAGTTGTCTCGGTCTATCGTCTAAATCGCCACGTAGGGGTAAAGAGATTTGTCCTGCGGCCTGTTTATCTGCCATTGCTGTAGGGATCCCTGCTAAAAGTGCCACATAACGCTTAGTCACTGTGCGCTGGATAAACTGTTTTTGCAGCTGTTTATGGGCGTCTTTTGTCAATGCGATCACCATTAATCCCGAGGTCGACATATCGAGCCTGTGGACGATAAGTGGCCCTGTGGCATAGGGAAACGTTTGCCGCATGCGCGAATACACTGAGTCTTCAATCTCTTTGCCGGGCACTGATAAAAACTCGGCGGGTTTGTTCACAATCGCCATCGCCTCGTCTTGGTAGAGGATGCTTAAGGTTTTGCCTTCGGCGGGGTTCGTCAGCAGCGGATTATCATCGACAACAAGCCCTTCGAGCATATGCCCCAAGATAGGCTGGCATTTGCGCAGACAGGCAGGATAAAACTGCTTATGTTGGCGAATTTCTGATTTTGGCGGCGCCCCCCACCAAAATTCGGCAATCGCCAATGGTTTAAGACCGTGTTTAAAGGCGTAATGTAGCAACTTAGGGGCGGCACATTCCCCTGAGCCTGCGGGCGGTGTTAACTCAACCGTCCCGTTAAATATGCCGTTAAGGCTTTTTTCTGCGCTGCGAATATTCAAAAAACGATACTGCTCAAACAGCTTTTGCTGCAGCGCCGCCGAGAGCTGTTTACGCTGTAGTCTTAACGCGTCACGCTTATCAGTGAGCAGAGTTAACGCTTGGCTGATGGCATGGATACGTTCATCCCAATAGCGTTTAATATCTCTTAACTGATTCTTTTCATTAATGCTTTCTTGGCTGAGTTTAGCTTCGATTGCAGTATTTTCACGTAAAGTCTCATCAGTTGGATTGGCTGCCCATTGCACTGCGAGTTGATTGCGCTGCGTCTTGCGGGATTGACGGCCGTCGATCATCACTTGCCTGTGGGCGGCAAGCTTGGCCTGTGCTTGAGCTTGCTCAGCGTTGAGTTCGCTCGATAGCCGAGGAATATCGGGGTGATTTTCTACTGCAAGTAGCTGCTCGTTAATTTGGTTGATTTGCAGATTTTCGGCGTGGAAAAAATTGTCCTTAGCCAGCATATCAAACACAGGTGGAACGAAGCGTGGCCAATGGTTCTGCTCAGCTAACTTGCCCGAAAATGCCGACAAATAGCCCACATCTCCCTGCGGATCTTGTACTAAAAGTACACCAAACATTTTACCAATGGCACCGGTTAACTCCCCCGTGAGGCCAAAGTTATGTTGCCAATCGTTTTGAGTCTCAAGGTGGCGTTGTAATTCGTTGGCTGCGATCACGCATAATGGATGCGGTTCGTAATAGAAAGGAAAGGTAAAACGTTGCGGCAGGGCATAGGCATCAATGGCTTGTGTGAAAGAGGTAAAGCAAGAAGGCTGAAGATGCATATTGGGGTCTACTGTTGGTTTTACTTATCTGGGTTAATTATCGGAGTTAATTATCTGAGTTAAGCCACAACTTAGGATGATGGCTAGCAAGAAAGGGCGCTAGTTTACTCTGTCGATTTGGGACTGTCGATTTTGGGCTGTCACTTTTTATTGGTGCGGCTCTGTGTTGAAAAAGGGAAATAGCATTAAAGCGCATTTCCCTTTGATGTGTCGCTTGTACTTAAAGCCAATTTTAAACGGTTAAACCCGCTTAAAAGATGACTTTTACTTTACTGGCGCTATCGAGTGCTTTGCTGATTGCGCTGTCGATATCGATATCACGGGCAAGCGCGACACCTAAACGGCGGCGACCATCAATATCGGGTTTGGCGAATAATCTAAGCTGAGTGTTGACCGCTTCTAATGCCGCACCAATCCCTTGGTAGCGGATATTGCTTGAGGTGCCTTCGGCCAAAATTACCGCTGAGGCACTTGGACCATGCTGATGGATATTGGGAATAGGTAGGCCAAGAATCGCTCTAACATGCAGGGCAAATTCCGATAAATCTTGGCTGATGAGTGTGACTAAGCCTGTGTCGTGGGGTCTTGGCGAGACTTCAGAGAAATACACTTCATTGCCTTTAACAAACAGTTCTACGCCAAATAGTCCATAACCGCCAAGGGCTTCGACGACTTTGCTCGCAATCGCTTGGGATTTTGCTAACACTTCATCGGACATGGCTTGTGGCTGCCATGACTCGCGATAATCGCCATCTTCTTGCCTGTGGCCAATAGGCGCACAAAAGTGTATGCCGTTGACTGCGCTGATGGTTAACAGGGTGATTTCATAATCGAAGGGAATAAAGCCTTCGACTATTACGCGACCGCCGCCGGCGCGTCCGCCTTCTTGGGCGTATTGCCACGCTTTATGGCTGAGGGCGATATCGCGAATAACGCTTTGGCCTTTGCCCGAGGAGCTCATGACTGGCTTCACCACACAGGGCACGCCAATTTCACTAATCGCTTGATTAAATTCGGTTTCGGTATCACAGAAAAAATATGGCGAGGTTGGTAAACCTAAGGTTTCAGCGGCGAGGCGACGAATACCTTCCCTGTCCATAGTGAGCTTTGTTGCCCGAGCAGTCGGGATAATATTTACCCCTTCGGCTTCCATGTCCACTAAGGTTTGGGTGGCGATGGCTTCAATCTCTGGGATGACTAAGTGCGGTTTTTCTAACTCGATAACCGCACGCAGGGCGTTGGCATCGAGCATATTGATCACATGGGAGCGATGCGCGACTTGCATGGCGGGGGCGTTGGCGTAACGGTCAACGCCAATCACTTCAACGCCTAAGCGTTGTAGTTCAATGGCAACTTCTTTGCCAAGTTCACCGCAGCCGAGCAACATGGCGCGTCGTGCGCCCTCAGTGTAGGGAGTGCCTATCATGTGTGGGTACCTTTGAGATTGTAGGGATGATGAGTTTTATGCTTGCGTTCTATGCCGCAATGATGTGGTTAGTTTAGCCTGAACAGGCTTTAGGATCATGGAGTAAATTGACAAGTGTGTCCCGGATCACTGGGGGCAAAAACGAAACAGCATATCTTTGGTTAATATTGAGGTTGAGAGCAAAGTCAAATGTTAATGTAATATTGGTGGCATGTTTAGGGGCCATCCACTAATCTTTGGGATGGAATACATATTATTAATACAAGGAGATGCGGATGTTCTTAGATTACTTTGCGTTAGGTATTTTGTTTTTTGTCATCATTATTATGTTTTATGGTGTCATTGCCATTCATGATATCCCCTATGAAATAGCCAAAAAACGTAATCATCCCCAGCAAGATGCATTGCATATCGCCGGGTGGGTGAGTCTATTCACCCTACATGCTATTTGGCCATTTTTATGGATCTGGGCGACTTTATACCGTGAAGATCGCGGTTGGGGGTTCAATACTGTAATGAAGCGAGAATTAGTTTTAGAGGAGGATGTGAATTCATTGCGTGAGACGGTCAGAGGGCTTCAGACTCGGCTTGAACAGTTAGAGCAAATAACTCCCATGAATATAGCGCCTGCTGTGGATGCGATAAAAACAGACAAAGTTGAGGTATAACATGGATTTATTACTCATACTCACCTATGCGGCCGTGTGTATTGCTATCTTTAAAGTCTTTAAAATTCCGATGAATAAATGGACTGTTCCCACCGCAGTGCTGGGTGGGGTGTTCATTATTGGTACCTTATTGCTCGTTATGAATTACAACCATCCTTATTCTCGTTTTGCCCGTGAATATTTTGTCACTATCCCTATCACCCCCGCAGTAAAAGGCTTAGTGACTTCGGTGGAAGTGCAGCCTAATGTGCCAGTTAAACAAGGGGATGTGTTATTTCGTCTTGATCCTATTCCCTTCGAAGCCGTTGTTAAACGTAAACGCGCTGCTTTGATGGAAGCAGAGCTCCAAGTGCCACAACTCGCCGCGGCATGGGAGTCGGCTAAGGCTAATGTAGAGCGCGCTAGGGCCGATAAAGACCGTAATAAATCTGCCTTCGAGCGTTATGAGTTAGGCCGCAAGAAAGGGGGCGCGAATTCGCCTTTTACTGAACTGGAACTCGATAATAGGCGTCAATTGTACTTAGCCTCAGAGGCACAGCTGACCGTCGCGAATGCTGAAGAACTGCGTGTCAAGCTGGCCTATGAATCTAATATTGATGGTGTCAATACTAAAGTAGCTAGCTTGCAAGCTGATTTAGCCAGTGCACTCTACGATTTAGAACAGACAGTCGTGCGGGCACCCTCAGATGGTGTGGTGACGCAAATGGCGCTTCGTGCGGGAGCGATGGCAGTGCCTTTACCATTACGTCCAGTAATGAGCTTTATTCCCGACGAGCAGCGCTACTTTGCGGGGGCATTCTGGCAAAACTCGTTAATGCGTTTGCAGGAAGGTGATGAGGCTGAAGTGATATTGGATGCCGCTCCAGGACAAATCTTTAAGGGGAAAGTGGCGAAAATATTACCCGCTATGGCTGAAGGTGAAATTCAAATGGGCGGCGCGCTGCAGTCATCGGCTCGTTTATTTCAAAATGGTCGCGTTATTGTGCTGATTGATATCGAAGATGATGCTATTCGTAAGCAATTTCCTGCGGGTGTTTCTGGGCAGGTTGCAATTTATACTGAACATTTCCATCATGTCGCTGTGATGCGTAAAGTATTGCTGAGGATGCAAGGTTGGCTGAATTACTTGTTTTTTGATGGACATTAACCCTTAATCGGTTAACTTTTGTCTGTTGTATCAAGTCCAGTTCGCTGGACTTTTTTGTGACCCATTTGGGGTGAATAAAAAGGATTTTGAAAGCATGCAAGATATTCACGATTTAACCTCAGTGCTGCGCTCCAATACGCCAATTGTAGTGATTGAAACCTATGAAGAATATCGCGTGGTTGAGCTGCTTAAGCGGGTCGCCAGTGTGCTCTATCAACCTGTGTTTACATGGAGCATCACCCAAGGCCTAGCACGGGTCGATAAGCCCTTGGCGGCGCAAAAGTTTAATAGCGAACCTACAGATCTGCTCGGGCAAATTAAATCAACCTCGCAGCAGGGAATTTATGTGCTGTGCGACTTCCATCCCTTTATGATTGATGCACCTAAGAATGTTCGTTTGCTTAAAGAAATCGCCCTTGAGTACGAGACGCTGCAACACACATTAGTGCTGGTAAGCCATGCCTTTGAAATTCCGCCTGAAATCAAACGTTATTGCGCTTATTTTCACTTAACTTTACCAAGTACTGTGCAATTGCAAAATCTGATTTATCTTGAAGTTGATAAAATTCGTCACCAAGGTACGCCGCTACAGGTCGATGATGCGGCTGTGGTCAAATTAGCCGATAATCTGCGGGGTGTGACTTTAGACGATGCCCGTCGTCTCGTACGCAAAGCCATAGTCAATGACGGTGCTATTACCTTGTCAGATATCGAGGCCATCAATAAAGCCAAGTTTCAGCTACTCGATCTTAATGGTGTGTTGCAATTTGAATACGACACCAGTGATTTTTCACAGGTTGCCGGACTGCATAACCTTAAAAAATGGCTCAAGCAGCGCTCGCCCATAGTGGCTGTCAGCGCCATTGACCAAGGCGGCCAGCCGACTCCAGTTCAGCATGTCAAAGCGCTCGATGCGCCCAAGGGGATTTTACTGCTGGGCGTTCAGGGCAGTGGTAAGAGCCTCGCGGCTAAGGCGGTTGCGGGCGTTTGGCAACGACCTTTGCTTAGGCTCGATATGGCCGCCTTATATAACAAATACATAGGCGAAACCGAGAAGAACTTGCGTAATGCACTGGATCTGGCTGACATGATGTCGCCCTGTGTGCTTTGGATAGATGAAATTGAAAAAGGCTTAAGCGGGAGTAGCAGTGATGAGGGCACCTCGACGCGGATACTCGGCACCTTACTCACTTGGATGGCGGAGCGTAAATCTGAAGTGTTTTTGGTGGCTACCGCTAATGATATTCAAGCTCTGCCGCCAGAGTTGATGCGAAAGGGCAGGATGGATGAAATCTTTTTTGTCGATTTACCCGACGAAGCCATACGCAAAGCCATCTTCTTAATCCACTGTAAGCGCCGTGGAATCGATGTGGCGAGCTTAGATCTCGCCCTTTTATCAGCTCGTAGCCAAGGATTTTCCGGCGCCGAAATCGAACAAGCGGTAATTGCTGCCATGTATACCGCAAGAAGTGTCGGGTGTAGTGTCGACCAAGTGCTATTACTTGAAGAACTTAGTAAGACACGGCCTTTATCTGTGGTCATGAGCGATAAAATCAATGCGCTACGACAATGGGCTGCAGGCCGAACCGTGAATGCCCATGAGTAAGATTTCTCTCTCAAGAGATATTGTTTTAAATTGTCACCATATTAAAAACTATAAAATAAGTACTTAAATCATTACGGCGTGGAAATAGACGCTTTAGATTTATAAAATTCAGTGTAACTCGAAGTTAAATGAAAGCTATGTGATATGTTTTTACTATTTTTCTAGATTTGAAACTATATGAGCGGAGTAGTATTTTCATGACGAAATCACTTCTATAAGGCTATTAGCTAACATTGCTTAGATAACAAGTTTCTCTAAGGTTTGTATACCGTTCGATGCTATCTATGTGGAGGTTTTATTTGAAATCTTGGCTTAAAAACTATCAGATTAAAGAGCAAGAAATTAACTCAAGACAGAGGTTTGCTAACCTAAATTGGCCGATTGTTTGTGATGATCTTTTGTTATTCCTTAAATCCATATTTAAGGATAATCCTCAAGTGTTTCGTGATTTCTCAATATCTAAGACCAATGGTGATTGTGGAAATACTGGCTTTTGGGGTTTTGATTCGTTACAAATCATTCAAAATGACAAGTTTACTGGGACTGGTAGATGGACAATAAATAATGGGAAGAAGACATTGCAGCACGAAAAAGATTATGGAGTTTGCCTAGATATAAATCATTCGATTATAGGTACATTTCACGTATTCCTCAAACGACCAAAATGCGACATTTCAACGCGAAAAAATCCTGATTTATTACTTTTTTATACAGATGACCCTCTGGAACTTACGAATAAAAAGGTTCTTGGATTCATAAAAACAATGCTTTTCTATGTTCATGCAACTAGTATCCGTCGAAAACTTTCGGTTTTAGATCGGTTGAAATTAGCATTGTTGGAATTAAGGAGCCATATAAGGCGGAAAAGCATGTCTAGTTACATGTATGAACTTATATCAAATAGCTTTTTAGCTTTCACTGCTGTAATTATAGGTGCAATATCTCTATATGTTGCTTATCTAACACTGTTAGCAACTATTAGTGCTATTAGCGGATGAAATATATACATAATATTCCATAGTTCAACTCCGAAGTGCGGCACTCTTCAATTAAGCCGCTAGTTGATTAATTATTTCTTCGGAGGGGACAGCGCCAAGATCTAGCTGACGTTTTTGGAGGTATCTTGGGTTTTCTCGTTACCGCTTGCATCAAAAATCAAAGTTGTCGCTATCAGCAAAAGTTGTCGCGACAATGCCTAATGAGTGCTTCAGTATTTGGCGTGACAATATCTTTCTAAATGGTTTGAATCTTAGCGGTATCCACTCCCTGTGGTACCGCTAATGCTGCTTATTCCTATCATGATGACATTAGATATCAAAGGCGAGACTGCCCGGAGTCAGGAATGGCCAACTTAGACGCGTCGGTGAACTCTCACCCTGCGCACCAAAGAAGTAAGCTGTTCTTGGGGTAGCGTAAACTACACTGCCTTTTTGCAACCCGAGTTCCTGCAGATTATGGTGGGTGAATTTGGCTTCCCACAGTTCTTCGCTATGCCAGCCGTGTGGGGCTAATTCCAGTCTTACTTCGGCGCCAATGGGGGTCATGGCGACAATATTGAACGGCAAATTGGCCTGACTATTGGGCTTATTTGACAGCGCTAATTCGTGACTGCGTACATAGAGAACACCATCTTGCTGCAGTGTTTGCTGTTCTGGAGGTGTTAAAAATGCTTGACCATTTTCCCAACGTTTTTGTTGCCAACTGGCTTCAAAGACATTGACGTTACCAAGAAAATCAAACACAAAGCGACTATTGGGGTGCGAGTATAGCTCAGCAGGTGTATTAATCTGCTCTATATGACCATTGCTCATCACTACCACTCTATCTGAAAGCTCAAGCGCCTCATCCTGATCGTGGGTCACAAACACGCTGGTGAATTTCAATTCATCATGCAGGCTGCGTAGCCAGCGGCGTAGTTCTTTACGCACTTTAGCATCTAAGGCGCCAAAGGGTTCATCCAGTAGCAAGACTTCTGGTTGGGTTGCGAGTGCACGGGCCAACGCAATGCGCTGTTTTTGTCCTCCCGAGAGTTGTTCAGGATAGCGCTGTGCGAGGTGGCCTAGTTGTACTGTTTCTAGCAGTTGTGTCACTCGCTTATGAATTTCTGCCGCCGAAGGCCTTTGTTTTTTCGGCATGACTTCGAGTCCAAAGGCGACGTTATCGGCGACCGTCATATGGCGAAACAGCGCGTAGTTTTGAAACACAAAACCCACGCGTCTTTCACGCACATGCACTTGGGTGACATCTCGGTTGCCGAATTGAATTTGGCCGCTATCGGCTCCTTCAAGACCGGCAATAATCCGCAGCAGTGTAGTTTTGCCTGAACCTGATGGTCCCAGCAGACCAATCATTTCCCCTTCTTGAATATCGAGATTAAGTGGGGAAAGCGCCTGAAATTGGCCAAATTTCTTGGAAATATTAGTAAGACGAATACTCATAGTTGGCTCTGCTCTTTATTGTCATTGGCGGTTAAACTGCGTTGTTGCCGCCATTCCACTACGGCTTTTAACATTAGGGTAAATAGGGCGATCAGGGCCAGTAATGACGCGCTCGCGAAGGCGGCTTCGGCCTGATAATCTTCGTACAATAATTGCACATGTAAAGGTAAGGTATTGGTTTCGCCTCGAATGTTGCCAGACACGACAGCAACGGCACCAAATTCTCCTACGGCTCTGGCATTGGTGAGGATCACACCGTAAATCAGTGCCCATTTGATGTTGGGTAGGGTCACGCGGCGAAAGAGTTGCCACCATGACGCTCCAAGGATCACTGCAGCTTCTTCTTCCGATGCGCCCTGTTGTTGCATCAATGGGATCAGTTCTCTGGCCACAAAGGGGCAAGTGACAAAAATGGTCACTAATAGTATTCCTGGCCAAGCAAACATGATCTGCAGATCGTGCTCATATAGCCATTCGCCAAGCCAACCACTGTTGCCATAGAGCAGCAAATAGAGCAAACCTGCGACGACAGGGGAGACCGCAAATGGAATATCAATCAGCGTGATCAGTAACTTGCGACCGGGGAATTCAAAGCGAGTCACGCTCCAGGCCAGCATGATTCCGAACACTAAATTGATTGGTACTGTGAGTGCTGCCACCATCAGTGTTAAACCAATCGCATGCAGCGAATCCGGTTGAGTTAGGTGCCCAATATAACGCTCCCAACCTCCGACAAACGCCTGCTGAAAAATACTCACCAACGGCAATAGCAACAATAGCAAGCCCAAGAGCACGGCGAGGGTAATAAGGCTCCATTTGATCAGGGGCGCTTCACCGACTCTTAAGGGTTTAAATGAGTTCATATTTGCTCCTTATCGTCCATGAATGCGGCGCAGATAACGCGCCTGCCACAGGTTTATCAGCAGTAATAGCAGTAACGAGGTCATCAGAACCACAGAGGCAATGGCGCTGGCACCTGCAAAATCAAATTCTTGTAGGCGGACAAAGATCATTAACGAAGTGATTTCACTGATATAAGGCATATTGCCAGCGATAAAGATCACTGCACCAAACTCACCCAGACTGCGGGTAAAAGATAGTGCCGTTCCAATCATTAATGCTGGCCAAAGGGAGGGCAAAATAACCCGCCAGAATACCGAACGATCCGAGGCGCCAAGCGTCATTCCCGCTTCTTCTTCCTCGTGGGATAACTCTTCGAGAACGGGTTGTACTGTACGAACCACAAAGGGAATACTGGTGAAAATCATCGCGACCACTATGCCTAGCGGGGTGTAGGCAACTTTTATGCCCCATTCAGCCAATAGACTACCGATTTGGCCGTTTTCCGCATAAAGGGTGGCTAAGGTGATACCGGCAACGGCGGTCGGCAAGGCAAAGGGTAAATCTACCAAGGCATCTAAAATGCGTTTGCCGGGAAATTCATAACGCACGAGTACCCATGCGAGTAATAATCCGAAAAGGCAGTTAAATAATGATGCCGCGAGCGCCGATAGTATGGTGACTCGGTAACTGGCAACCACTCTGGGATCGGCAATCACGCCCCAGTATTCGGACCAGCTCATTGAACTGGTCTGCATGATTAGTCCTGTGGTCGGCAATAATAGGATTAGGCTGACAAACAGCAGGGACACACCTAAGCTGATGGTAAAACCGGGAAGAACCCGCTTATGGCGTAAACGCCCGTTATTAAAAATCACAGAATAATCACCCGATCAGGTTAATTGTGTTAAACCAATACTATTTATACGGTTCGCTCGTTGTTGGCTCAAGCCATTTGTAGGATGCAATCTTTACGGCTAACACTGATTGATAAATGCCAATTAGCGATAAACCCGAGACTTTGCTCGGGTTCAATGTTGATATCTTACTACATTAAGGACGATATCAGCGCTTTAATAGCTCATCGAGTTTTGCACCGTTAGCAAACTGCGTTTTCATCGCATTATCCCAACCACCGATGATTTGCTCAACAGTCAGCAGGTCAACGGTAGGGAACTGTTTAGCAAACTCAGCTTTTATCTTTTCGTTGTGTACACGATAGCTGAATCCTGCCAGTAGACGTTGTGCTTCTTCACTGTAGAGATAATTCAAATACTCAGTTGCGAGTTCCTGTGTACCGTTACGCTTAGCATTTTTCTCAACTACAGCGACGGGGAACTCTGCCAGAATCGAGGTTTTTGGTACAACTACTTGGTAATCGTCCGTACCATACTGCTGGCGGATATTGTTCACTTCCGATTCAAAGGTAATTAATACATCACCGATCCCACGTTCAACAAAGGAGGTGGTCGCACCGCGGCCGCCAGTATCAAATACTGCGACATTACCGAGGAATTTTTTCAGGAATTGATCCAGTTTAGCCTGATTATCCTTACCATAGTTTTTCTGAGCATAACCTAATGCGGCTAAATAAGTGTAGCGAGCATTACCAGAGGTTTTTGGGTTAGGAAAGACCAGTTTAACGTCATCTTTAGCTAAATCGCCCCAGTCGCTGATTTGCTTTGGGTTACCCTTACGCACCAAAAATGCAATGGTGGAATAGTAAGGCGAACTGGCGTTAGGCAGTAATTGTTGCCAATTTTCTGGGATCAATTTACCGCGATCGTGCAGAACTTGTACGTCTGTCACTTGATTAAACGTTACCACATCTGCGGGTAATCCCTGCAGAATCGAGCGTGCCTGTGCAGATGAGCCTGCATGGGATTGTTTAATTTCGACGGTTTTACCTGTTTTCTCTTCCCAATGTTTGGCAAAAACGGGGTTGTAGGCATTGAATAATTCCCGTGCGATATCATAAGAGGAATTAAGCAGGGTTTGATCTGCGGCAGTCACATTGAGTGAGGTTCCCAGAATGAGGGTTCCTAGCAGGGCCTTTATCAATTTTACGGACATTTTTAACTCCTTAATCTGGCAATTTTGTCAGCGTCATGGCACCTAGAGTAATAGAATTAATTGTTTATAAAAAGCCAGTTGAATAGAACTTTTTTGAATAACTATGAGCGATTTATTTTATGTTATAAGCAGTATTCACCGTGTTTGTCAGTGGTAACCGACTTAGAATAGGCTATCGCTTAGTTGTTTTTATCAAGTAAAGGATAATCCTAGTGTCTGACTTTCCGACAATTGAAGCCTGCATCGGGCAAACTCCGCTGGTTCGCTTGCAGCGGCTTAACTGTGGTACTTCCACTGTACTGTTAAAATTGGAAGGCAATAACCCCGCGGGTTCAGTAAAAGATCGTCCTGCACTCAATATGATTATTCAGGCCGAACTTCGCCAAGAAATAAGTCCTGGTGATACGCTTATTGAGGCAACGAGTGGCAATACTGGGATTGCGCTGGCGATGGCGGCGGCAATCAAAGGATACAAGATGATCCTGATTATGCCGAATAATTCGACTCAGGAGCGTAAGGATGCGATGCAAGCCTATGGCGCAGAGCTCATGCTAGTGGATAACATGGAGACTGCGCGGGATTTGGCGCTGCAGTTACAAAGCGAAGGCAAAGGTAAGGTGCTGGATCAATTTAATAACCAAGATAACGCTAATGCCCATTTTCTCACGACAGGCCCTGAGATCTGGCAACAGAGTCTAGGCAAAATTACCCACTTTGTGTCAAGTATGGGGACGACAGGTACCATAATGGGTGTGTCTAAATACCTTAAAACTTGTAATCCCGACATCACTATCGTCGGTCTTCAGCCTGCCGATGGCAGTGCTATTCCAGGGATTCGGCGTTGGCCGCAGGCATATTTGCCTGGGATTTTTGATGCTTCTTGGGTTGATTTAGTTATGGATATTGAAGAGCAAGATGCAAAAGCCATGGCGAGAACCTTAGCGCGAGAGGAAGGGATTTGTGCTGGAGTCAGTTCGGGCGGTGCCGTGTTTGCTGCGCTGGAGATTGCTAAACAATATCCGGGTTCTGTGGTCGTGGCGATTGTCTGTGATAGGGGCGATCGTTACCTTTCGTCAGGGCTTTTTTCCTGAGTCCTAGATTTTTACTCTAAGCATATTGAGCGATATAAATGTTTGATTGATAAAAATGGGCGAGACACGCCCATTTTTACCCTTTTAAACGTGATCATTTTTTCGGTGGGAATTGCGCCAAAATTCGGTTGACGGCTTTGGCGGTATCTTGGGCTTTCTCGTTACCGCCTGCATCAAAATCATAGCTGTCGCTGCCACGCCAAATAAGAGCTTTGGTCTTAGGATCGACAATATCTATTTGAATAGTTTGAATTTTAGCGCTATCACTCCCCAGCGGCACGCCAACACTGGTGCCTATGCCAATCCCGCCCGAATTTCCGAATGTGCCTGTGCCTAATCCAATGGATAGCCCTGAATCTTTGGGCTTATCTTGGGTGAGTAAGGCGTAGGCGACGTTAAAGTCGGGCGACGCTGTATTTTCTACAAACCCTTTTTGAGTCAATTGGTTGTTAATTTCTACTTGAATACGCTGGGCGCTTAACGGGTCATCCGTCGGCTGTGGTGTTAACTGGGTAAAGCTGCGTAGTGCGGTGAAGTCGTAATTGAGATCATAATCGTTTTTCGGTTTACTGTTGCAAGCGCTTAATAAGGCAACAGCGACGAGCAGACTGGCAAAGTGACGGTATCCCATGATAGTGCTCCAAGTTGTACAAACTCTGTTCAATGTGCCTTGATTAAGGTTGTTTCTGCAAGTACTTTAGATAAGTGTGTTGTATTTGAATCGCTTTGAATGCAATCCAACGGTATCTTTTTTAGCGCTGGTCGTTTTGAGTATGGTTCATTTTTAGATAGGAATAACGGCGGGTTATGGAACAGTTAGCCTTTTTTGATATCCCGAGTCCTTGTATCGGTGTGTGTGTTACCGATGCGCGCGGTTACTGTAATGGTTGCCTGCGAAGCCGTGACGAAAGATTCAATTGGTTAACGTTTTCAGATGCGCAAAAGTATGATGTCATTCGCCTGTGTACTCAACGTAAACGCCGTCGCCAGTTGGCGATGATGAAAGCAAGGCAAGCACAAATAGAGCAAGAAAGGGCAGCGTTAAATCCACAGTTGAATTTTGAGCCTGAGCCCGAAGTCGATCTGGATTTTGGTGGCTTCGAGCTAGACTAATAGGTTGAATACTTTGTTAAATAGTCTTATTTAACTGACTTGTAGAATTAGCGCGTTAGACGAATAACAGACCCGCAGTCGTTTAATCCCTATCCCAATCCCTATTACAGCTTACGCTTCTTCGGCCAGATTAAACTAAATCGAGTATGTTGTGCATCACTGGTAACACTTACATTCCCTTGATGTCGTTGCATAATCCGTTTGATGATCGCAAGGCCTAAACCATGTCCTTTATTGCCATTCTGTACCGATTGGCTGCGATAAAATGGCTCGAACACTTTCGGTAAATCCACCGCAGGGATAGGTTCGCCGTCGTTACTCACACTTAAATTGACCCTATGCTGGGTCTGCTTAACTTCAATGATGATTTCAGTGCGGGCAAAGCGTTGTGCATTGGTCAGTAAATTCTGTAGTGCCCGTTCGATTAATGCGGGTTCTCCGAATAAGGGCAGTTTTTCGACTTCGGCCTTGAGCGTTATAGGCGTTGGACTTAAGGTTTCTAGGCGCTTAATACTTTGATTGATGAGATTAATTAAATCGTACTCATCCAACTGGATACCTTCTCGCTGTGACTCTAAGCTGGCGTAGGTCAGCAGTTCTTGAAGTAAGTCTTCCATTTCTTTGATGTCGAGCTGCATTTCATCGAGAAAGTCTTGTCGCTTCTGTTCGTCCGAATCTGGCTGACAATACATAGGCATAAGTGCAAGAGCAAATTTGAGCCTCGCCAGTGGCGTGCGGATTTCATGGGATACCGCATTAGATAAGTGTTTCTGGTTATCAATCAAGGCGCTGATATGTCGCGCCATTTCGTTAAACGTATTGGCTAAGGGCTTAACTTGGGAGCGATTTGACAGGGTAATCCGCGTGTCCCATTTGGCTTCGCCAAATTCTTTGGTGGCCTTACGCAGTATGCTCAAATCCCGTGAAAGCGGGCCGACCCAAATTAGCGCAACAAGGGCGAGTGATAAATAAAAGAACAGGGTGAACAGGCTGCGAAGGTTGGCTCTGGGATCTATGTCCAGCGGCCCCGCCATTAAGACTTGATCGTCTACTCGAATAAATTGCAGCAGGCTATCATCATTGGCCGTGGTGGTGAACACCTTGCTTGTGCTTAACGCTTGATTATCTGCCAGCGCGACTTGATCTGCATTGAGTAATTGCAGTGGCATCACAGGGTTCGCTGGGATCGCCTCCAGATACCGTTGGCGGGCATCGGGAGGTAATTCCGCTAATAATTGCGCCAATGCCACTAACGGCGCATCGAGGGCATTATTGTCATCAACATTCTTCTGCCACAGGCTGTCGAGTGTCCAGCCAATCCCAAGCACGCTGAGACTGAGTAGCAGATATAAACTGATAAAGAGACGTTTCACTGTATTTGTGCTTAGTTATTCCAAGCTTCAGGAGCAAAGAGATAACCTTGTCCCCAAACGGTTTTAATTCTGAAAGGTGTCTCAATATTATCGTTGAGTTTTTTACGTAATCTAGAGATCCGCACGTCAATTTTTCGATCTTTACCATCGAAATCAATATTGAGTAACAACTGATAAATATACTGACGGCTGAGCACTTGGCCCGCTTGCGAGGCCAGTAACCATAGCAATTCGAATTCATGGCTGGTGAGATCAATTTCAGTTTCATTAAGACGAATCGCATGGGTATGCGGGTCGATACTCAATTTACCGAAGGTTAGACAGTGTGATTCTGCCTGTGGTGGCTGATTCTGACGGCGAAGTAAGTTGTTGATCCGCGCAACTAACAGAGCAGGATCGACGGGCTTGACCACGTAGTCATCGGCACCGAGTTCTAGTCCTTTGATTTGATCTTCGCTTGAGCCAAGTGCGCTCATCAATAGGATTGGACCTGCGAAATAATCGGGCAGTTTCTCACACAGAGTGAGGCCATCCATGCCCGGTAGCATAATGTCTAACAGTATGATATCTGGCTTGTAATTGATTAATCGTGTTAGCACTGTATCGCCACGGCGTTCAACTTCAACATGCATACCATGGGATTTTAGGTAATCTACAATCAAGTTTGCTAGGCGAACGTCGTCTTCAACCAATAATACTCTGTGGTTCGATTGTGGGCTTGTCATTAAAATAAACTCCAAGGGTTGCGGTAACGTCTGCGAACCTGAGGTTGTGATGCAGAAGTGATTTTAAGTTTGGCACCAGCCAAAGTTTGGTTACTGTCTTTACTCACCATGACAAATTGAATATCCGTCATAGTGTGGATTTTCATGCTTAATGTATGGGTTGAAACTGAATCACTGCACCATTTGGGATAGGCGGCGTTGTCGGACAAGATACAGATCAGCTCATCTTTAGCGAGTTCCCACTGTAGTTCTATATAGACGTCACAGGCCTCAGTTTCTGAACTTGTGATGCAAATTTCGGGTGTGAGTTTGAGTGCCGAGTCGCGAGTTTTGGCTTGTGCTGAACTTTGGCCCATCAAGCCGAGGCTTAGACCTATAAAGCAAAGCAAGCTTAACTGAGGCAGTGTCACTAACGTTAGAACCTATAGGCTGCGCCGATAAAGTAGGTGCTGCTATAGTCTTGGTCTAACAAGGGACTGGCGGCAATCTCATCGGCAATTAGAGTGTAACGAACTGCCAACAGTAGATCCCAATTGTCAGTTAATATGTAACGGGCCGTCATTTCCGCACCTTTATCCCAACCTGATTTTGCTTGATATCTTTCGCTCCAATAGGCGTTTTCACTGGGTCTAACGCTGTAATAATAATCCACTACGGCTTGGCTTTTCCAATCAAATACCAACGCAAACTCAAAAATGAAACGATCGTAATCCCAGCCATAGGTCCATTTTATTTGTGCTTCTGAACCTTGATGAACATTAAACATATCATGAGTGTACGCCAATCTAATAATACCGAGCCGCGTATAGATGAATGCTTCGGCACCGCCAAGTAAGGTGAAGTTCCGAGTCTCTAAGGAATTAAACTCAGGCTCTGGCTCAGTCGACAAAGCCATACTATTTATGGCTTTGGCTTCAACTTGAGTGCCACGATTCAAAAAGATATTCGATGGGTCCCATTGATAGAAGTAGGCCCTATCTAAGCTATAACTTGTTACTAAGTTAATTGTAAAGCTTTCTTGCTCGGCTAAGGTATAACCTAAATTACCATTGTCGAAGAACCAGTGTTCGCCGTAATAGGCCACAGTTGGAATAAAGAACAATGGAATATCGTCAAAATCCCTGAGTGGATTGCTTTTTTGTCCCCAGCCTATGGCGATGCCTAGATCCCAGTTGTTCATCTCAATACATTGATTTTCTGGTGCACAGGCTTCTTTCGCCATTCCGATTGCAGGCAAAATACTTAAACTTGTAATGAGGACAAAAAGAATACGATACATGATTTAACGATTAAGGGCTGAGGTTAACAATACAGGAAAACAGATTAGCATTTTATGCTCAATTCAACAGTGGTTTCATTCACGCAGATGCAAAATGATACAGCTATCAATTAAATAATAAATTTATGGATTGCACAATATGTTGATAGTCATGCTAAAAGCTTATCTTGGCAGCTTTCGTACGGTTAATTGTGGATGTTAAATTTTGTGTTTTATAAGTTTCGAGTGTAACTGAAATGATGTTAATTATGATGTAAAAGCTGTGTTGCTTGGAAATAATAATGCCATTCGCAAGTGTGAATGGCACAGACTGAAGCCGAATAACCTACTTTGCGGTAATAACACAGAGATTAGAATGAAGATTAATTGACCTCAGTAACTGACTTGTAGCCCATTTCTGTCAATTGATCGTTTACACAATCAAGCACATATTGTTTTAGCTCAGCATTTTCGACTTGATCTTCAGAGGCCATCTGCTGGCACACTTCTTTCAGCTGAGCGAGATCGGCTGCTGGTGCAGGCGGTAAAGAGGAGTCGTCAGCAAAGGAAGTGAAACTTACTAATGCCAATAGAGTAAAAACAGCTGATAACTTATTCATTTTATTTCCTTTAGTTATGTATTGCCAACCACAGATTAAGAAGCATTCTCTTAATACCACTGTGCCAACATCAGCAATTTATCACTGCTATTCTGTTTTAGATATAAATAATTTTCACCTTTCTTGATTAAGGTTTTTTACCTTGTTTTCCCTTGATTCGCTTCAAGTAAATGGGCTGGCTGAGTGTACTTTATTTGCTCTAGTTTGATTCATTCTCAGCATCTTTTGCTGCTTGAGTTAGGTTCACCCCCCCCCACTCTGAACTCATGCGTGCTAAGTTGGCTCTTCTGAACTTGTGTTTGAAATTAATTGATGAAACTCTGCACATAAACTTATGTGCTTAACTTATGGCTTAATTGTGTGTACAGTAGAACTTGGATTTCTTTCAAAAGTGCTACTTACATCACTTTAAGGACTTATTTGCGATAAAGTGCATTATTATCACTGTTTATGGTCGATTTTTAATGAAGGTTTAATCGCCGCTGTTAACTGAATTATGCGGTAGTTATAAGAAGTCATATAAAATGAGATATGACGCATGTTGTAGGCCGTTTTTTTCTAGAATATTGAATTAAAAAGAATTAATTTTTATGTGTTTTTTAGTTTAAATTTTATTTTACAGTTTATTATTTTAACTTTATGTTTTTATTGTTTATTTTTATGTGTTCGTTTGTTTTTGATGATTACATTGCTAAGATTATAGCTATCCTCTAGAATGCGCCGCTCTCGCAGGTGCGCGTGCATAAGATTAATGGCAAATGCTATTGATTTTTATTGAATTGTTGATTTTTCTCTAGGGGAACTCTGTGTCTACAAAACTGGCTAATCCAGCGCCATTAGGTTTAATGGGCTTTGGTATGACAACAATTTTGTTAAACATTCATAATGCGGGATATTTCCCTATTGATTCTATGATCTTAGCCATGGGGATTTTTTACGGTGGCATTGGTCAAGTGATTGTGGGGATTATGTGTTTCATGCGCGGCGATACTTTCGGTACGACGGCATTTACCTCATACGGTTTGTTTTGGTTAACGCTAGTGGGCCTCATTTTAATGCCTAATGCTGGCATTGCGGCGAGTCCAACGTATTTTATGGGCTGGTATTTAACGCTTTGGGGCATATTCACGGCATTTATGTTTGTGGGTTCTTTGCGTTATCCAAGAGCCAAACAGTTTGTGTTTGCTTCTTTGACTATCTTATTTTTTCTGCTGGCGGCGCGTGATTTTACGGGTAGCGCCTTGATTGGCACTATTGCGGGCTTTGAAGGGATACTTTGCGGCGCAAGTGCGATTTATTTTGCGATGGCGCAGGTGCTTAATAATGAGTATGGCCGTGCGATTTTACCGGTGGGTGAATTGAAAAAATAACAATTCGGCAATGCAGAGCTGTAAAAAAGGCTGATGAAGATCAGCCTTTTTTATGGGTGTTAGCTGTACTAGATTTTAGTTTTAATATAGGCCACAGCTGCTTCATCTAAGCTACGAAGGGAAACATAACTCGTGCCTGCCTTGTGGGTGATCAAGAAGCCTTTTTCAGTTTCTTTAATTCGGTAAATGTCGGTCCATAAAATTTGGCTGGTCACAGACATCGATTGAGTGTGAATCCCTTGCTCATCAATGGTGAGTGTGACCTCATTGCTGGCCGCTTTACTCATCATCTGACGCATCAACCACCATGCTTTGTGATACTTCACATTGAGCGCTTCGATAACACCTAACCCAACAAAAAAGTAAGCTAAATAAAGGCTAATATCGGTGAAAATAAGCGCGATACCTATCAGGGTTAATCCAATGGCTTTGTAGTAAGGTTTGAGCGTGGGATCTGGTACCACTGATTGCGTATAGCATTCATCGAAATGGGCTTTATCTAAAATATACGTTGTGGAGTATGAATAGGGCGTTGGCATCATGTCATCTAATTGAGGTGGCACTTAATGCGGGCTAGTGTAGCGATTACAGTGATGAAAGTAACTAACCTTGCTATTGCAAGCATGAATGAGCACTTTGGTGTTTTCAAATTCGACGTTCAAACCCGCTCGTTTATACAGGTCAAGATATGAGTTGGACAGAAATACGGCAACGGCTATATTAGTCTTGCCGTAAGCATTGTTCGATTTTCGTGATTTGACACAAGGAGTGCAAAACATCATGGCCTTAGTCCCCAAAGATTTTGTAAATTACAAATCAACGCCGGTTTTCAACCATGACAACGTCCCTAAAATGTTGCTGCACATGCACAATACTAAGGCTGGCGTATATGGGCAAATCCAAGTGTTAACGGGCAGCTTAAAGTTTTATGGCTATACGGGTAGCAGGGGCGAGTTAGATAAAGAAATTATTATTCGCGCAGGTGAAACCGCCATTTCACATCCTGAATATTGGCATAAAGTGGAGCTACTGACCGAAGATACTCAGTTTAGACTCCACTTTTATGCCCATAAGGATTCGGCCATTGTGGCGCAGCAACAATCCGAGCGAAGCGAATAGTGTCTAGTACCTAGCTCCTACACACTATTCACTACATGCGGTTCTTGGCTACTTCTTTTTAATAACGATTTACGCTAGCTAATAGCTAATAGCTAATAGCGATTTCGTTCCGTTGGAATATCAGTTAAATACTCCACAAATTCCACTTCAAAGCCATGGGCATCGAAGAAGTAAATATTGCGTCGATAGGGATCTTCCATACCATCTTTGGCAATAGGGAAACCTGCCTGGGTCAGTCTTGCTATCACAGCATCTAAGTTGTCGGTCACAAAGGCAAAATGTGCCAGTCCAATTTGATGACCTGCCAAATCGCGGTTTTCACCTTCACCATTGTCACTAAAAGCAATGTATTGATAATCATCACCAAAATGAATCCAATTACGGGGTTTGCCGTACCAAGTGCCTTTATCACCACCACGAACACGCCAATGGGGGAAAGCCGCTTGATAAAAGCGCAGTGCTGCGGGGATGTCGTCTACCACTAAATTGATATGCTCTAAATGAATCATAATGCGTTCCTTGTAATGATTTTAGTCTGTTGCTGGTGGTTAAAATCTCAAGCCGCTTACATACCGTAACAGTATTCCTGCTGTTTTGGGTACGCTTGATTGGCATGTTGTTCACGAATGGGGGCTAATGCTTGGGCGTATTGATGCAGCATATATAAGCTGTATTGCACTCTTTCCCTAAGCGCGATATCGCGGGCACTCTCAGGGATTGCATTGAGTACATGGCTGACATTTCGGATGATTAAGTGATCGGGTATGGGCACTAATTTATTGTTTTTAAGGGCATTCATCTTCACTTCAACGATAGGATAGGTACCGCTAATACCGTCCGATATTGAGACTAATAAGGCGGGTTTATGGGCGGTTTCTTCGCGAGTACACATCAACAAAAAGTTCTTCAGTAATGGTGATGCCATGCCGCCCCATTCTGGGGTGATCAGCACTAGCGCATCGGCTTCATCGACTCTGTGCTCTATTTCGGGCCAGTGTTCACCTTTGTTGTCTTCTTCTCCGTCCCAAAAGGGCAGATTAAACAGGCATAGTTCTAAGTGATGTATCGTGTCGTAACCCATGTTGTGGGGAGATGAGAAACTGCTTTCCGCGATATAACGACCGACTTTAGCACTTTGTGAATCGGGTCTTTGGCTGGTGCTGATGATGAGTAATTCCATTAAGTAAACCTATTTGTTTATAAATTATTTGTAAGGTAATTGCTTTACTTAATCTTGTAAAGGATAAAGTAAATAAAAAAGTTTATTTAATCTGTTAAAGCTACGGAGATTGGGAGATAATGCTTCGGCTGAAATCGGGGAGACTCAATGAAAACTACTGATAAGATTATTCAATTACTCAAGTTGCATGGCCCGCTTACTGCTAAAACCTTAGCGGAGGAATTGGCGTTAACGACTATGGGAGTGCGTCAACATCTTCAGGCTTTGGAAGATATGGGTGATGTGGATATTGAGGATCGAGTTGAAGGCCGCGGTCGCCCAACACGTTACTGGGGATTGACCGAACAAAGCCGTACTCACTTTGCCGATCGCCATGAGGAATTGACGGTACAGCTAATTGACTCGGTAAAAATGATCTTTGGCGACCAAGGCTTGGATAAGCTTATCGGTCACAGGGAGCAAAGTGCGTTAGTCCAATATCGTGCGGCAATGGAAGGGGCTACTGATATTCCGACACGTCTGGCCATACTTGCAAAATTACGCTCGAACGAAGGTTATATGGCGACCATGGAACACATCGATGGCGTGTATTTTTTACTCGAAAATCATTGTCCAATCTGCGCCGCAGCGACTAAGTGTTTGAACTTTTGCCGCTCTGAGTTGCAACTTTTCCAGCAGTTATTCGCTGATATTGCCGTGGTGAGCCGCGAAGAGCATATCATCGAAGGTGCTCGCCGCTGTGCATATAAGATTGCGGTAATTAAAGTTGCGACGATAGCCTAGTAGTGCACTTAAGTTGTTTGCTTGAGGCGTTTTATCTGTGGGATAAAACGTCACTGAAAGCTAACGCTACATATTAAGCATTCGTTCTGGGCTTAAACTTAGGAGCTTAGGGCTTATCAGGTTCGTGATAGGCCAATAAGGTTTCGAAACGAGGATGCCCTTTAAGTTGTGAGAAATCAGCTTCATCCAACGCTAGCTCTTTGAAGGATGCGCTGTTATGGATTGCACGTTCCAAATCAGAAATTGCCCTATCTTCAACACCTAAACACGCAAAGGCGCAGGCTCTTTGATAAAAAGCATGGGCGTTAGTTGGGTCAACTTCCAAAACACGATTACATAGGCTTTGTGCCCAATTAAATTCGCGCATTTCCATTGCGGCATCGGCCTTGTAGGTCAGCGCTTCCAAGTCTCCAGGTCGAATCGTGAGGATTTCATCGTAGACTTCAATTTTTTGTTCGGGTGTCTGGGCACTTTGGGCGCGTAGCCACAGATTATGAATTTCATTAATCACTTCTATTTCACGATTATTGTCTGTGATAGTACGACTCTTATGCTTGAGTTCTTGCTCGAGTAATTTGAACTTTTCTTCGTATTGTTCGGCAATACTCTGTAGCTGATTCGCGGCCAGTTTGGCGGTATGTGTCTTGATTTCCCGTAGGGATTGCCAGCCGATAAAGGCGACTAAAGAGGCGACGCCGGCGATCATATAAAAGAAGTAAGTGACAGTGACATTGGCGTAATTCATCGACTTGTCGGCAACGGCCAGTTCGCGATCTGTGATATCTATGGTGAGGCGCCGCTCAAGATCCTGTTGATCGTATCTGAGGGATTTGAGTTCATCGAAGACGTAGCGCTCTATCAGCGGTTTATCATGGATTGCGAAAGGTTGAGGCGCTTCAGGGGGATTTTCTGCATCGCTCGCTTGAGTGAAGAATGAGCTCGCGAGTATCACTAAAAACAAGACTAAAAATAGCAGGTTCGAACGTATCATAACGGGACTTGCAGATAAGTTTTTGATGCGGTAACCACTCACAATAAGATGAATTGAACGCCTAGCTTAACAAATTTTGCCTAGTTTGATCTAATTTTGCTCTAAATAAGCTCTGTGATGCTTACTGTATTGGCTCGCTATGACCTGAACTCGCATCCTGCTAGAATGGCTATCCCATTCATATTTCGTCATTTGTGGTGTTATGCAGTCTAAGCGCGGCCGACTCGATCGTTATCTCTGTACCCAGTTACACACTCACCGTAAAGCGGTACGTGAACTGTTACTCTTGGGCCGAGTACGCGTTGATGGATTGATAGTGAAGGACATGGATAGGCAAGTGGATGAGTTTTCTCACATCCAACTCGATGGGCAAATATTACAGGCCAACACGCCAGTTTATTTGATGTTGCATAAGCCGATTGGCGTGGTGAGCGCGACTAAAGATACTCAGCATAAAACCGTGATGGATTTGCTCGATTGCGAAGCCCGTGATGAGTTACATATCGCGGGTAGACTAGATTTAAATTCTTCGGGTTTGTTATTACTGACCAATGACAGCCGCTGGTCTGATGCACTAATGTCACCGACGTATAAGGTCGATAAAGTGTATCGCGTCACCTTAGCTAATCCATTAACTGAAGAATATATCGCCGCATTTGCCGAAGGTATGTATTTCAGCTTTGAAGATATAATGACTCAGCCTGCTAAATTGGTGATCCTTGCTGATCATGTTGCTGAAGTGACTTTAAAGGAAGGTAAGTACCATCAAATTAAGCGGATGTTTGGTCGCTTTCGAAACCCAGTTGTTGGTCTACATAGATTATCAATAGGTGATATTGTGTTGGATGAAGCTCTGGCGTCGGGCGAAAGTCGTATGCTGACTGCCGCAGAAGTGGCTTCTATCCGCTGTAAACCGGTAGCTTAGAGACATAGGGCACTTCAATTTATCAGCCA
The DNA here is from genome assembly GCF_043359565.1 of Shewanella sp. S23-S33. Classification (NCBI taxonomy): domain Bacteria; kingdom Pseudomonadati; phylum Pseudomonadota; class Gammaproteobacteria; order Alteromonadales; family Shewanellaceae; genus Shewanella; species Shewanella sp. S23-S33. Next base: position 11,616 of record NZ_JBHFFD010000011.1, on the reverse strand, counting down.
TTATTCTGCGTATTCTAAATATAAAAATGGACTTGAGAGTCAGGTTCCCAAGCCCGTGACATGGGATTAGAGATCGGCGTGGGGGCCGAATACTTCATAGTGCATGTTTTCAGCTGAGACACCCAGAGCGAGTAATTGTTGCTTGATGGCTGACATGAATCCAATAGGTCCGCAGAAATAGTAATGTGCATGGGGAAGCAGTTGATCTGCGACTTTGCTTAATTCCATTTGTCCTTCGAAATCATAATCTGTACCTACCACATCGGTTGAACTCGGCTTGCGATACCAAACATGGCTCTTCAGATTATGATGTTGCTGGCGCTTGGTGTGAATAGCCTGTTTGAAACCATGTACATCACCTTGCTCACAGGCATGTAGCCAAGTAATAGCACTTGGATGTTGCAACTTGATCAATTGATTCAACATGCTTTTCATCGGTGTTTGACCCACTCCTGCCGAAATGAGCACTACGGGGATGTCCGCCCCAACTTCTAAGATAAAATCTCCCGCCGGCGGCATAACTGCAATTTTGTCACCGATATGCATGGTATCGTGTAGCAGATTAGACACTTGGCCACCTAATTCACGTTTCACACTGATGCGGTAGCTGTTGCCATTCGGTGCATCGGATAGGGAATATTGGCGGATTTCTTCATATGCTAAATTGGGATGTTTTAGCTTCAAACTTAAGTACTGACCGGGAATGAAATCTTTAACTGGTTTACCATCTTCGGGCGTCAATATGAAGGAGGTAATGACTGTGGACTCTGTCTTTTTCGCGCTAATGATAAACTGACGCTCACCCAACCAACCGCCATCTTGTTCTGCATTTGACTGATAAATTTGAGCTTCTCGTTGAATAAACATATCTGCTAAAAATCCATAGGCCTGCGCCCAAGCTTCTAATACTTCTTCTGTTACTGCATCACCGCCTAACTCTTTAAGGGTGGCCAATAAGTGGCTGCCGACGATCGCATATTGCTCAGGCTTGATCAGAAAGCCTGTATGTTTTTGGGCAATGCGCTCGACAGTCGAACTTAGCACCGCTAAGTTTTCAATATTTTTAGCATAAGCCGCGACGGCGTTGAATAGGGCAACAGGCTGGCCACCAGAATGCTGGTGTGCCAAGTTAAATACATCTTTTAGTTCAGGATTATGTTTGAACATACGTTCATAAAAATGGATCGTCAGCGCAGGGCCTGCGGATTCGAGTAAGGGGATAGTGCTCTTGATAACTTGGATTGTACGGCTGTCCAACATATAAAATCCTTAACGTGCAAATATTATGAATGTTAAATAAGTTTAAAGATCTATTTGATTTGGATCAATAGTGATTATCGCAATTCGTGCTACCGATAAGCGTGATTAAGGTCATTTGAAGTGCTTTATCAAAGCGGGTATGAGATCGGGGAATGATAAATAAATGTATTATTTCAATATATTATAGATGGTTTAAGGGAGGTTAACTGCAACAGCAAAGCTTATTGCAGTCATAGTGTGGTTTTTTGACTTAGAGTTTAAATGCACTCACTTGATTGCGCATGCTGTTGGCGAGTTTAGTTAAATTAACCACAGATTCACTTAATTCAGCCGCCGATGCGGTGGAATGTTCGGCAATATCGCTGATGGCAATAATACTGCGATTAATGCTTTCGGCAACGCTACTTTGTTCTTCGGCAGCGGTCGCAATATGAGTATTAAGTTCTGTGATGCTATCTACTGAGGAGACGATTTCTTTCAATGCTTGGCCTGCTTGATTAGCTTTATCATTAGCATCATCTACTTGATTTATACCTATTTCCATAGCGTTAACTGCTTCTTTAACGCCTTGTTGTAGTGTGGCAATCATGGCCTCAATTTCTTGGGTAGACTTTTGGGTGCGCTGCGCAAGGGTCCGCACTTCATCTGCAACGACTGCAAAGCCGCGGCCTTGTTCCCCCGCACGGGCCGCTTCAATGGCGGCATTTAATGCCAATAGATTGGTTTGCTCGGCAATGCTTTTTATCACATCGAGTACGCGGCCGATATTTTGGCTTTCATTAGACAGAAATCCAATGACTTGTGCCGTTTTTTGAATTTGATCAGATAATTGCGACATACTGCTAATCGATTGCATCACAATATTATTGCCATTGGCGGCATAGGTATCGGCATCTTTGGCTGAATCTGCCGCTGCAGATGCGCTTTGGGCGACTTCTGCGACCGTTGCCGTCATCTCATTCATGGCCGTTGCAGTTTGCTCCGTTTCAGCTTGCTGCTGTTGCATACGTTTATTGGTTGCCTGCGTGAAGCTGCTTAACTCATTTGCTGAACTATTAACGGTATTTGCCGCTTCGGCAATCGAATGAAGAATGCCCCGCAAGTGTTCAATAACTTGGGTGAGGCTAGTGGATATTTGTCCTAGCTCATCGTGATTAAAAGTAGTGAATTTGACGGTAAGATCTGAGTCTTGATGGATCAGCTTCAGTTTACTGAGAATGTCATTAATAGGATTCATCACGCTACGATTGACCCAGAGCCCAATCATAATACTGATAATCATGGCGGCACAGGCTAATGCTACAAAAATAGTGATTGAAGATTGGTAAATGGCATTCACACGATCTTTTTCTTCGCCTGCCACGCGAATTTGCAGTGCAATCAGTTCAGATATTTGGTTACTGATGGGGTCTATTACTTGGTAAAGCGGCAGGATATTGGCCGCTAATTGGCTTGATACATCACCATTTAATCCTCTTAAGCGTGAGACCAGAGTGTCAATCTGTTGATTCGCGGGTGAGAACAGTACTTCGGCTTGTTTTACGAGTCGGGATTCTTCTGAGGTAAGTTCAGTGGCTAGGTATTTTTGCCAATGCTGGGTAATGGTAGATTTGGCACTGTCTAGCGCTTCAGCTGCTTGAGAGGCGGTGAAACCACCCGCGTTCGCCTTATTGACCGCATCGATAACATCGACCGCGTATTTATCAGCAATCACTTTTAAATCGTCTAGTGGCACAACTCTATCGCCATAGATACGTTCAACACCCGATTCAATTTTACCCATCATATTAATGGCGAGAAAGCCAATCGTCATTAGCATTACAAGGGGAACCAGAATGCCGATAAACATTTTTTGTTTTATTTGTAAACCGTTCATATGGATAGCCTCAGTGAACTAAAGAGTCCTTTAGGCAGAACTCTATCTATCCCTATGATGAGTCTGTAACAATAGGTATAGCAAATCTGAGGAAAGAGGGGAGAGTTACAGAAAATTTATTTTGCTTCAGATACAAAAAAACCTCGCTTGGCGAGGTTTAAATGTTGGTACAGATGAGAGGACTTGAACCTCCACGCCCTTGCGAGCACCAGCACCTGAAGCTGGCGTGTCTACCAATTCCACCACATCTGCATGGCTATTCGATATTTCATCGAATTGACAATCTTAACACTGTGAATCTTAACTTTTGAACTGCAATTTGGTACAGGTGAGAGGACTTGAACCTCCACGCCCTTGCGAGCACCAGCACCTGAAGCTGGCGTGTCTACCAATTCCACCACACCTGCACTGTACCTATCGCAGTTCTCTAACATAAGTCGCTATCGCAACCCATTTAAAGATGGTGCCCGAACCCGGAATCGAACCAGGGACACGAGGATTTTCAATCCTCTGCTCTACCGACTGAGCTATTCGGGCGACGGGCGCAATTTAAAGGCTTTTCGGGTTTTGAGTCAATAGATTTTTACTAAATAACGGAAAAAGTGACTCAGTTGGATAAGATTTACACGAAAGTGTCATTTGTGTTGGTATTGAGGATGTAAAAATAGCCAAACCACTATCCACACTGAGAACTTAGCGTTATCTATTTATGGCTTATTAGGGTAACCAAGCAAAAAATGCCCCTATTAAAGGGGCATTCTCGGTTAGTTTGATAAGATTTCATTGTTTGGGAAGTTAGCTTGCATTACCATGAGCACGTTTTGCTTCAGCTTGCTCTGACCTAATTCGCCATAAGCTTCTATCATTATCTCTAATGCCCGTTCATTTGAAGGGGTGCCAGGGTATGTTTCCATTACAGATTGTGCTCGGATTGCTGCTGCGCTCCATGCATTCATCTTGAGATAATACTCGGCAACTTGAATTGAATATTTTGCTAAGCGATTCTTCAACGCTAACATGCGTTTTTGCGCATCGGCGGCATATTTGCTGTTAGGGTAGGTTTTGATAAGACGATCAAAATCTTTGAAAGCATCTTGAGCATTTTTAGGGTCACGATCGGTTCGGTCGATATTAAGCATGTCGTGGAACATGTAATTGTCGGCTTGCATGTTCACTAAACCGCGCATATAGAACACATAGTCTACATCTGGATGAGTTGGATTAAGACGGATAAATCTGTCTATGTTCGCAATACCAGAAGCGACATCGTCCATTTTATAGTAAGCATATATCAGGTCTAACTGGACTTGAGTTTTGTGAGGTCCGAAGGGGAAGCGTGAGTCTAGCGCTTCCAAAGAACGGACAGCTTTAGAGTAATTGCCAAGCTCCATAGAGGTTCTTGCCTGAGTATAAAGTACATCAGGTGACGTTTTGGCGGCAATATCGTTATCATCAGGGCTGCTGCTACAGGCTGATAACGCTAGTGAAAATAGGACTAAGGTAACGCCTTTGGAAAATTTATACATACTTGAATTCAATTCTTTTTAAGTTGTAGTTAAGAATTTTTCCATTTCACTATAAAATAGAAAACATCCGATTGTAACAGATAGCACACATTTTTTGACCCCTAAATGGGGATACGGTTCCTATGACACAAGAGATTAATCTAAAAAGCGAGATTTCGGCAACACAAACTGGACTGAGATTAGATCAGGCTCTAGCAGAGTTGTTCCCAGATTACTCGCGCACGCGCATCAAGGAATGGATCCTATCTGATGCAGTTTATGTTGACGGCGTTGTCGTTAATAAGCCCCGAGAGAAAGTTTATGAGCTGCAACAGATACTCATAGATGCCACTCTTGAAGAAGAAGTTCACGCAGCGGCACAGGCCATTGATCTAGATATCGTCTATGAAGATGACGATATTATTGTGATCAACAAGCAAGCGGGACTCGTGGTTCACCCTGGTGCTGGCAATGCCGATGGCACTTTGATGAATGCACTATTGCACCATTGTCCCGATATTGAGCATGTACCACGTGCTGGTATTGTGCACCGTCTGGACAAGGATACTACAGGTTTAATGGTTGTAGCCAAAACCGTTGAAGCGCAAACCCATTTAGTTGCCGCCTTGCAGGCCCGTGAAATCACTCGTGAATACGAAGCGATTGTGATGGGGACTATGACAGGTGGCGGTACTGTTGATGAGCCGATTGGTCGTCATCCAACGAAACGTACTCATATGGCGGTGCATCACTCAGGTAAACCTGCAGTGACGCATTATCGTGTGGCGGAAAAATTCCGTAATCACACTCGTCTAAGATTGCGCCTTGAATCGGGTCGTACTCACCAAATTCGTGTGCACATGGAATATATAGGCCACGTATTAGTGGGCGATCCTGTGTATGGTGGTCGTCCAAAACCGCCGAAATGGGCCAGCCCTGAGTTTTTTGATATTCTGAAAAACTTCAAGCGCCAAGCGCTGCACGCTGTGCGTCTTGAATTAGCGCACCCTGTGAGTTGTGAAATCATGAGCTGGCACGCGCCAATTCCTGAGGATATGGTGATTTTGACGAAAGCATTGCGTCAAGACACGGTCGAGCATCCGATCGAGTATTTGTAAGTGTTTAATCACGATTGGCCTGTTCCCGCTAATGTCAGCATCGCTATGACAAATCGTCATGGCGGTGTGAGCGTGCATCCCTATGACAGTTTGAATCTTGGACTGCACGTCGGTGATGCGCCTGAGCTGGTGATGGCTAATCGTGAATTACTCTGCAAACAATTAGCGTTAACCGCCGAGCCTGTCTGGCTCGAGCAAGTGCATGGTACTCATGTGCTTAATTTAGATGCGCTGAGCTTAGCTCCTGCTGTGGATACACCGATTGCCGATGCCAGTTACAGCCAAACGGCTAGCCAAGTTTGCGCTATAATGACTGCCGATTGTTTACCTGTGTTGTTGTGTAATCAAGCGGGAACAGAAGTGGCTGCGGCCCATGCCGGTTGGCGTGGTTTATGTGATGGCGTGATTGAGGCCACCGCGGCGCAGTTTAGTTCACCTATGGATGAGTTGATTGCCTACCTCGGCCCGGCAATTGGTCCACAAAAATTTGAAGTCGGCGTTGAAGTACAGCAAGCCTTTTGTACTTTACATCCGCAGTCGGCAGTGTGTTTTATTCCAAGTGGTAACAAGTATCTTGCCGATATTATTGGCTTGGCTACATTACGCTTGAGTTTACTCGGGATAAACCATATTTATAGCGCAGATATCTGCACAGTCAGCGACACGGATTACTTCTCTTATCGTCGCGATAAGGTGACGGGACGCATGGCTTCATTGATCTGGCTTAAGTCTTAAGCTAATTCCCCTACAGTTTGTATTTATTTGCGCGTTATTCGCTTGAATTTGGCTAAATAGCCCCCATCTTTTAACTAACGAAATGTAATACCAATCCTATTTAGATCTCTCCATTAGCGGTACTGATTTTAAAGCCACTAAATTGGCAAGATGTCTTGTGGATTGGCATATCTCTACTATATGAGTGTTAGGAGGCTGTATGCGACTCGATCGTATGACCAATAAATTTCAGCTTGCCATCTCTGATGCCCAGTCACTCGCACTTGGGCGTGATCATCAGTTTATTGAACCGCTGCATTTGATGATGGCATTGTTGAACCAAGATTCAGGTTCAATCCATCCCTTATTGACCCAAGCTGGCATTCGAGTGAGTGCGCTGCGATCGCTCTTGAGTCAAGAGCTGGAACGCTTACCTCAAGTTGAAGGGACTGGCGGCGATGTACAATTATCCCAAGGTTTAATCCGTTTATTAAATCTGTGCGATAAATTGGCGCAAAAGCGTAAAGATAAATATATCTCTAGCGAATTATTTGTATTAGCTGCGTTAGAAGGTGCCGATGCTCTTGCACAAGCGTTGAAAAAAGCCGGCGCGACCAAAGAGTTGATGGAACAAACCATTGAACAAATGCGCGGCGGCCAAAAAGTGGATGATCCGAACGCTGAAGATCAACGCCAAGCGTTGAAGAAGTTTACTATCGATCTCACCGAGCGAGCCGAACAAGGCAAGTTAGATCCTGTGATCGGCCGTGACGATGAAATTCGCCGTACGATCCAAGTGTTACAACGTCGCAGTAAAAATAACCCCGTCCTTATCGGTGAACCGGGTGTGGGTAAAACGGCGATTGTTGAAGGACTTGCCCAGCGTATCGTTAATGGTGAAGTCCCCGAGGGCATTAAAAATAAGCGCGTTTTATCCCTCGATATGGGCTCATTGATTGCGGGCGCTAAATATCGCGGTGAGTTCGAAGAACGTTTAAAAGCGGTACTTAATGAGTTGTCACAGGAAGAAGGTCAAGTGATCCTCTTCATCGACGAGCTGCATACTATGGTCGGCGCCGGTAAAGGTGAAGGCGCAATGGATGCGGGTAACATGCTCAAACCTGCGTTAGCGCGTGGTGACTTGCACTGTGTGGGTGCGACAACGCTCGATGAGTATCGTCAGTATATTGAAAAAGATGCGGCGCTTGAACGACGTTTCCAAAAAGTGTTGGTGGATGAACCAAGCGTTGAAGACACCATTGCTATTTTGCGTGGACTGAAAGAACGTTACGAGCTGCATCACCATGTGGAAATTACCGATCCGGCGATTGTGGCGGCAGCGACCATGTCGCACCGTTATGTGTCGGACCGTAAGTTACCCGATAAAGCGATCGATTTGATCGATGAAGCGGCATCGAGTATCCGTATGCAAATGGACTCAAAACCTGAGTCACTCGACAGGCTCGAACGTCGTGCTATCCAGCTCAAACTGGAGGAGCAAGCGTTAGCCAAAGAAAATGATGAGGCGAGTCGTCGCAGGCTTGACCATCTGCAAGAGGAATTACGTGACGTTGAAGCGAAAGCTTCAGAGTTGAACGAAATCTGGCGTACTGAAAAAGCCGCATTAGCGGGCACTCAGCACATAAAAGCCGATCTCGAACAGGCTCGAATGGACTTAGAAGTGGCGCGTCGTGCGGGTGATTTAACTCGGATGTCTGAGCTGCAATACGGTCGTATTCCTGAACTTGAAAAACAGCTCGATTTGGCATCGCAAGCCGAAATGCAGGACATGACGTTATTGCGTAACAAGGTTACTGAGTTCGAAATCGCCGAAGTATTGTCGAAAGCGACGGGAATACCCGTATCGAAAATGCTTGAAGGCGAGCGCGAAAAATTACTGCAAATGGAAGTGGCGCTGCATGAACGAGTGATCGGCCAAAACGAAGCCGTTGATGCGGTCGCGAATGCGATTCGTCGTAGCCGCGCGGGTCTGGCGGATCCAAATCGCCCGATTGGCTCGTTTTTGTTCTTAGGCCCAACGGGTGTAGGTAAAACTGAGCTGTGTAAATCACTGGCGAGGTTCTTATTTGATACCGAATCGGCCTTAGTGCGGATTGATATGTCTGAGTTTATGGAAAAACACTCAGTATCGCGTTTAGTGGGGGCGCCTCCTGGATACGTAGGTTATGAAGAGGGCGGTTACTTAACGGAAGCCGTTCGTCGCAAACCTTATTCAGTGATATTGCTCGACGAAGTCGAGAAAGCGCATCCCGATGTGTTTAACATCTTACTGCAAGTGCTTGATGATGGACGCTTAACCGATGGTCAAGGTCGTACTGTAGATTTTAGAAATACAGTGATCATCATGACCTCGAACTTAGGCTCCGACATTATCCAAGAAGGATTTGGTCAAGTGACCTATGCAGAGATGAAAGCGGCGGTAATGAATGTGGTTACTCACAGTTTCAGACCCGAGTTTTTAAACCGTATCGATGAATCTGTGGTGTTCCATCCATTGGATGCTGCCAATATCAAGCGTATTGCTTCGATACAAATTGCTTCCTTACGCCAACGTTTGGCAGAAAAGGACTATACATTGGAGATCACCGACGACGCATTATCACTGATTGCGGAAATTGGTTTCGATCCTGTGTATGGTGCAAGACCGTTGAAACGGGCATTGCAGCAAGAAGTCGAAAACCCGCTGGCGCAGAAATTACTGCGTGGTGACTTGTTACCGGGTAAACCGATCAAGGTCAGTTGTGCGGGTGGCGAGTTAGTGTTCGAGCAATAACCTGTGACCAGTAGCTAGTCACTTAGTGTGTTGTTTGAATGCGATACGTTAACAGCAAGCTTGAAGTTGGATACGTTGAAATAGGCGAACTGCAATAAGCGTTCTTGAATGAACGAGCTTGAAATAAACTATCTTGCAATAAGAGATAGCGCTGTTTTAGTCAGTATCGTTCCCGCTTCAAGCACTAAAACGAAAGGAGTCGAGTTTTTAACTCGGCTCCTTTTTTATTGCATTAGCGTTAATCGTTGTTCATTAATGTAGTGGCATAGTAAATTTGGCTACTTCTTATCACAGAAGAGTTTGATTCTTTCCTGTTGCTGAGCAATCGAGGCTTGGCGGTCTTCCTCTGTCATAGTGACAGATTCACCCGAATCGGAAGTTTGGCGGATAAGCTTAGTATGCGTTGTGAGTATTTCTAAATTGTGTTTTGCACTCTCACAAATGGATTTAGCCTGTTTGGCGTCTTTTTCTTTAATCAGTGCCGCTGACTTTTCTAATTCATTGGCTTCAGCAGTCGACTCAGCTTTCTTTATCGGCGCGATAAAACCCACTTTCGCCTGCTCTAAATCTTCACTGTAGAGCTTTTCTGCTTTGATGTTTTCTTGTTGCGGGGCTTGTTGGCTGTAATGTGTCACCCCATTTTCATCGACCCAAGTATAAATAACGCCCGCAGAAACGGGGCCAATGAAAAGGCCGAGCCAGAGCCATCGATAAAGTATTATTCTGAACATGTTCACTTTTAACATCGAAATTATCCCTAACTGGTCTCTCATCGACATGATAATAAAATATGTTATCTTGAAAGCTAACTTCTCTTCACTGAACTAGCGTAATAAGTGTATGCAAAATTCTTCAAATCAAACAGTAAAGAATAAAGGTATCTATTTACTGCCTAATCTTTTTACGACAGCAGGATTGTTTTCTGGCTTTTATGCTGTGATTGCTTCCATGAATGCTAACTTTGAAGCTGCTGCAATAGCCATTTTTATAGCCATGATCTGTGATGGTCTCGATGGTCGAGTGGCAAGACTGACTAATACCCAAAGTGATTTTGGTGCCGAATACGACAGTATGGCGGATATGGTGTCCTTCGGAATGGCGCCAGCACTACTCGCCTACAATTGGGCATTAGCCGACTTAGGTAAAATTGGTTGGTTGGCGGCATTTATTTATTGTGCAGGTGCGGCACTCAGGCTCGCTCGATTTAATACGCAAGTTGGCGTTGCCGATAAGCGTTATTTTCAAGGGCTCGCTAGTCCGGCCGCTGCAGCTGTTATTGCTGGCAGCATTTGGCTTGGTAATCAATACAGTCTCGATGGAAAAAATATCAGTTGGATTGCAGCCCTTGTGACTGCGGCAACTGGTCTATTGATGGTCAGTAATTTTCGCTATCACTCTTTTAAAGAAATTGACTGGCGTGGCAAGGTTAACTTTATCGTGATCTTACTGGTCGTCGGTGTATTTGTGGTGGTGTCAGTTCAACCTGCATTGATCTTATGCGTCGGTTTTTACTTATATGCGATTTCAGGTCCGATCATTACGATTCGAACTGTGAGAAAACTTAAAGTCGCTCATATTGTCGGTGATGATACGGTGACGAATGTCGAGATCAATTCCTCAACCCAAGCTGCAGCACAAACACAAAGCGCTACAAATATCGAAAAAGAGAAATAAGAAGAGCATAAATCTTAGGGCTCGTGCTTTTGATCAGTGCTTATCATTAGCTAGGTGCAAACAAGAGTAAGACATCACACTGGGCATAACGCTTTTAGAGGTTTACTGATAGATATAGCGAAAAATCGCTATCAACTTCTGTTTATGCCCATTCAATCTATTAAAATCCCTGCAATAGGCGATTTCTTTTGCCAAACTTATCAACCCAAACAGCAATATTGCTCAGTATTGCAGTATATTTCTGCAGTTTGGTGGTTATTCATTCGCTTGGCGCTGATTGTTAAAAAAGCCCTTGCACAAAATCTTCTGCTGCCTATAATGCGCATCCACTGACACGGCAGACAGCGTTAAGCAGCCTGATGTGACAGTTCATCGATGAGTTTACTGATTGATGAGTGTTGAGAAAGTTTGCAAAAACTCCTTGACGCGAAACGGGAAATGCGTAGAATACGCAGCCCTAGCCAACTGGAAGCGTTCGACGCTCAGTGTGGTACTCAAGTTCTCTTACGAATATTGAGTTGCTCTTTAACAAGATAAAACAAGAAATCTGTGTGGACACTCACAGGTGTTGAGTTAATCGAAACTGCTTAGCCTTCGGGTTGGCAGTCAAAAATTTAAATCAATGTAACAATGAGTGTTCATAGTAATATGTACAGTTTGTTTCTGCTTTTAAGT
>NZ_JBHFFD010000010.1:0-1823 GCF_043359565.1 Shewanella sp. S23-S33 | reverse complement strand
ATCCGGCCGGCCCGGTCGACGGACTCAACCTCTTCTGTATGGTAAGGAATAATCCGATTAGCCGAAAGGATCTCCTCGGATTAGGGCCATTCGACTGGATACGCTCAAGACAGCAGAACAGTTATCAGCACCTTGCCTCAACAGCGCCGTCCGCTGCCACAAGTATAAGGGGAGTAGCATCGGGCATCGGTTCGACAATCTATCGAGGAATGAAAGCTTTCGGCTCAGCGATATTGAAAGTAGGGCAAGCCATTTGGTCGTGGCTGCGCAATCTCTTTTCAAGAACCCGCTCGGCTACACCCAATAGAAACAATCCCCAACAATCTCAAGATATACTCTGTGAAGGAACAGCCACACCTTCCCGTTTTTTTTCCATACCCTTTACTCAGGAACTCGAATCAAACTCAAAGGGATTACAATTTAGACATGATCTTCTGAAGGGATATTACAACATTAACGGCGAGCGCACATATCCCAGTCTAGTCTCAAACTATATGCTAGACTACTCTAGCTATTATCCTCGTGATTTTGGTGCTGCCAGCCGAGTCAGCATGCAACGCGGGGAAGTCCTTAACATGGACGATGCTGAAATTTGGTCGAACACAATGAAAGGGCTGATGCCTAATAAGATGTCACGTACATTCGTCAAATCTTTAGCTCATCAAGGGATGAATGAATTTGCACTCGAGACATTTAATCAAGCAACACAAGGGGCATTCAACCTTAATAACCGCAAAGGAGAATCAACTTTTATCGTTAATACAGTAGAGAACTTTGCAAGCATTACGTATCAATATTATGTGCCTTACAGCGGCAACTCCGACACCGAAATAGGAAACAGTGGATACTTAACGCTCCAATATAGTGTTGAGTCTAATTTTAACGATATGAAGCATCCGATTATACATGGATCTAGCGATGCGCATCCCTATGGAATGATGCAAGTGTTTACCAGTCCAAATGGACGCGCCTAGTTTGTGCCCGATATTGAAAACTTAACTCACTACTTTGCTTTTGGCATATTTTGAGTTGAAAAATTCGCTGCGCCACAGGTCTTCCCCAAGCTCAGGCAGCAACTTGGGCTGGGGTGATGGTCTGCCACGTCGCGAACGGGAAATGGTCACTGCGCTCGGTTATGTCCGGCGCAATAGCTATTACCCGTGGTTTACGGTTGCCGAAGATCTGAACGATACTCTGCATGAGGTACTAGAACTATGAGCACTTTTTCCGATGCGGCGACCGCACGGCGCTGCGCAGGCACGCCGACGGTCACAGTAGTCGACAACCGCGGCCTTGCCGTGCGTGCCATTCAGTACAACCGCGCTACAGACGAGGAGATGCTCGATACGCTGATCGCACAGCAAGTTTGGTCCGTGCGCGGTCAGCTTGCCGCCAGCATCGACCCTCGGCTGTTCGATGCACAGCAGGTCGACCCCTCCGTGCCGCCTAATTTCCGCTACCTCCGCTCGTTATCTGGTCAACCGCTGTCCATCCACAGCCAGGATGCCGGTGCCCAATGTGCGCTATTCGACGCCGAGCGCGGCCTAGTCTGGCAGCAGAATGACCGCCATCAGCAACAGCACCATAGCTATGATATCCTGCATCGACTCAGCCGCATCCGCGAAACCGACGCGGCAAATATCACGCGCGTGAGCGCGCGCTGCAGCTATGGCGACGCCGACGCCTCCGCTGGCCATAATATGCGCGGCCGCTTAATATTGGGCTGGTCGCCTGCCGGCCTAAACATCCAGCAGTCTTATGACATCGCCGGTCAACCGTTGGCCGTCGAGCAAAAGTTCCTGCGCGACGAGGTGCTCAATAGT